>JAILRE010000021.1 GCA_024698505.1 Clostridiales bacterium | reverse complement strand
CGTGCTGCGTTAAAAATGCTCGGAAGACGGCTAACGGGTATTCCTGCGCTTTTCGCCTTGCCCGGCACAAAAATCTCCACTTTTGAGACGCTTCGCGGTTTTCAGCCGAAAAACAAAAGAAAGATCCGGGGATATCGCTGTCCCCGGATCTTATTGTATTCATTGGGTTCTACAGGCTGAAAACCTGCATCTCCTTAAGTGAATGCACCCTTGCCCTCGGGATCGTTGTTCGTTCACTTTATTTTTCTATATGCCAGTTCTTTTCGCCGAAGAAGAGGAAAGGTTCCCTCGCTCCCTCGATGCCCTTTATTTCGGAGGAGCAGATGATGCTGTTGAGCCTGAAATAAAGGGGCATGAAGGGAACTGTCGAAACGAAGTAGCTCTGGAAATCGTAGGCAGCGTCGCGCAGATCCTCCTCGGTTTGGGCGGCGGCCATGTACATCGCCTTTTCGATGAGATCCCAATCGCAGACGTTCCCGAAATTGTTCGCGCCGTTCACGTCGATATAGCTCGTAACGTCGAAGTTGAGGCCGAGATTGAAGCCAACGAGCGCTATATCCCAGTTGCCCGCCTTGAGAGCGGTCAAAAATTCGCTCTCCGCGTCGCCGAGGGTATGGGGCGCGGTGGTGATCTCCACCTTGAAGCCGAGCTGTTCGAGCTGGGAGGCGATCATCGCGGCGGCGTCACTCCTCACCGTATTCTCGGTGGTCGCGCTGGTAAGGAGCCTTATCCACAGATGGCGTCCGTCCTTCGAATACCTCAGACCTTCCTTCGACTGCACGGTAAAGCCCGCTTCCTCTATGAGCCTCAGCGAAAGATCCGGATCGTAGTTCAAAACGGCGCTTCGGCTGTCGTAAAGCCAGCTGTCGGGCGGGATGGGCACGTCGGCGGCCCTCGCGCGGTTGGAATACACGTTGGTTATTATGCGGCTGCGGTTGATGCCGTGCGCCGCGGCAAGCCTGAGATCGAGGTCCTTGAATACGGAGCCGACGTGGTTGAAGAGCAGGACCTCCATATTCTGAGTCATAACGTCGTAAACGGAGGTCACGCCCGCCTCGGAGTATCTGCCGGCCGTCAGTATGTCCGTCGGGACGAAGTTCAGCTGGCCCGCCTCATAGGATGCGAGCGCGGTGGAGTTGGAGTCGCGCTCCTCGAAAACGACCTTTTCGACGTAGGGGAGCTTATCCCACCATTCGGTGTTGACGGTGAGCTTTATCCTGCTGTCGTCCCTGTGCTCCAGCCTGTACGCGCCCGTGCCGATCAGCGGCGCGCCCGCCTTCCTTATCGGGAATACGAGGGAGTAAAGCCCCATAATGCCGGGGATATCGAACTTGACGCGGACGGAGAAGGTGTCCGCCGCCTGCATGAATACTATGTGATCGAGGCAGTGCTTGTAATAGCTGTCCTCCATGAGTATCAGCGCGTTGTAGGTGTCCAGCACCTCCTGCGAGCGGATGACGCCCGAGCCGTCGTGCCATTTCACGCCTTCGCGCAGCTTGAGGAGCCACGCGCCGTCGCCCTCGCCCACCCAGCTCTCGCAGAGGCAGGGCTGTATCTCGCCCGAGGGATCGACGGTCAGAAGGCTGTCGTAGACGAGCGAAAACAGGTACAGCATCTCCTCCGTGTTGACGAGGAGCGGATCCTCGTACGGGGCGTTCACGGGTATGGGCAGACGAAGCGTGCCCCCCTGCGAGGGCGCTTCCGTCGCCTCGGGGGAGGGGGAGGGAGCCGCCGTCTCAAAGGGATCGGCTTTAGGATCCTTCCCGCGCCTGCAGCCGGAAACGAGAACGCAGAAAAGCAGCGCCAAAAGCAGGGCCAGCGCGCGCTTCGATTCAGTTTTTAAGGAGCTCTTCTTCATAGATGCTTTCGTATTTTTCCTTGGCGGAGGTGACCTTTTCAACGTAGTTCCGCGTTTCGGCGTAGGGAATGTTGATAAGCTCGCCGTTCTCGTCGGCGCCTTCCTTCAGCCAGCTTTCGAGCCTTCCGTGCCCCGCGTTGTAGGCGATCAGCGCGTTCCTCACGCTGCCGCCGTAGCGGTCGAGCAGATAGCGGAGCAGCCAGCAGCCGTAGTCGAGATTGGTTTCGGGATCGAAGAGGGAGCCCTCCTCGTATTCGGCGCGCCTTGCGAAGGCGATCCACTCGGCGGTGCTCGGTAGCACCTGCATCAGGCCGACCGCCCCGTCGCCGGAGACGGCGTCGCTCCTGAAGCCGCTTTCGGTGTTCACCACGGCGGCGACGAGCGCCCTGTCAAGGCCGTACCTGTCGGCGGCGGCCTTCAGCTCTTCTGCGTATCTTAAGGGATAGACCGCCTTCGAGACCGTCCTCCCGACGTAGGGCCTGAGCAGCAGAAAAGCGCCTGCCGCCGCGGCAAGCAGTATGAGCAGTATGGGAATGAACGCGGGGAGCTTTTTACTCCTCCGTGAACGCGTCCCCGTTCTCTTCAAAATAATCGTCCTTTCCGGGAAGGCCGTTCCTTCTTCCCGCGGCCTCTTCAAAGAAGGCCTCGTCCACGCGCTTTATGAGTTCTTCTATAGTGGAATCGTTCTCGATCACCGTCGTCGCGAAGGGAAGCTTCTCCTCGTCGCTCATCTGACGGTCGATCCTGTTCACCGCGTCGTCGTAGGAGAGCCCGTCGCGCGCCATTATGCGCCGTATGCGGACGTCCCTGTTAGCGGTCACGAGCCATACGCCGTCGCAGTATTTGTTGAAGCCCGACTCGATGAGGAGCGCCGCGTCGACGAAAACGAGGGGATAAACGCCCGCCTTTTCCGCTTCGCCGGTCAGCTCGAGGAGCCGCTTAATAATGGCGGGGTGGGTGATAGCGTCAAGCTGAGCCGTCTTCGCAGAGGAGGAGAACACCTTCTCCGCGAGAGCGAGCCTGTCAAGCGTGCCGTCCGCGGCGATCACCGAATCGCCGAACGCCTCGCGTATCCTTGAAAGCACCTCGGGGGATGCGACCGCCTCGCGCGAGACGAGATCCGCGTCGGCAACGAACGCGCCGAGAGCGCGAAGCCTCGCCGTAACGGTGCTTTTGCCTGATGCGATGCCGCCTGTCAATCCAATCATACGCGCACCTCCTTTTTGATTATTATAACATACCCAAATAAAAAAACAAAGGGGATATAACGGAGACTTGGCGAACGCGAAAAAACCTCCCCGCGGTCTGCGGGGAGGCTTTTTCGGTCATGGCTTTACTTCAGCGGAGCTCCGCGGAAGTATTTTTCAAGCGGCTTGTAGATGAGCATGGCGACGATCTCGGTAATTACGAGCTCGGCGGCCATGTACCAGCCGTTGTAGAGGGCCGAATAGATCCAGGGATTCGTCATGGTCATGCCCATGTACTCGTCGGGCATCCAAACGTCCCAGATCCACGCGCCGGCGACCCAGTGGCAGATGAAGCGGAGGGTGAACGTTACGGCGATGCCGACGGCGACCGCGCCGCGGCTCTGACCGAATATGCCGGAAAGACCGATCACGGTGTAGGCAAGCACGTAATCGAGGAAGATTATGCCCGCGGCCATAATTACGCTCTCCGCATAGCCGACGTTCTTAAGGCCGAACACGAGCTCTATGAGGCTGAACACGAACGCCGTGAAGAGGCCCCAGCCGGCTTTATACCTGTGGCTGATGATGACGATGGGCAGCATGCTGACAACGGTAACACCGCCGCCGAGAGGCGAGGGGATCTTCAAAAACTCGTTCAGCACGACGGCGACGGCTATCATTATAGCGCTCTCGACGAGCTGAAGCGTGCCGATCTTGGGCTTGGACTTGAGCCCGATTATCAGCATCACGAGGCCGAAAAGCAGTACCGCTGCGCCGACGAGTATGAACGTGAGCGAGGCGTAATCGCCCATCTTGGCGATGAAGCTTCCCTCGGCGACTTCGGCGAAATTGCCGAAAATGCCGTAGCCCGCGCCGAAACCGCCGACGATGACGAGCAGTATTCCCAATACTATGAGTGCCATTGTTCCTCCCAAAACAAAACGCCCCGCAAACGGTGCGGAGGCATTGTGCCGGTTTTTCCGTACCGCTTCCCTACGCAGGTATTACCCCAACAGGTTCAAAGGCTCGATCTCAGCTTGGCGAGGTCTCCCATCGCCATGCGCGCCCAGCGGAGCTGTATCTGTTTTTCATGCGTATTATAATCCAAAGAACCGCGCAATGCAATAGGGAAAAGGGCCGCGAGCGGGGCAAAATTCATAAGCCCCTCCAATTAAATGTTGCATGGAACGGCGGGTTATAATATAATGGATAAATAAGAAAGCCGAAACTAACGGCGTGAAAAAAGGCGAAAAGACTATGAAAGTAACGATAGAAGGCCTCCCCTTCGAGATGCGGCAGGGGCAGACCATTATGGAAGCCGCAGAGGCCATCGGCCTCATGGGAAGCGGCGTAAAGGACAGACCAATCGCGGCAAGGATCGGCGGCGAGATATTCAATCTTGCCTACACTCCGCTGTACGAGGCGTCCGTATCCCTGCTCCGCTACGGCGACGAAGGCGGCTCCAGGGTGTACGAGCGCACGCTCCAGTTCGTCCTCATAATGTGCGTGAGGAAGCTCTTTGCCGACGCGCGCGTGTTCGTCAAGTATTCCCTCGGCGACGGGCTTTATATGACCATCGAAAAGGAGCCCGAGTTCTCGCCCGAGGATATGCTCCTGTTGAAGGAAGAGATGAGAAGCGTCATAAAGCGGGATCTCAAGCTCGTCAGGAAGCGCATGAGCATTTCGGACGCGCTCTCCTTCTTCGAGAAGGACGGTCAGCTCGATAAGGCCGCGCTGTTAAAATGGCGCAGATTCAGCTATTTCGACGTCTACCGCTGCCCCGAATACAGCGAATACATCGATTATTATTACGGCGAGACCGCGCCCTCCACGGGCTTCGTTCCCGTGTTCGACCTGCACTATCTTACGGGCGGGCTCGTTATGATGCGGCCCGACAAGGCCGATCCCGAAAAGGCCGCAGAGTACGTGCCCTCGCCCAAGATGGCGGAGGTGTTCAGAAGGTCGGACAGCTGGGGCAGGCTTATGACCTGCTCCACCGCGAACGAGCTCAACACAAGGGTAGAGAACGGCTCCGTGCGCGAGCTGATAAGGGTCAACGAGGCCCTGCATGAAAAGATGTTCGCCAAGACCGCCGACGCGATAATACAGAGGGGCGCGAAGGCCGTTATGATAGCGGGGCCCTCGTCCTCCGGCAAGACGACCTCCGCCAACAGGATCGCCACCCAGCTTCGCGCGGAGGGGCTCGATCCGCTTATGATATCGCTCGACAACTACTACTGCGACAGGCAGTTCTGCCCGAGGGACGAGGACGGAGAGCTCGATTTCGAGCATATCGAAGCCCTTGACATAAAGCGCTTCAATCACGACCTCAAGCTCCTCATGGCGGGCGAGGAGGTCGAGACCCCGATATTCGACTTCATCACGCAAAAACCCAAGGAGCACGGGAATGTCATGCGCTGCGGCAAGGATCAGCTCCTCATAATCGAGGGCATACACGGCCTCAATCCCCGCATGCTGGGCGAGGATATAGACATGGATAAGGTCTTCCGCGTGTACGTCAGCGCTCTCACGACGATCAATCTCGACGACCACAACCGAGTCCGCACGACCGATCTGAGGCTGCTCCGCCGCCTCGTGCGCGATCACGAAACGCGCGGCGCTTCCATGGAGCGCACGCTCTCCATGTGGCCGAGCGTAAGAAGGGGCGAGGCAAAGTGGATATTCACCTATCAGGAACAGGCGGATATGATACTCAACACGATCCTCCATTACGAGCCCGCCATCATGAAGCGCCATATCTATCCGCTGCTTCTGACCGTGCCGAAGGAGAGCGAATACTATTACATGGCCCGCTCCATAGTCAAGTACCTCAATTACTTCCTCGAGGCCGACGTCGAGGATGAGATACCGCCGACCTCCGTTCTGAGGGAGTTCATAGGCGGCAACACATTCTACATCTGATAAGGGGATTAAAGTTTGAAAATCGACGATCTTCAAACTTCATGAATTTGACTTTGCCGCAGACCGCGCGTCAATTTCGCTGACGCGAAACCGTCAAATATCATAGGAAAGGACGCCTTTGCAAGGCAAAGGCAAAGGATCATAAGCATGAAGCTCATTTCTTGGAACGTAAACGGGTTAAGGGCCTGCATGGGCAAGGGCTTTGCCGATTTCTTTGCGGCGGAGGACGCCGACGTTTTCGCCCTGCAGGAGACCAAGCTGACGGCAGGTCAGCTCGAATTCGCGCCCGAGGGCTATCACTGCTTCTGGAACTACGCCGAAAAGAAGGGCTATTCCGGCACGGCGGTATTCACCAAGAAGGAGCCGCTTCGCGTGTTTTACGGCATGGACATGGGCGAAAGGTTCGAGGGCGAGGGCAGGGTAATAACCCTCGATATGGGCGAATTCTATTTCGTGACCGTCTATACGCCAAACGCCCGCCGCGAGCTTGAAAGGCTCCCTTACAGGTGCGAGTGGGAGGACGCCTTCCGCGAATACCTGCTTTCGCTCGACGCGGACAAGCCCGTTATCGTCTGCGGGGATATGAACGTCGCCCACAACGAGATCGACCTTAAGAATCCCAAGTCCAACCGCGGCAACGCCGGCTTTACCGACGAGGAGAGGGGCAAGATGACCGCCCTCCTCGATTCGGGATTCATAGACACCTTCCGCACGGTCTACCCCGAAAAGGCGGCCTATACCTGGTGGAGCTATATGTTCCGCGCGAGGGAGAAGGACGTCGGCTGGCGCATAGACTATTTCCTCACGAGCCGCCGCTTTGCTGAAAGGATAGAGGACGCCCTCATCTACAAGGAAGTGATGGGCAGCGATCATTGCCCGGTGGGGCTCGTAATAAAGGACTGATGGAAAATGAAACAAAGCCTTCCTTGGGCGCATTCACTTAAGGATAAACAGCCTCAAAAGGTATCTTTTTGCGCCGTGCCGCGTTGAAAATGCTCGAAAGACCGCTAACGAGTATTCCTGCGCTTTTCGCCTTGCCCGGCACAAAAATCTCCTCTTTTGAGACGCTTCGCGGTTTTCAGCCAAATACGAAAGAAAGATCCGAGGACATCGCCATCCCCGGATCTTATTGTATTCATTGGGTTTCTATAGGCTGAAAACCTGCATCTCCTTAAGTGAATGCACCCTTGCGGAAGGCTTTTTTATTTCCGTTTCAATATTCGCTCGTGAAAAGCCGCGCGCCGTCGGGAGCGGAATCCTTCCACGGGGTATCGCCGGGGATCTCGTTCACGGTTATCGTCTGGTGATGCATGAGCGCGGTGCAGGTGTTCCCCGCAACGACTATATGCTCGAGCAGCGTCAGCCCGCATTTTGAAAGCGCTTCCTGCAGCTTGGTCGTCGCCACTATGTCCTCGGACGAGGGGGCGGCGTTGCCGGAGGGATGATTGTGCGCGACTATCAAACGGTGAAGTCCCGAACGCCTCGCTATATCGCGTATCTTGCCGACAGGCATGAGCGCCGCCGTGCCCGACCCGTAGGAGACCTTCGTAAGCTCCTCGACGTAATCGTCGCCTCCGAGGAGGAGCACTATAACGACCTCCTCCGTAAAGCCGCTAAGAGCCTTGTGGCAGTATTTGACCGCGCTTATAATGCTCGTAAGCCTTTCCCTTCGATACTCGATGGACCTGCCGGAGCCGTTCCTTATGCCGCCGAGCAGCTTCAAAAGCAGGAGCGTATGCTCGGAAATGCGGCTGTCCGCAAGAAGCTCCGCGGGGTCCGCGCAGAGCACGCCGTCAAAGCTCCCGTATTTGTGCACGAGATCCCGAGCTAAGGGGAACACGTCCCTGCGGGGGATGGAATAGGTAAGCGCGAGCTCCAAAAGCTCCTTGTCGTCGAGCGCGGCGAAGCCCTTCTCGGCAAACCTCTTTTTCAGGCGAGCCCTGTGCCCGGAATGCGGGCGCGGTTCGTTCTTAACGACGTTTTCAGGATCCATATCGAACCTCCGATGATTCCCTCGGCTCTATTTTATCATACTTCTTCCGCCGTGTTAATCATTATTTTTTGAGGCGCGGAATAATAATTATGCGAAATATGATAGAGGTGTTCTGATATGGCAATTAAAAAGCTCGTCTGTCTGCTGCTTACGATACTGCTCGCGTGCGCGCTGCTCTCCTGCTCGAACGGGAAGAACGGCAAGCCCGATCCCGTCTGCGTTCCAACCGAAGCTCCCGCCGAAACGCCCGACGCGGAGGCGACCTTCAGAAGGAGCACGCTCTACTTCGTCTCCGACGAGGGATTCATAGTCCCCGTGTCGAAGCTCATCCCTTGGGAGACGGGCATCGCCAAGGCATGCCTCGCCTGTCTCGTTTCCACGCCCGAAAACGCCTCCGCGGCGCGCGAGATGGGGCTCGTCACTTCCATCCCCGAGGGCGCGGGATTCACGATCTCCATTAGGGACGGGAACGCGCTCGTCGACATGACGGGGGAGTGGGCGCTTCCCTCCGCGGAGGCGGAGCTTAACATGATAGAAACAATCGTCAACACCCTTACGGAATTCCCGACGGTCTCGACCGTTACGATAACGAGGAACGGCTCGGGTGGCAGGCTTGAAAACGGCGCCGAGCTGCCCGTAAGGCAGGGCGCGTACCCGCTCAATCCCGAGAACGAGGAGATCGCCACCATGGCGGGAGTCTCCGAGGCCGTGCTCTGGTTCCCGAACATGAGCGGCGCGGTGACGGTCCCCGTCACAAAATACATGGGCAAGGAGCCCACGGCGTATTCCGTCGTTTCCGCGCTGATAGAGGGCTCGAAGCAGAAGGGGCTGAGGCCGTGCTTCCCCGAAAACACGCTGCTGCTCGGCGCGGCGGTGGAGAACGGCAGGGCGACCGTGAACCTCTCGGAGGATTTCAAGGCCGTGAAGGATACGGAGGGGCTTTATTCCCTCGCTTACAGGACGGTGTTCCTGACGCTCTCTGAGCTTTACGATATCGACTCACTTGAAATACAGGTGAACGGCGAAAGGTTCGCTCCCGAGGACGCCGAGCCGCAGGATATGGTCAATCCCGCCGGGATGAGATAAAAAACAAGCCCCGCAGCGGCGCATCTGTCAAGGGGATGCAGCCTTTCGGGGCTTGCTCGTTATTCGTTCTCCAGCGCGTCGGGTATGCCGTCGCCGTCGAGATCCACGGGGCCTCCGGGCATACCGGGAACGCCCGCGCCCAGGTCGCCCATCATTTCGGTGTAGCGCACCCTGTATGCGAGCTTCGCCTTTTCGACCTGCTTATGGATCAGCTCCTTCACCTCGCGGGGCTGCTTTATGTTGCGCATCGCGAGTATCGGCGCGGAGGTGTCCGTGGAGTTGACGGTCACCGTGCCGACCTTCGTGAACCTCTGCCAGAAGGAGATGGTCACGCTGATATCGCGCACGCGGTAAAGCAGTATCTCGTCGCTCCTCGTGTTGAAGAAGCCCGTCTCGAAGAAGAGCCTGTCCTCGCTGAGGCTGTACTTGATGAAGGTCAGGGGCATACCGAGTATGCGCTTCCTGTCCGACCAGAGCATTTCGGGGGTGTTCTTTTCTATCTTTTTGCGCTTTGCCATTCTTTTGCTCCTTCGGGTCAGTTGAGGGTGATCACGAGCTTGACGGGCTGATGATCGGAGTTGACGAAATCGGTGGAGACGACCTCGACTGAGGAGACGCTCACGTTCTCGGAAACGATGAATCCGTCGATTATGTAATACTGCGGCGCGGGATTTCCCTTGTAGGGAACGTCGAGCAGCCTGCAGGTGGGCTTGCTGTCGTCGAACACGAATTTGAAGCCCTCGGGCAGATCGTTCTCGAGCGTGCCGGGCATCCAGTTGCCCTCTTTGAGAGGCTCGTAATAATACGCGCCGGGGAAGGTCTGGTTGAAATCGCCGCCCGCGATGACGTAATTGCCCTTCTCGTATTCGGCGGAAAGCAGATCGTAGAGCATCTTCGTCTGCGCGATCTTGCCCTCGCCGCTGTCGTAGGCCTCGAGATGCAGGTTGATTATCACGAGCTCCTTATCGGAACCGTCGATGGGGATGCGGTCGATGAGGAGGCATCTTTTGAGGTTGAAGCACCTAACGGGCCAGGAGAAGGGGATGGGCAGCTGTATCCTTTCCGCATCCGAGACCGCGAGCCCCGTATAGGTGGCGAGGCCGCTGTTGACCTTGCCCATCATGGAGGAGACGGGGAAGGGCACGAACGCGGAGGAGTAGTTGAGCGCGTAGCTGTTAGGCAGATCGAGCGCCTTCGAGTAGGCCTCCGCCTCGTTGATATGGAAGGAGCGCTTGGAATCCGTGTCGACCTCCTGCAGCATGTAAATATCCGCGCCGAGGGACTGCAGAGTCTTGGAAATGCCGGCGATATTGGTCTCGACCTCCTCCTTGTTTTCGGGCATGGTGGTCTTGCCGCCGTCCATGAAGAAGTCGGCGTTCTCGCCGAGAGCCGCGTAGCCCGTGTTGAACGAGACTATCGTGAGCTCTCTTCCCAAGGCGAGGCTGTCCGTCCCGACGGGGGGATCCATCTTCTCGACGTCCTTCGGCTTGTACTCTGTCAGAGTCAGCGCAAGGAACGCCAGGACGAGTATCAGTATAACTGCGGCGACGCCGATGAGCACGCCGCGGAGCGCCTTTACAAAGCCGCGCTTTTTCTTGGTCTTTTCCATATTCTACCTCTTTTCGGTGGATCGTTTACAGGATATATGATACCGCATCCCGGGCCGATTTGCAAGAATGAAATCGGCTTTTGCCTTTTACGGTTGCGGAAAACGCGGCTTTGGGGTATAATAGGAAAAAGAACCGCGGGGCTTTCGTCCCCGCACTGAAGGAGAAAACGGATGCTGATAAATCTGCTTCTCGGCGACGGCGACATAATGTCGAAGGTCATCTACTTCTTTCTGTACCTGATCGCGATAGTCGTTTCGCTGAGCTTCCATGAATGGGCGCACGCGCACGCCGCGCACCGCATGGGCGACGATACCGCCCTCAACATGGGCCGAATGACGCTGAATCCCATGGCGCATATCGATCCCGTGGGCTTCCTCATGCTGATAATCGTGGGCTTCGGCTGGGCAAAGCCCGTTCCCGTCAATCCCAGGAATTACAAAAACTACCGCAAGGGCGAGTTCATCGTAAGCTTCGCGGGCATATTCACGAACCTCATAATCGCGCTCGTATCCGCGTTCCTCTACGTGTTCCTCGCAAAATACGAGAAGATGTCCGGCAATACGCTCCCCGATATGCTGTTCACGTTCCTCGTAATGTTGGGGTATTTGAACTGCGGCCTTGCCATTTTCAACTTCATCCCCGTCTATCCGCTCGACGGCTCGCACATATTCACGCTCGTATTCGGCAAGCTTCTCGGGGCAAAGGCCGTTTACTGGCTTCAGAAGAACGGAAGATACATACTCTACGGCTTTATCGCCCTCTCGTTCATACTTTCGAGGATGGGCATTTCGATAATCGGCGGCGCGGTGGAATGGCTGTTTGGCCTGTTCATAAAGCTGTTCTCAGCCGCTGCGAACCTCATTGGGTGATATGGAAGAAGTACTGGATCGCGAACAGGGCTATCACGTCCACATAAAGCAGTTCGACGGGCCTCTCGATCTGCTCCTTTTCCTCATCGAAAAGGCGGAGGTCGATATAAGGGAGGTCTTCATCTCCGAGATAACTTCGGAGTTTTTGTCCTATCTTTCCGAGCTGGACGAGCTCGATATGGAGCAGGCAAGCTCGTTCATATCCGTCGCGGCGACGCTCGTCTACATGAAATCCCGCTCCCTCATGCCAAAGCCGAGGCGCGAGGATGAGGAAGAGGAGGAGGATCCCGGCGAGGCGCTGATCCGTCAGCTGCGCGAATACAAGGCCTTCAAGGAGGCCTCGAAGGGGCTTCGCGAGCTCAACGAATCCGCAAAGCTCCTGCATTCGAGGCTGCCGATGGAGTATCCCCTCCCGCCGAGGGAGATCTACCTGAAGGACACCACGGTGGACGGGCTGTACAACGCCCTTCTGATCGCGCTCGGCAGGCTCCCCGCGGAGGAGCGCGACGCGCCAGTCAGGAGCATCGAAGCGGACAGGTTCACGATAAGGGCCTGCACGGGCGGCATAAGGAAGCGCCTTAAGGAGAGCGGCGGCAGGCTGATGTTCCTCGAATTCGTCGAGGGCAAATGCAAGCTGGAGATAATCGTCACGTTCATGTCCCTGCTCGAAATGCTGCGAAGGGGCGAGATAAAGCTTTCGCAGAAGCGGGGCTTCGGCGATATCGAGATACACGAGGCGGAGCTGATCTCCGACGACGAGGATATAAGCTATGACGACGAGACCGACTGATACAGAGCAAACAATGGAAACCACCGAAAGGGAAAACGGCATACCCGAGCTTGAAAAGCCCGAGGGCGCAAGGCTGCTCGGAGCGATCGAAAGCGTGCTCTTCGTAACGGGGGAACCCATGCCCAAGGCGGAGATAGCGAGGCTCTTTTCGCTGTCGCCGCTTGAGCTTTCCGCCGCGCTGACGGAGCTTGAAAGCGGATACGAGGCGAACTCCCGCGGCATACGGCTCTTCTCGACGAACGACACGATACAGCTCGTCACGAATCCCGAGTACAACGACTGGCTCATTCGCCTGCTCGCTCCGCCGGAGGAGAAGAACCTCAGCGATTCCATGATGGAGACGCTCTCCGTTATCGCCTACCGCCAGCCCGTAACGAGGGCCGATATAGAGGCGGTAAGGGGAGTAAGATGCGAATACGCCGTGTCGCAGCTTTTGAAGCAGGGCTTTATTAAAGAGCTCGGCCGCAAAGAGGTCGTCGGAAGGCCGATGCTCTTCGGCACGACGGACGCCTTCTTACGAAGGTTCGGCCTGCACTCCATCGATGAGCTCCCGCCCATGCCCGAGATCGAAACGGATGAAGAGGCGTGACAACAAAATAATACGCCCCGATGCTTTCGCATCGGGGCGCTTTTTACGTGCTTTTACTTTATCACGTCGCAGTGCATATAGGGGCGGAGCGCCTCGGGCACGGTGACGGAGCCGTCCTCGTTCTGGTAGTTCTCGAGTATCGCGGCGACGGTGCGGCCGATGGCGACGCCGGAGCCGTTGAGCGTATGGACGAGCTCGGGCTTGGCGTTCTTGTCGCGGCGGAAGCGGATCTGCGCCCTGCGCGCCTGGAAGTCCTCGAAATTGGAGCAGGAGGATATCTCAACGTACCTGCCGTAGCTCGGCATCCAGACCTCGATATCGTAGGTCTTGGCGGAGGAGAAGCCCAGATCGCCCGTGGAGAGGCATACCACGCGGTAGGGGAGACCGAGGCCCTGAAGCACCTTCTCGGCGTCGTTCGTGAGCTTTTCAAGCTCGTCGTAGCTGGTCTCGGGCTTTACGAACTTCACGAGCTCGACCTTGTTGAACTGATGCTGACGGATGAGGCCCCTCGTGTCGCGGCCGGCGGAGCCCGCCTCGGAGCGGAAGCACGCGCTGTACGCGCAGTACTTGATGGGCAGCTCGTTCCCGTCGATGATGTCGCCCCTGAAGAGGTTCGTTACGGGGACCTCGGCAGTCGGGATCAGGAAATAATCGGTGCCCGTCACCTTGAAGGCGTCCTCCTCGAATTTGGGGAGCTGGCCGGTGCCGGTCATGGAAGCCCTGTTCACCATGTAGGGGGGCAGTATCTCGGTGTAGCCGTTGCCGGTGTGGACGTCGAGGAAGTAGCTGATGATGGCCCTCTCGAGCCTTGCGCCGAGACCGCGGTAAACGGTGAAC
Organism: Clostridiales bacterium; assembly: GCA_024698505.1. Taxonomy (GTDB): domain Bacteria; phylum Bacillota; class Clostridia; order Christensenellales; family CAG-138; genus UBA3857. The sequence goes on along the minus strand of JAILRE010000021.1, from coordinate 43,846 downwards.
CTCGCGCCGGTTATCTTGCCGGCGGCGGCGAAATCCAGTATGTTAAGATCCTCGCCGATATCCCAATGGGCCTTGGGCTCGAAGCCGAAATCGCGGGGCGCGCTCCAGCGGCGGATCTCCTTGTTCTCCTTGTCGTCGGCTCCCTCGGGAACGGACTCGTGCGGGATGTTGGGGACCTTCATCAAAAGATCCTCCAGCCTTGAATCTATCTCGCCGCACTCGGCGTCGAGCTCCTTGATCCTGTCGGCTACCTTCTTCATCTCCGCAAGCTTATCCGTCACGTCGACGCCCTGCTTTTTAAGCTTGGGTATCTCGGCGGAAACGACGTTGCGCTCGGCCTTGAGCGCCTCGACCTCCTGCAGAAGATCGCGGCGTTTGCCGTCAAGCTCCAAGAGCTCGGACACGTCCGCGCCCTTATTGCGGCGCTTGCGCATGGCCTCGACGAGCGCCTCGGGATCTCTTCTGATGCGTTTGATGTCTAACATTTGAAAACTCCTTATCTGTATGCGGTCAATTGCTCTGCTTCATGCCGCAGCATTTCTTGTATTTCTTCCCGCTTCCGCAGGGGCAGGGATCGTTCGGGCCGATCTTCGCGCCGACCTTCTTGGGCTTCTGCTTGGAATCGCCCATGGGCTCGATGGGCTTTGCCACCTGCTCGCGCTTTATCGGCTGGGCGTTCTGCCTGAGAACGACGTGATAGAGCATCATGGCCGTCTTGTCCCTGATACCGGCTACCATCTCCTCGAACATATCGGAGCCCTCGTTGCGGTACTCCACGACGGGATCCTTGCTGCCCATCGCGCGAAGGCCGATGCCCTGTCTCAGCTGATCCATCGCGTCGATATGATCCATCCAATGCTCGTCGACCGACCTCAAAAGGTACACCCTCTCGACCTCGCGCATGTCGACGCCGTGGGAGGCGAAATCCTCCTCCTTGGCGGCGTAGACCTTATCCGCGATCTCGTGGATGGTGGCCTTCAGAGCGCCGGTATCCTTCGAGGCGAACGCGTAGGAGGGAATGTCTATCGCCAGCAGCTCCTTGACGGAGTGGATGAGACCGCCGAGATCCCAGTTCTCGCTCTTCACGCCCGCGGGGCAGTAGAGGTCTACGCGGCTGTCGATGGCCTCGTCTATCATGTGGACGATCGAATCGTGTATGTCCTCGCCCATGAGCACCTGACGGCGCTGGCCGTAGATGATCTCACGCATGTGGTTCATAACGTCGTCGTACTGGAGGACGTTCTTTCGTATATCGAAGTTGTGCGCCTCGACGCGCTTCTGGGCGGATTCGATATTCCTGCTGAACAGCTTGAAATTGAAGCTGATGTCCTCTCCGCCGGAGAGTCTGTCCATGAGGCCGTTCATCCTGTCGGCGCCGAAGCGCTTCATAAGATCGTCCTCCATGGAGACGTAGAAGCAGGTCTTGCCGGGGTCTCCCTGGCGGCCGGCGCGGCCCCTCAGCTGGTTGTCGATACGCCTTGATTCGTGGCGCTCGGTGCCGATTATGTAGAGGCCTCCCGCCGCGACGACCTTATCGTGCTCGGCGTCGGTCACGACCTTGAACTTCTCGTAATGCTCCCTGTAAACGCGGCGGGCTTCGAGTATCTCCTCGTTGTCGGTATCGAAGTAGCTGGTCGCGTCCTCGATGCGCTCGTCCTCATAGCCGTCGTTCTTCATGGCGCGCCTTGCAAGGAAGCCCGGGTTGCCGCCGAGCAGAATATCCGTTCCGCGGCCCGCCATGTTGGTGGCTATCGTCACGTTGCCGTATTTGCCGGCCTGGGCGACTATCTCCGCCTCCCGCGCGTGGTGCTTGGCGTTCAGGACCTCGTGCTTTATGCCGCGCTTTTTGAGCATATCGCTCAGCATTTCGCTCTTCTCGACGGATATAGTACCGACGAGCAGCGGCTGACCGGTCTTGTTGACCTCGATTATCTTTTCAACTACGGCGCGGAATTTCGCCGCCTCGTTCATGAAAATTTCGTCGTTCAGGTCGATCCTGGCGAGGGGCTTGTTCGTGGGTATCTCCACAACGTCCAGATCGTAAATGCCCTGGAACTCGTCCTCCTCGGTCTTCGCGGTACCGGTCATGCCGGCGAGCTTCGCGAACATGCGGAAGTAGTTCTGATAGGTGATGGTCGCAACGGTGCGGTTCTCGTTCTGCACCTTCACGCCCTCCTTCGCCTCGAGCGCCTGATGCAGGCCGTCCGAATAACGGCGGCCGAGCATTATGCGGCCGGTGAATTCGTCGACTATCAGCACCTCGCCGTTGGAGACGATGTAGTCCTTGTCGACCGTGAAGAGGGCGTTCGCCTTCAAGGCCTGGATTATGTAATGGTTCAGCTCGGAGTTCTCGGTCGCGGAGATATCGTCGATATTGAAATACTCCTCGGCCTTGCGCATGCCGCGCTCAGTAAGGGCGACGGTGCGGGCCTTTATGTCGCACATGTAGTCGCCGCTCTCCTCCTGGATCTCGCCGCGCATGAGCTCGGCCTTGGACTTCTTTTCAACGTCCGCGCCGCGCTCGAGCCTTCGGACGAACCTGTCGGCCCTGATGTACATGTCGGTCGACTTGTCGCCCCGGCCGGAGATAATAAGGGGGGTCCTCGCCTCGTCGATGAGGATGGAGTCCACCTCGTCGACTATCGCGTAATTGAGCTTCCTCTGCACCATGCTGGCCTTGTAAACGGCCATGTTGTCGCGCAGATAATCGAAGCCGAATTCCGTGTTGGTGCCGTAGGTGATGTCGCAGTTGTAGGCGTCGCGGCGTTCCTGCGCGTCGAGATCGTGGACTATGCACCCGACGGTCAGCCCGAGGAAGGTGTAGATCTTGCCCATCCACGAAGCGTCGCGGGAGGCAAGGTAATCGTTAACGGTGACGACGTGCACGCCCTCGCCGGGAAGGGCGTTTAGGTATGCGGGCAGCGTGGCGACCAACGTCTTGCCTTCGCCCGTCTTCATCTCCGCTATGCGGCCCTGGTGCAGGACTATGCCGCCTATCAGCTGAACGTCGAAATGGCGCATGCCGACCGTCCTGACGGCGGCCTCCCTTACGGCGGCGTAAGCCTCGGGCAGAAGATCGTCCAGCGTTTCGCCTTTTTTAAGACGCTCGCGGAATTCGCCCGTCTTTGCGCGAAGCTCCCTGTCGGAAAGCTTCTTCATGGAAGGTTCGAGCGCGTTGATCTTCGCGACCAGCGGAGCCAGTTTTTTGACCTGTTGCTCGGAGGTGCGTCCGAGCAGCTTATCTATAAAACCCATTTTCACTACCGCGCCCCGGGAAAAGCCGGGGCTTCCTTAATGCTTATTTTATCAGTATCAGCGACGCTATCCCGAAATAGACGAGCAGGGATACGGCGTCGACGATCGTCGTTATCATGGGGCTTGCCATGAGCGCGGGGTCGAGCTTGGCCTTGTCCGCAAGCAGGGGCAGGGTACAGCCGACGAACTTCGCGCAGATGACGGCGAGCACCAGCGTCATGGAGACGACGCCCGCTATCACGTATATGTTCTGCCCGGGGTCGAGCGAGTACATGCCGATATAGTAGCAGACGACGATCCTGACGAAGTTTACTATCGCGACGCAGATGCCGACGATGATGCTTACGCGGAATTCCTTCCAGATGACCTTGAAGATATTGCTGAAATGCACCTCGCCGAGGACGAGCGAACGAATGACCGAAACGGAGGCCTGCGCGCCAGCGTTGCCGCTCGTATCCATCAGCATGGGTATGAAGGAGGTCAGTATCGCGACGGCCGTCAGCATGTTCTCGAACTTGGTTATTATAAGGCCCGTGAACGTTGCCGAGATCATGAGTACGAGCAGCCATACGACGCGCTTCTTCGCAAGGGAGAACACGCTCGTGGACATGTAGGACTCCTCGATAGGCGCCATAGCGGCCATCTTATAGATGTCCTCCGTGGTCTCTTCTTCCATGACGTCGACCACGTCGTCGATCGTGATGAGGCCGACGAGCCTCTGCTCGCCGTCGACTACGGGCATACTGACGACGTCGTATTTTTTGAACCTTTCCGCAACGTCCGCCTGGTCGTCCAGGGTGTTGGCGAATATCACCTCGGTATCCATTATCTCGGAGATGAGCGCCTCGTCGGGGGCGGCAAGCACCTCTTTCATGGATACCACGCCGTTTAAGTGGCGCTGATCGTCGGTGACGAACGCGTACGTGATGGAGGCAAGCTCCGAGCAGCTGCGCCTTACGTAATTGATGGACGCGGCGACGCTCCACTCGCTCTTGAGCCTCAGAAGCTCCGTCGTCATAAGGCTTCCCGCCGAATTGTCCGGATACTTCAGGAGCTGGTTTATCGCCTTCCTCGTCTCGGGATCGGCGGACTGCAGTACGCGCTTTACAACGCTCGCGGGCATCTCCTCGGTGAAGTCGACGGCGTCGTCGACGAACATCTCGTTAACGATGGACGCAAGCTCGCGGTCGGTGATGCCGTCCACTATGCGGCGCTGTTCCTCGGGCTCCAGATAGGAGAATACCTCCGCGGCCTGCTCCTTGGGAAGCAGACGGAACACGATGACGAGCGTCTTGTCGTCCTCGATCTCGGAAAACTCTTCCGCGATATCCGCGGGGTTCATGTCCTCGAGGACCTTCCTCAGCTCGCTGAAGGAACGGTTCTCCGCAAGGGTCAAAATTTCATGCAACTCCCCATGATTATTTCCTCCTGTTTACGGGTAAACACAATTATCCAATTTAACATCTTATTATATAAGCGCCGAAAGGAATTGTCAACCCCGGCGGTGAGCAAAAGGGAGGGGAGCCGCAGGTAAAAAGCGGGAGCGGCAATGCCGGAAAAACCTTTTCGGCAAAAGAAAAAAGCCCGCTGCCGCAAAGCAGGGGCCACGCGCTTTTATGCCCAAAGCGCTTATTTTTTCATTGCGCGGATCGCGTTCAGAATGGCTATCACGGCGACGCCAACGTCCGCGAATACGGCTATCCACATATTGGCTATGCCGAACGCGCCGAGGATAAGCACCGCAAGCTTAACGGCGAGCGCGAACACGATGTTCTGGCGGACGATGCGCATCGTCTTTTTGGAGATCCGTATCGCCTCGGGGACCTTCTCGGGCTTGTCGTCCGTCAATACTACGTCCGCCGCCTCAATGGCCGCGTCGGAACCGAGCGCGCCCATGGCAAGGCCAACGTCCGCTATCGCAAGCACGGGAGCGTCGTTTATGCCGTCTCCCACGAACGCGAGCGTGCGCCCCTTGGGGGAGAGCATGCCTTCGACTATGCTCACCTTGTCCTGCGGAAGGAGCTCGCATCTGACCTCGTCCAGCCCGAGCCTTGCGCCGACCTCGCTCCCGACCGCCTCGGAATCGCCCGTCAGCATGACTGTGCCGATACCGCGGGCCTTAAGCTCACTTATGGTGCGCTCCGAGCCTTCCTTCACCTCGTCGGAGATCATGAGATGCCCGCAGTATTCGCCGTCCTGCGAAACGTGAACGCAGGTGCCGCGCTCCTCGCAGTGGCAGTTCCCGCCGCAGGAGGTCTCCACGCCGAGCTTCTCCATCAGCTTTCGGCTGCCCGCGTAAACGGTCTTCCCGTCGATGACGGCGCGTATGCCGAGGCCCGAAAGCTCCTCCACGCCCGAAATGCGGCTCTTGTCGATATGCCCGCCGTGCGCGCGGACTATGGAGCTCGCGATGGGGTGATTCGAGTAGCTCTCCGCCATCGCCGCTATATCGAGCAGCGCCGCCTCCGATACGGTATGGGGATGTATAGCCGCAACGTCGAAGCTGCCCTTCGTAAGGGTACCCGTCTTGTCGAACACGACCGTGCCGACCTTGGAGAGTGCCTCCATATAGTTCGAGCCCTTCACGAGTATGCCGGACTTCGACGCGCCGCCCATGCCGCAGAAGAACGAGAGCGGCACCGATATTACGAGCGCGCAGGGGCAGGACACAACGAGGAATATCAGCGCCCTGTGGATCCAGGTGCTCCAATCGGCTTTGAATACAAGGGGCGGCACGAGCGCAAGTATCAGCGCCGCCGCAACTACCGCGGGCGTGTAAAACCTTGCGAATCGGGTAATGAAATTCTCCGTCTTGGCCTTCTTTTCGGAGGAGGACTCGACGAGCTCGAGTATCCTCGCGACGGTGCTCTCGGAGTAGGTCCCGGTGGTCTTGACGCGGATGACGCCGCCGATGTTCACAGCGCCGCTCAATACGTTCTCACCCTCGCCGCAGTCGCGCGGGGCGGATTCGCCCGTCAGCGCCACGGTGTTCAGCGAGGTGGAGCCGCTGACTATCATTCCGTCGAGCGGGATGCGTTCGCCGACTCTGACGATTATCTCCTCGCCGGGAGCGACCTCCTCGGGGGAGACCTCGATCTCCTCGCCGTCCCTTATCACGACGGCGTGATCGGGCCTTATATCCATCAGCGCGGCGATGGATCGCCTGCTCCTGCCCACGGCAACGCTCTGGAAGAGCTCGCCTATCTGGTAGAAGAGCATTACCGCCGCCGCCTCGGGATATTCACGCACTGCGAAAGCGCCGATCGTCGCAAGCCCCATAAGGAAGTTCTCGTCGAAAACCTGACCGCGGACGATGTTTCGGGCGGCCTTTATCAGCACGTCGTATCCCGCGGCAAGGTAGGGGACTATGAACATGACGAGCTCCGCCCACCAAGGCAGCCCGGGAACGAAATGCCTGACGAGCAGCGCGGCGGCAAACAGCGCGCCCGCCGCGATTATCCTTATAAGCGTCTTTTTCTGTTTCCTTGTCATAATTTGATAACGCAGTCGGGTTCTATCTTTTTGCAGGTCTTGACGACCCTCTTCATCAGCTCGCCGAAATCGGCGCCTTCCTCCGCTTCAATGGTCATTTTCTGCATGATGAAGCTTACGGAGGCGTCCTTCACTCCCTCAAGCTTCTTGATGCCGTTCTCCATCTTGGCGGCGCAGTTGGCGCAGTCAAGATCCTCAAGCGCAAAAGTCTTTTTCATGGATTGCCTCCCTTATTGTTTTTCTTCGTCCTCGGTCAGGTGCTCGAAGCCCTGATAGATGATGCTCCTCACGTGATCGTCCGCGAGGAAATAGACGTTCGTCCTCCCGCTCCTGCGGCAGCCGACGAGCTTCGCGTCCTTGAGTATCTTCAGCTGATGCGAGATGGCCGACTGCTCCATCTTCAGAAGCTCCGCTATCGCGCAGACGCAGAGCTCGCTCTCAAAGAGGGAGTAGAGTATCTTGATCCTCGTCGTATCGCCGAAGAGCTTGAAAAGGTCGCCCAGATCGCAGAGCAGCTCGTCGGAGGGAAGCTGCTCGCAAACGGCCTTTATCGCCTGTGAATGATCGTGTTTATGCGCCATGACGTACACCTCACATATGAATCTTTATTCATATGATAGCACATTCATATGAATGTGTCAACATATAATTTTGAAAATGCGAAAAAAACAGGCGGGTATCACCCGCCTGTTACGGTTATCGGTTTATTTCTTGCCCTTGTTCTTGTGACGGAGGAAGGAGGGAACCTCAAGCCCGACGCGGCCGACGAAGCTGCTTTCGCGGCGGTCGTTGTTCTCTTCCGTCATGGTGCGGCGGGGGATGGGCTTCTCCCTTACCTGCTCGGAGTAGTAGTCGGGCTCCTTGGTGTCGCGGCGGATCCCGCGGGAGGCGCCGAGGTCCGTGGTCTTGAGCTCGTCCTCATCCCTGTAACGGGGCCTGTACTCCTCGGCCTCCCTTTCGGGAACGGGGGCGTAGGTCCTGGCGGGATCGAAATTACGGGGACGGTTGTAGCCAACGGAAGGCTCCGCCTCGGGCTCGGGCTTATACTCGGGCTCGGGCTTCACTTCCGCGCGGGGAGTGAAATCGGGCTCATCCCTGAAAATGCGGTCGTCCGGCCTGAACTGGGGCTCGGGCTTGTACTCGGGCTCGGGCTTGTACTCGGGCTCGGGCTTTGCTTCGGGCTCCGGCTTGACCTCGGGCTTGGGCTCGGGCTTATAGCCGAAGGGCTTCTCGGCGGGCTTGGGAGCGGGGGACTGACCGGAAAGATCGTACTCGCCCCAGCCGAAACCGGTGGCGATAACGGTCGCCCTGACGGTATCGCCCATATCTTCCTCGTTGCTCATGGCGACGATTATGATGGCGTCGGGATCGACGACCTCCTGAACGGGCATGCAGCCCTCGTTGAACTCGTTTAGGGTGAAGCGGTTGCCGCCCACGATGTGGATGAGGACGCCCTTCGCGCCGTCGATCGTGGTCTCGAGCAGGGGGCTCTCTACGGCCTGCTTTACGGCCTCGATGCAGCCCTTGTCGCCCTTCGCAACGCCGATGCCCATGTGCGCCATGCCGCTGTTCTGCATGATCGTCCTGATGTCCTCAAAGTCGCAGTTGATGAGGGAGGGCTTGGTGATGACGTCGGAAATGCCCTGAACGCCCTGACGGAGGATATCGTCGGCAACGCGGAAAGCGTCGTTGGCGGGCATGTCACCCGCGACCTTCAGAACGCGGTCGTTCGGGATCACGATGAGAGCATCGACAACGCCCCTGAGCTTGTCGATACCGGTCATGGCGTTCTTCATCCTGGCGCGGCCCTCGAAGAAGAAGGGCTTCGTAACAACGCCGAAGGTGAGGATGCCCATATCCTTGGCGGCCTTGGCTACGATGGGTGCGGCGCCCGTGCCGGTGCCGCCGCCCATACCGGCGGTGATGAAGACGAGATCCGCTCCGCGCATAAGCTCGGAGATCTCTTCAACGCTCTCCTCCGCGGCGGACTGGCCCTTTTCGGGCTTGGCGCCGGCGCCGAGGCCCTTGGTGACCTTTTCGCCGATCTGCAGTTTAACGTCTGCTTTGGAATTGTTCAAGGCCTGCTTATCGGTGTTGATGGAGATGAACTCGACGTTGTCGAGGCCGGCCTCCACCATGCGGTTGACGGCGTTTCCGCCGGCGCCGCCGACGCCGATGACCTTAAGTTGGGCAAGATTGCCCGAATCGTGATCCAGTTCGAAATCGAATGCCATAATATTTTTCCTCCGTGGCTGTGTGTTGGATTGAGGTTATGTTCTCCAGTCGAAAGTGCGCCTCAGATACCTTTCGGTCTTCTTGATGGCGCTTGAGCGGCCCATGCGGAAAAGCGAGAAATCCGCAAGCCCGTACGCCGCCGCGAAGCTCACCGAGCCGAGCCTTCCTACGGACGGCATGGACACCGCGACGTCCCTTCCGAGCCTGCCCTCCAGGAATTCCTTCGCCCCGCGCATAAGGCCGAGGCCGCTGCCTACGAGCCATACCGGGGTCTTCCTGTCGGCCATTTTGTCGAGACTTTCGGCGAGCATCTCGCAGAGCTCGTCCGCGCGGGACTCAATGATGAGTTGTATGAGGGAATGCTCTATATCGAACACGCCCTCGTTGGGGATCCTCACCCTCTCGCAGCTTTCGCCGTAATCGAGGGAGAAGACGTATCTGCGCTTTATGTCCTCCGCAACGCCCGTGGGAAGCCTCAGGCCGTAGCAGAGATCCGAAGTGAAATGACGGCCGCCTATGCCGATCGAATCGCAGGAGACTATCGCGTTGCCGCGAAGGAGCGAAACGTCGGTATGGGTGCCCCCGCAGTCAACGAGGAGCACCGAGCTCGCGCGTATTTCCTCGGGGACGACGAAGCACGCGGCGGCAAGCGCCGACGATACAAAGGACTCGGCGGATATCCCTATCTCCCCAAGTATTGAGTTTACCATATCTTTATAGTGATTGTCAACGAAACAATGAGAAACTTCGGCAGAAAGTATCCCGCAGGGGAGCCCCAAAGGGGAACCGGATATGGGTATCGTGTCCGCAACGTAGGTCACGGGCGTGCTGTGTATCAGGGAACAGCCGTCGGGCTGCTCGAAATCGAAGGAATTGTCAATAAGGATATCGGCGTCCGCGGCGGTAACGCGGCCGTTCTTGGAGATGACCTCGGCGGAGCCGGAACCGCTCCTGACCTCCATAAAGGGAACGGGAACGCCCACCGATATATCGCGCACGCGCACCTTTGCGGAACGCTCCGCGGAATGGACGGCGGCGGCGACGGCCTCCGCAAGCTCCCTCTTGACGGGAAGCTCGCCCAGCCTGTAGCCGGAATACTCCCTGATCCCGGTGCCGTGGACGATTATAGCTCCGTCGGGATCGGAGCTTACTATCATGCAGACCACCTTGGTGCTGCCTATATCGAGGATCGCGCTGTGACGCATCGTATGCACTCCGTAAAAGCATTTTGGCGGGGAAGGGCGAATTTTCGCCCGCCCGGAATATGTTGTTGCTTAAATGCTTTTACATTATAGCATAACCACAATATGTTGTGCAACACTTTATTGGCAAATAATATGAATTAATTATGAATAAACACACCTGCGGCCCATCGTTCCGGAGGAGTGATCCGATATGCTGTTCTGTTTTTGCGGCCGCCTGGTCTTTTCGGGCAGCCGCGTCGGGTCGGGGCGGCGGGAGCAGGCTCCCGCTTTTTTCAATAACTCTATCCTGAGAGACCGGGATATGATCGCGAAAGGCCGTTATCAGCCCTCGCCGGTCTCGGCGGGTTCTTCGGTATCGGAGGGCGTCTCCGTCTCTTCCGGAGCTTCCGTCTCATCCGGCGCGTCCGTATCGGAGGGTTCGCCGGTGTTGTCGGGATCATCAGTCTCCACGGGCTCTTCGGTCGGCTCCGGCGTATACGTGGGTTCCGGAGTTTCCGTGGGCACGGGCGTCGGGTAGCTTATATCCGAGGAGCCTGTGGAGTTGATATAGAGGATGGTTCCTTTGGTTTTCGCGGGATCCACCAGTTCAAGCACGCGGAACATGCGCTCGACCTTGGAGGGGATATCCACGGAATCCCCGAGCATCACGGTCAGTTCGCCTTTTATTCCTATCTTTACGTTCGAGGTGTTGGAGATATCGATGTACGTGATATCGCCGCGCCTGTCGCCTATGCCTTCGAGTATCTGCAAAAGGGTGTAGGGGCGGAGCTTGCTCTTGTCGGCGTCGATCCTCGTGCCGACGCTATAGCCCATGGAGGAGAGCCCCTGCACGGGTATGAGGCCGGATATGCTCGTCCTTCGCTCTATGGAGAGTATCAGCCCCGTGCTGTCGATTATCGCGAAAGTGCCGCCCGCGTTCACTATGGCGGCGTATTCCTCCCGCTCGGAAACGTCTATTGCGAGCCCGTGGGGGAAGACCCTCCTTATGCCGTTGACGCGGATATAGGGATCCTTCTCGATCTCCCTTTTCGCGGCGCCGAGGTCATAGAGGAATATGTTCTTTCCGGTGTAAAGGCCGGAGAGGTTTATTACGTCGTTTTCGGAATACCTTTCGTTTCCCGTGACCGTGATCGATTCGACCTTTGCGAAGAAGTAGAGGAGCAGCGCGCCGACCGCAGCCGCGAGAATGAGTATGACGAAAACGAGGGCGATCCTGCGTCCTGCGCTCTTCGGCCTCTCGGGAGCGGGTTCCTCGGGCGCTCTGCGGCGCTCCTTGGCGGCGGGATCCCGAGTGAACTTCTTGTCCAGCATCCTTTCGCCTATTTTATTGTTCTTCCGTTCTTCTTGCATTCTTGGTGTCTATCTCGGTGTATCGGGAGATGTTCAGCAGTATCCCCATCGCGCATAGGAACACTATCAGCGAGGTCCCTCCGTAGCTTACGAATGGCAGCGTCTGCCCCGTGGAGGGGATAGCGCTCGTGACGACGCCGACGTTGATTATTACCTGTATCGCAAGCACGGCGATTATGCCGCCTGCAAACAGCCTGCCGAAGCGGTCGCGGCAGCGCAGGGCGATCGTTATGCCCCTGTAGATCACGAAGAAGTACGCCGCGAGCAGCAGCAGACATCCGACGAAGCCGAGCTCCTCGCCTATAATCGCAAGTATGTAGTCGTTCTCCCTCTCGGGGAGGAAGAGCAGCTTCTGGCGGCTGTAATTGAGCCCCTGGCCGAAGAGCCCGCCGTTGCCGAGCGCGATACGGGACTGCATGGGCTGGAAGCTCGCGCCGGAGGGATCCGCCTCGGGATTCCACCACGCGCTGATCCTGCTGGAGCGGTAGCTCTTCAGATACAGCACTATTATGCCCGCCAACAGCCCCACCACGACCAGCAGGAACCTGTGCGAGAGCCTCGTCCCGCCGAGATACAGCATGGCGTAGGTGACGAGTGCGAGGATTATTACCATCGAGAAATTGGGCTGGAGGATTATAAGGCCCGCTATCGGAATGAGTATCGCTATGCAGGGGATCACGCCCTGTATGAAGTTCTGCATCACGATCTTTTTCGAGCACATGGCGGACGAGAGCGCCAGCACCAGTATGAATTTGGCGAATTCGGAGGGCTGGAACTGGAAGCCCGCTATGTTGATCCAGCGCTTTGCGCCGTTGTATTCCTTGCCTATCACGAGCGTCGCCGCGAGTATCGCAAGCAGAGCGATATAGGCGGGGATGGCGAGCTTCTGATAGACCTTGTATTTGACGTTCGCGAGCACCATCAGCCCCGCGAAGCCCACGGCGAAGAATATCAGCTGACGCTTAAGGAAATACATGCCGTCGCCGAATTTTGTCTGGGCGTAGTAATAGCTTGCGGAAAAGAGCATGACGAGGCCGAACATGCAGATGAGCATGAGCACTATGAACAGCGGGAAGTCGAAATGATGCCTTTCCGGTTCGGGCCTTGCCTCGGGCTTATTCAGCTTTATTGCTTCTGCCTCCATGCCTGTTCCTTATCGTTTTATTCTTCCTTCGGGGTCTCCTCAAAGGAGTTGACTATCTGCTTGAATAACTCGCCGCGCTGTTCGTAATCGCGGAACATGCCCCAGCTCGCGCAGGCGGGGGAGAGCAGTACGGCGTCGCCCTCGTGCGCAAGGGACCTCGCGGTGGAGATCATTTCGCCGAAATCCTCGCCGACGGCGACTATCTCGGTGAAGCCCTCGTCCACGGCGGCCTGCATTATGGCCTCCGTGTTGGAGCCGTTTACGACGACCGCGCGCACCTTGCCGTTGAAGGCGCGGAAAACGGGGCGGTAGTCGCTCTTCTTATCGTAATTGCCCGCGCCGAGGAGCAGCACCGTGGGCTGCTTCATGGCCTCGATCGCCTTTATGGTGGATTCGGGATTCGTGCCCTTGGAGTCATTATAATAGGTAACTCCGTCAAGCACCCTCGTGAATTCTATGCGGTGCTCAACGCCCTTGAACTCGCGCAGGACCTTCCTCAAAGCCTCCACGTGCACGCCCATGCCGAGCGAGAGGCAGACCGCGCAGAGCGCGTTCTCGAGGTTGTGTCCTCCGGGGATGCCCAGTTCGTCCGCGGGGATGACGGGGACCTCTATGCAGCCGCGGCGGTAAATGATCATGCCGTCCCTTACGAACGCGCCGTTCGCGACCTCGTGCAGGCGGGAGAACAGGAGCACCTTCGCCCTCGTCTTCGCGCTCATCACTATGGGATCGTCGGCGTTAAGAACGGCTATGTCGTCCTCCGTCTGATTCTCGAACATACGCATCTTGGCGGCGATATATGCCTCCATGGAGCCGAAACGGTTGATATGATCCTCGGTTATGTTGAGAAGGCCCGCGGCGTTGGCGCGGAAATCCACTATGCTTTCAAGCTGCAGGGAGGCCGTCTCGGCGACTACGGTGTCGCCCGCCCTCGTCTCAAGCGCGTGCTCCGTTATGGGGATGCCGATATTGCCGAGCACGAAAGTCCTCGTTCCGTTATCGCGCATTTCGCAGTCGGCCTTGAATATTTCGCCCGTCAGCGCGGTGGTCGTGGTCTTGCCGTTGGTGCCGCCTATGCAGACGAATCGAGTGCCGCGGTCGCAGTATCTGTAGCCGAGCTCGATCTCGCCGATGACCTCTATGCCCATGGACATTGCCGTCCTGACGAACGGACGGAATATGGGTATGACGGGGGAGAGCACCATAAGATCCACGCCCTCGAGCAGCGCCTCGGGAGGCACGCCCAGGCGGTCTTCATATTCTATGCCGGAGAGGGCATCGTAAAGCCCGTCTATCTCGTGCTTAAGGTCGTTTATTATCACGCGGTATCCTGCGTGATAGAGCAGTTTCGCGGAGGATATGCCGCTCTTTGCCATGCCGACTATGAGTGCGGTTTTCTTTTCTTCCATAACTATGCCTCGCTTTATATGAACTCTTTTCGGAGATCTTTTCAAAAAAGGCCGTTCGGTAGGGAGCGGGGAGCTTGCAAGAGGAGAGCACGCTCTTGCAAGCGCCCTTCAGCCCCGCGCTCGAAGGATCGCGTCAAGTGCCAACGTGAACCGCAGCCTTAAAGCTGCCGAACGGCCAAAGTCAACAAAGTTTTACATGAACAGCATAAGCGCCGCAAGGCAGACTATAGCCGTCACGATCATATAGCCCGTGACTATCTTCGTCTCCGGGTAGCCCAGGAGCTCGAAATGATGGTGCAGAGGGGCCATTTTGAATATCCTCTTTCCGTGACGGAGCTTGAAGGAGCCCACCTGGAGCACTACGCTCACGGCGGAGGCCACTATGCAGCAGCCCATCAGCAGGAAAAGGAAGATATGCCTTGAATAGATCACCATGGCGCAGATGGCTCCGCCGAGCGCCATGGAGCCGGTATCGCCCATGAATACCTTGGCGGGGTAGCTGTTCTTCGAAAGGAAGCCCATGCAGCCGCCCGCAGCGGCGAAGGCGAATACCGCCATGTTCGTCATGCCGTCCGCCTCGGCGGTCATGATCGGGGCGTTCGCGAAGGACTGCGAGAACGCCGCGCCGAGGTAGAGGAATATTATGCCCATCGCCACGGAGTAGATCAGCGTGACGCCGGAGGCAAGCCCGTCGAGACCGTCGGTCAGGTTGGTGCTGTTGACGATCGCGATAACGGTGAACATCACGAGGGGGATGTACCAGAAGCCGAAATCCACCTTGCAGTCGAAGGCCGCGAACCATATCTCGGAGCCGATGTACTTATAGGCGAAGAGCGCGACCGCCGCCGCCAGCACGAACTGAGCGATTATCTTCTGGTAAGCCCTGAGACCGAGGTTCCTCTTGCGGCGCACCTTGATGAAATCGTCAAGGAAGCCGACGAGCCCGAAGCCGACCATCATTATGACGGCGGGCACGGTGTACTGCAGGGCTATGTTCCATTTGGAAAAAGCAAGGGAGGCGATTATGATGCCGATTATAAACATTATGCCGCCCATGGAGGGAGTGCCCTCCTTGGCGGAATGGGCGTGGGGGCCCTCCTCGCGCTCCACCTGGCCGTATTTCATGCGGCGCAGCATGGGTATGAAGAAGGGAGCTATCGCCATAACGGCAGCCGCCGATGCGATAAAGGCAAGTATCACGCGCATAAAGTCCTGCATCTTTTGTTACCTCCCGATTGTCGACGGGTAAAGCCTTACCTGTCCGCGTTCTTTCTCATCTCGTCGAGGAGCTCGGCGACGACGACCTTCTCGTCGAAGGGGTATTTGACGTTGTTGATCTCCTGATAGGTCTCGTGGCCCTTTCCCGCAAGCACGACCACGTCGTCGGGCCTCGCGTGGGTGAGGGCGTATTTGATCGCCTCGCGGCGGTTCTGTATCACGACGTATTCGACGGCCGTCTTGTTAACGCCGTCCAGCACGTTGCCGATTATCGCCATGGGATCCTCCGTGCGGGGGTTATCCGAGGTGACTACGCAGAAATCGGAATACCTGCCCGCGGCCTCGCCCATTATGGAGCGCTTGGCGTGATCGCGGTCGCCGCCGCAGCCGAATACGGTTATCACGCGGCCCTTTGCGAATTCGCGGACGGAGGTGAGCAGATTGATTATGCCGTCGGGCGTGTGGGCGAAGTCGAGTATCACGGAGAACGGGAAGCCCGTCGTATCGAGGGATTCCATCCTGCCGGTGACTCCCGCGACGTCCCTCAGGCCCTCGACGATCTTATCCATCGGGAAGCCGAGCTTCACGCAGATGCCCGCCGCCAGCATGGCGTTGAACACGTTGAAGAGCCCGGGAATGGGAACGGAGATATGCGCGCTGCCCGCGGGAGTGGTCATGTCGAACTCAACGTCGCGGACGCATATCTCTATGTCGTTGGCGTAGATATCCGCCGGCTCGCGCACGGCGTAGGTCATCCTCGGCACGTCAAGGCCCTCGAGCAGACGCTTGGAATACGGATCGTCCGCGTTGACGACGGCGAATCCGCTGCGCTCGAAGAGCTTCCTCTTGGCGGCGAGGTAGTTGTCGAAGGTCTTGTGATAATCGAGATGATCCTGCGTGAGGTTCGTGAAGCCGCCGATCTCGAACTCGATGCCGTAAACGCGCTCCTGATCGAGGGAGTGGGAGCTGACCTCCATCACGACGAGGTCCACGCCCTCGTCCGCCATCATGCGGAGTATCTCCTGAAGCTCGGTGGATTCGGGAGTGGTGCGCTGCGTGGAGATGACGCGGTCGCCTATTATGTTGCGGATCGTGCCTATGAGGCCCACCTTAAGGCCGCATTTCTCCGCGACGGATTTGACCATGTAGGTGGTCGTCGTCTTGCCGTTCGTACCGGTGACGCCGATTATCCTCAGCTGCTTTGCGGGATAGCCGTAGAGCTTCTGCGCGAGGAGCGCCATAGCCCTTCTGGAATTGGGAGCTATCACCTGCGGGACGGGGAAGGGCAGCTCGCGCTCGACGAGGAGCACGGACGCGCCGTTTGCAAGCGCGCCTTCGGCGAAATCATGGCCGTCCTTGAACGTGCCTACGACGCACGCGAACAGGCCGCCCGCCTTGACCCTCCTCGAATCGTACTCGATCCTTTTTATATCTATGTCCTTTCCGCCCGCGTTGATGAGCGTAAAGCCGGTGTCCTCTATCAGTTTGGAAAGCAGCATATGAACCTCCTCGCCCCGATGCGGGGCTTTCGTTTATGGGGAACGGCCGAAGCCTTTATCATTCTTCCTCTTCCTTGGGCTCGAACTTGAACAGCACCAGCACCCTCTGCCCGACGGCCACGATGGAATCGGGGGAGATGGACTGGTCGTAAGCTTCGCCCGAGGGATCGTCGTTCTCGAACACGGGAACGAGGCCGAGGCCCGTCAGTATGTCGTATACCTGGAGCGGAGTCTTGCCCTTCAGGTCGGGCATTTCGACGTACTCCATGTAGGGCTCGTCGGGCTCATCCTCGTTTACGCCCGTGTAGAGCAGTATCTGGAAGCCTGCGGCTACGGTCTCGCCCGCCGCGGGCACCTGAGCCAGTATCTCGCCGCTGCTCTGTGAGACGCCGAACAGCCCGAGAGCCTCGAGCTTTTCCTTGGCCTCCGCGGCGGTGAGCCCCGTAACGTCGGGGACCTGCACGGTCTCCTGCGCGGTGTTCGGGGTGACGCCGCTGTAATGGAGCAGATCTTCGAGCACGTTCTTGACGAAGGGCGCCGCGACGGTGCTGCCGAATATGGAGCTCACGCGGGGCTCGTCAACGAGTATCAGGCACACGTACCTCGGATCCTCCGCGGGAGCGAACCCTATGAAGGAGCAGATGTAGTTGCCCTGAGCGACTCTGCCGTATTCGTCGTATTTCTGTGCGGTGCCGGTCTTGCCGCCCACGCTGTAGCCCGCGATCTTGCAGTTCCTGCCTGTGCCGTTGTCGACGACGCTCTGCAGTATCCTGCGCACCTTCGCGGAGGTCTCTTCGGAGATCACCCTGCGTATGGGGGCGGTGTTCGCGGAGTAGACCACGTTGCCGTCCTTATCGGTCATGCGCTCGATAATGTGGGGCTGATGCAGCTCGCCGCCGTTGACGGCAGCGCAGACCGCGCTTGCGAGCTGTATGGGGGTGACGGCTATGCTCTGACCGAATCCGATCCTCGCAAGATCGTTGTCGGTGATGTATTTCTGGTGGGTGACTATGCCGCTCGTTTCGCCGAGGAGGCCGCTTTCCGTGGACCTGCCGAAGCCGAAGGAGTAGATGTAGTCGTAGAAGGTCTCCTTGCCCATGCGAAGGGCCATCTGCATGAACGCGCAGTTGCAGCTGTTTTCCGCCGCCTGCGTGAGATCCTGGCTGCCGTGGCCCGCAAGCCTCCAGCAATGGATGCTCTCGCCGTTAACGAGATACTTGCCTCCGCAGAAGAAGGACGAATCAAGATCCGCCGCGCCGGAATCGATCGCCGCGGACAGGGTGATTATCTTGAAGGTGGAGCCGGGCTCGTAAACGTCCGTGACGATGCGGTTCCTCGAAAGCTCGGCGAGCTTTTCAAGGTCGTTCCTCGGCGGATCGTTGGGGTCGTACCCCGGCTGGGTGGAGATGGCGAGTATGGCGCCGGTCCTGCAGTCCATGACTATGCCCTGCGCCGATTTCGCGTTATTGACTTCCATGGCCTCCGCCAGCGCGTTTTCGAGATAGCTCTCTATCACGCTGTCGCAGGTCACGGTGAGCTTGAGCCCGTCGATGGGATCGATAAGATCGACCACGCCGTAGGCCACGAGGTTGCCGGAGCTGTCCGTTTCGGCGATCATCCTGCCGTCCGTGCCGGCAAGGTATTCGTTGTAGGAGAGCTCGAGCCCCGCCTGGCCCGAGTTGTCGATATTGGTGAAGCCTATGACCTGGGAAAGGAGGCTCCCCATGGGGTAGTATCGCTTGCTGTCGTCCGCAACGCCGACGCCCCTGCCGAGCTTGAGCGCCCTTATCGCGTCGCAGGTGGCGGAATCGACCTGCCTCTTCAGCACTATCTCCTGATAGCGGGTGGAGGAGCAGCGCCTGAGCACCGTTTCATAGTCGATGCCGAGCACCTTGGAAAGCTCGGTCGCGGCGCGGACCCTGTCGTTGTCGGCCATGAGATTGGGCCATACGACGACCTTGTAGACGCCCGCGTTGGTCGCAAGCACCTTGCCCGTCCTGTCCAGGATCTCGCCCCTGGCGGCGGATATGGTGGTGGTCCTGGTCCACTGGCTGAGCGCGGAGCGCTGCAGCTTGGGCCCCATTATGACCTGTATAACAAACAAAAAACCCGTGAGCAACAGAAACAGCAGCCCATAGGCATAAAGCGTATGCATCAGACGCGCCTTCAGCGGCCGCGCCGGCTTTGTATTTGGCGTTACGAGTTTTATTCTACGCTTTTTCTTTCTGCGCTTCTCTGCCAAATCGTTTCACCTCCGGAAGCGAGGCTCAGTTTCCCGCGTTGGGGTTCACCGCGTAGGACATGCCCGCGGCGGTCGCAGCGTCGTGAGCGGAGCCGATATCGATGGAGAAGAGGTACTCGACGTTCGTCTTCTCGACGACGTTCTCCATTTCGGACACGCGCTTGCTGAGGCTGTTCAGATCCTTCTGAGCCGCTGAGATACTGTTGAAACCGGAGAGCATCACTATAAGCGAAAAAGCAACGGCGAGCACGCAAACGACGGCGCCGAGCTTGGGAAGGAATTTGTATTCCCTGAGAAGATCCGCGAGCGTGCGGCGCTTCTTCGCGGGAGCGTTGGGAACGAGCACGGGACGGCGGCGGGGCTCGGTCTTGGGGAGCGGCTCCGCAACGCGGGTATAGGGAAGCGCCTCGCTCGATACGGCAAGGTTTCCGCGGCTGGGCGCGTACACCCTTATGGCGTCAAGATTCTTTCTTCCCCTGTTGTTCTCCGGCATGCTCATATTATTCATCCTCACTCTTTGTTATGAGTACGTCTTATCGCTCGCAGTTTTGCGCTTCTCGAACGCGGGTTGCGGAGGACCTCCTCCTCGTCCGCGACGATGGGCTTTGAAGTAAGTATCTCCGCCAGCGGCTTCTTCCCGCAGATGCACACGGGAGCCGATGGGGGGCAGGTGCAGGGATCCTTCAGTTCCCTGAACACGTTCTTGACTATCCTGTCCTCGAGGGAGTGGAACGTGATGACGCACATCACTCCGTCGGGGTTCAGCAGGCCCGCCGCGTTCTTTACGGCCTCGGCAAGCCCTTCGAGTTCCTGATTGACTTCGATCCTTATCGCCTGGAAGGTGCGCCTTGCGGGGTGGGGACCTTCGCGCCTCGCCGCCGCGGGTATCGCCGCCTTTATTATTTCGGCAAGCTCGGTCGTCGTCTTTATGTCGCCCGATGCGCGGGCCTTTACTATCGCGTTCGCGATGCGGGAGGCGAAGCGTTCCTCGCCGTAATCCCGGATTATTTCAAACAGTCTCTTGGATGAGTATCCGTTCACGACTTCGTAAGCGGAGAGGGGAGCGTTCCTGTCCATCCTCATGTCGAGCGGAGCTTCGATCCCGTAGGAGAATCCGCGGCTCCCGTCGTCGAGCTGGTGTGAACTCACGCCCAGATCGAGGATTATTCCGTCCACTCCGTCAAGCCCGTACTCCTCAAGGGGGAGGAGCTGCTTCATGTCGAAGAAGTTACCGTAGATGGCCCGGAACCCCTCGTATTTTGAAAGCCGCTCGGAAGCGGCGTTCAATGCGTCCATATCGCGGTCGATCCCGAAGTGGACCGCTCCTGCGGGAAGCCTCTCGAGAATGCCCTCGCTGTGGCCTCCGCCTCCGAGAGTGCCGTCGACGGTCGCTCTGCATCTCTCGGGTCGTAACAGCTCCAGCACCTGCGAAAGCATTATCGGAGTGTGGTAGGAGCTATCGGTCATTGAAGCGACCTCACTTCCTCGGCGTTCCTGTCAAGAGCCTCCTGGATCTGCCATTCGTCGTAAGCCTTGTTGTTGCGCTCAAGCGCCTCGGGCTCCCAGATCTCGAATACGGGATTGTTGGAACGAATGTTGGCGGTGAGGACCGCGTTTGCCGAGATACCCGCGTACTTCAGGTTTTCCGAATCTACGGAGATGCGGCGTTTCTGATCGAACTTGCAGTTGCACGCGTACTGGAGGATGCTTCGAGAAGCGTCTCTGTAACGGGTGGAGGTGTTGGGGTTGTGAGCAAAGTCGTTGATCAGCCCTTCGAAAGCCTGCGCCGTGAGCGCCGTGAGGAAGTGTTCACCGGACGGGGATAAGTCACGCACGACGACAACGCCTTCGCCCAGATCCGGATGCCATCCGGACGGAACGATCAGCCTGCCCTGCGCGTCTACCGCTACGTTATAGCTGCCGACGATCAACTTATCCACCTCCTTTTTGCCATGTCCCTCTGCCCTGAATGGGGAAAAACCCGCCTTTACTGTGAGGGTAGCTTTATTGTAACACCTGAACCTCCCAATGTCAACCCTATTTAGCACTATTTTTTACTTAAATTTCCCAAACAACCCCTTTTTGTCCCTGCCTCCGGACTTGCAAAATACCGTGATGCGCTTTATAATCAAGGAAAGAAACGAAGGAGCGAACGAAATGGAGCTTATACTTGCCAGCGCGTCCCAAAGAAGGAGCGAGCTGATGCGAAACTGCGGCTATGAATTCACCGTGATACCGAGCTCGGCTTCCGAAAACATCGGGGCCGATACCCCCAAGGAGCTCGTCGAGAGGCTTGCTCTTGCAAAGGCGCTCGAGGTGTTCTCGGGCCTTTCCGGGGAGCGCAAAAAAGGAGCCGTCGTGATAGGCTCCGATACCGTCGTAGTCATGGACGGCGAGGCTTTGGGCAAGCCGAAGGACGAAAGCGAGGCCGCCGCCATGCTGAGAAGGGAGAGCGGCAGAGTCAACACCGTCCATACCGGGCTCGCGGTCGTTAAGCTCAACGCCTCCCCCGAAGGCGGGGAGGAGCTGTACGTCTCCGTCGTTTCGGACGAGGCTAAGGTCAGGTTCGCCGAGCTTGACGAGGATGAGATAGCGGCCTACGTCGCCACGGGCGATCCTCTTGACAAGGCCGGAGCGTACGGCATACAGGGCCGATTCTCCGTATTCGTGGAAGGGATAGAGGGCAGCTATTTCACGGTCGTCGGCCTGCCCGTGCATCTTGTCTACCGCGAGCTGAAGAAGGTCGGCGTACTCCCCGGGAAAAGGAGTGAGCCCCGCCGCACGATCGCTCCCGATCCGCCTAAATTCGCGCCCCAAAAACAGTTAACCTCCGTGTCGTAAGGGAATACTCTTTAATGACATCCCAAAGACCGGAGGTATTTTTATGCCCTTTATAGCCGCAGATATCGGCTCTTCCAAAACAAGGCTCGCGACGAGCAAAAAGATAGTGTCCGAGGAATCCTACGCCGCGATAGATCCCGCGGATTCCTCGAGGGTGCTTGCCTTCGGAGAGAAGGCGCGCATGATCGTAAACGCATCCGAGGCGCATCCCGTAAGGGGCGGCGTCGCGGATATCACGCTTACCGCGCTCATGCTCAGGCGCTTTGCCGCGGATCTTCTGGGAAGCCGCTCCGTGTTCGGCGCGACGCTCCTTGCGGCGATCCCCGGATGCGCGGGCCCCGTGGAACGGGAGGCCCTCATGCAGACCGCGCGCGAGGCGGGCTTTTCGGGTATAGTCATGACGGACAGCCTCATATGCGGGGCTTTGGGAGCGGGCCTCGATCCGGGTTCCCAAAGCGCGGGGATGCTCGTCGATATAGGCAGGGAGAGGACGGATATTCTCGTATTCGCAAACGGCGGCGTCATCACAGAAAGGTCTGCGGGGATAGGCAGCTCCGTTCTGGACAGGCGCATAAGGGCGCATATCGCGAACGAACACGGCGTGCTCGTCGGCGCGAGGGCCGCCGAAAGGATAAAGCAGCGCATGGGCGCGGCCGTCATCAGGATAAACGGCAGGGACTGCGCTACGGGGCTTCCCGCTTCAAGGGAGATACGGCCCTCCGAATTGAGGCGGGCGGCGGATCCCTGCGTGGAGCTGCTCTGCCGCGAGATCGCCGAAACGCTTATGAACACCCCGCCCGAGGCCACAGCGGATATCGCCGAAAACGGAGTGACGCTGATAGGCGGCGGCGCGCTGAGGTTCGGGCTTGCCGCGGATCTTGAAAAAAAGATCGGCGTCCCGGTGCGCGCGGCACGGAACGCCGAAGAAGCGGTGATATTGGGGGCGCAGCAGAGGCTCCTTACCGGAAGAGCCGGCGTCAGAAAGGCCGCCGCCGCGAACTGAATGCTTGTTCCAAAGGCTTTGGGAGGCGGTTTTTTCGGCCCCAAAAGCCGTGAGGACTCTTTTGGGAGCGCGTTACAGCTCTATAACGTGGCTCCCGTCCCAGGTGTGGGGCTCCTTGTCCATGGCCCTGTGGCCTATGCCTATCGCAATGCAGAATTCGTTTCCCTCGGGGAAGGCGAATTCCTTTTTCATCTCCTCGCCGCGCGGGCCGGTGAATACGCCCTCGGGCATGCCCAAAATGACGCTGTCAAGGCCCATGCTCTTTGCGGCAAGGGCGATGTTCTCAACGGCAATGCCCGCGTCCACGCGCGAATAATGCGCCTGCGGAGCGGTTATTATGACGATCAGCCTCGCGTTGTAGATGGTCTTCCCGCCGCGGGCTTTGATGCGCTCGGCGAAATCCGCGTTGCCGGAATCGATGATGCTCTGCATTACGGCGTTCTCAAGCAGATCGAGCTTCGCGTCGTCGGTCACGAAAATGAAGCGCTGGTTCTGCCTGTTCATCGCGGTGGGGGAGGCGAGCGCCGCCTGCTTGAGGGCGAAAAGCTCCTCCTGCGTCAGCTTCTCATCTGTATAGGCCCTGATAGAGCTTCTTTCGAGTATCGTCTTCAAAACTTCGTTTGTCATGGATCGTACCTCCGTTCATGTTTTTTGACGCTCTCATTATACCACGTCCAAAGAAAAAACAAAAGCTTCATCTTAAAGAGCGCTCGATCGAAAATACCGTTTTTTTCCGCTTATGACGTTCCCCGCGCGAACAAAAACTAACAATGAACGAAAGGGAGAGGAGGTATTTATATAATGAAACTTTTGGGCTTTGCGGCAGGAATGGCACTCGGCATGACCGCCGCGACGGTCGCCGTCACGACGATGTACCCAAGCGTCGGAAAGAAGATGAAGAAGGACGGCAAAAAGCTCTGGAAGGGCGTCATCACCATGCTTTGATCCCGAGCGTTCCAAAGGGAGCGCCGCGAAAGCTTTTTATCGCGCTGCGGCGCTCTTTTTATTCGGGCGCGAATCAACAAAAATTCTCAAAGCGCATATTTTGGTCTTGAGCAAACGCGGAGGATATGATATAATAACATGAGGGCCTATAATGACGGGTCGAACGATCCGCGGGCGCTCCCAATAACGTAAATGCGCTTACTGCCCCGAAGGGGCGGAAGGAGGTAAATAAATGAGCGGAAGCATGAGCACCATCAAATTCAAAATGCCGAAGGACAAGCAGACCGCCCATGAGGTTCTGATGCAGGCGTACTCCTCCATGAAGGAGAAGGGTTACGATCCCGTCAACCAGATAGTCGGCTATCTGCTCTCAGGCGATCCCACCTACATAACCAGCTACAACAACGCCCGCTACCTCATCAGCACGCTTGAGAGGGACGAGCTTATCGAGGAGCTCGTAAAGAGCTATATCGAGGTCCACGGCTCGGGCGAGGAAGCCTGAAAAGGACAGTCTTTTTCGCGGGGCGGCTCTTTTTGAGCGCGCCCTTTCGCGTAGGACGGGGAGACCCATCGAAAGGAAATGCCAATGTACAGATATTTCGGCGTTGACGTCGGAGACAGAAGGATAGGCCTTGCCGTAACGGACGCCCTGGGCTTCACGGCGCAGGGGCTCGAAACGTATACGAGGACGGGGGACGACGAAAAGGACGCCGCCTACATAAGGGAAGCGGCCGCCAAATGGGCGCCCTGCCGCATCGTTTTCGGCCTGCCGCGGAATATGGACGGCTCCTACGGCCCGCAGTGCGACAAGGTCCGCGCCTTTGCGGAGCTCGTTCTTGCCGGCTGGGAGGGCGAGCATGATTTCTATGACGAGCGCCTTTCCACAATGGCCGCCGAGCGTTTCCTCTACGAAGCGGAGCTCAAATGGCAGAAGCGCCGCAAGGTGGTCGATAAGATCGCCGCGCAGGTCATTCTGGAAGGCTACATGACGCTGCATCCCGTCCCCATGAAGCAGTAAACGGGCCGAATAAAATATCGCAGGAAAGGACGCCCTTGCAGCCAAGGGCAAAGGATCATAACCATGGAAGAGAATTACGAAGGCGCGGTCATCACCCTCATAGCCGACGACGGCACGCCCATTGATTTCGAGCACGTGCTCACCTTTATGTACGACAACGAGCGTTACATGGCGCTGACTCCCGCCATCGATACCGAGGATGAGGAGGCAGACATCGTCTTCATGCGCGTCGAAAAGGTCGACGGCGAGGACGGCCTCGCTCCCATCGAGAACGAGGTGCTGCTCGACGAGCTCTTCGAGGTCTTCTGCGACCTCATGGAGGGCGAGGACGGCGACGACAGCGAAGATGACGGCGAAGACGAAGAGGAAGGCGAAGACGAAGAGTAATATTCCTCGGTCACGCCCCGCGTTATCCCAAAGCATCATCGGCGGCCCGGTTTATCGGGCCGCCTAAATCTTTTCATCAAAATATGTAAGGTTTTGAAGATCATATCGTCTTATTAAGTGAAGGATCCTTTGGAAAGGTCGAAAAAACCATGGACGACAGCAGAATTATTGATCTCTTCTTCGCAAGGGACGAGAGAGCTATCGAAGAAACGAACAACAAATACGGCGCGTATTGCTTCACGGTCGCGAACAACATACTCGAAAGCCGGGAGGACGCGGAGGAATGCGTCAGCGACACATGGCTGAGGGCATGGAACGCCATTCCGCCCAAGCGTCCCGCGGTGCTGAAAGCGTTCCTTTTGAAGATCGCGAGGAATATTTCGCTCGACCGCCTCAAGGCGGCCCGGGCGGCGAAGCGCGGAGGCGGAGAGACGGAGCTTGCCATAGAGGAGCTCGGCGAATGCGTCGCGGGGACGGCGGACGTCTTCGGAGAGCTGATGGAAAAAAGGATCTCCGGGCTCATAAGGGACTTCGTGCACGGTCTCACCGAGAGGGAGCGCGCCGTATTCGTTCGCAGGTATTTCTTTCTCGAAAGCGTAAAAACTGTCGCCCAAAGGTACGGCATGAGCGAAGGGAGCGTTATGACGCAGCTCAGCCGCACCCGCAAAAAACTGAAGGACATACTTGAAAAGGAGCTGAACTGACATGAAGGGCGAAGATCTTTTAAGAAAAATGAGCGATATAGAGGACTCCGATATCATCCTTTCGGAGACCTCCTGCAAAAGGAGGCCGCGCTATGCGGCATGGCTCTATGCCGCTGCGGCGCTTCTCGTGGGGCTCGGCGTTTTTGCGGCAGTCCGCCTGATAAATAAACCCGAAGATGAACACCACGCCTATGTACCGACGGCCGCGCCCACCGAGCCCGTAACTGAGTTCCCGACGGATGTTCCCACTGCCGCGCCGACGGAGACGGAGCCGCTATCAACGCAGGCCACGCCTCCCGAGATGCTGTTCTTCACCGGCGTCAAAGAGTATCGCGAGTTTGCCGAGGCAGCAAAGCTCGGCGAAGAGGAGTTCGAAAGCTTCCTCGACGAGCACGGCACGTATTATATGAACGGCATATGCTCGAAGCAGGATGCAGTGAACGCGCTCAAGACGCTGAATTCGATACCGACGCCCTTGCTTGCAGGATATGAGCTTTGGCGGATCGAACTTAGCAGTTATAATGACAGGGTAAGATTGATCTACCGCAGCGGCGCACACTATATCAGCTTTGTTTTCACGATCTCATGCAGCGATGAGGACGCGGAGAGCGTAATAAGGGGAACCGAGCATGAACTTACTGAGATCGACACCGGGGATATCGGGGAACTAAGGTATCTTCTGCGGGTGATGACCGAAGAGGGCACGAGCCCGAACGCATACTACTATTCGAATATCCACGCACACAAGACGTTTTTGATAACGGATATCGGCGAGGAGGAGCTTCTTGCCCTGCTCCGCGGCTGCCGGTTCATTACCGTAGAAGAGTATTCCGAAAGCGCGGATCGGTAAGTGAAAGGAAAATGCGGCCCGGTTTATCGGGCCGCTAATATATTTTTTGCAGAGCTGAGAATTCGGCGTATAATGGGGATGTATATATGAGGACCTAACAGGAGGACCATATCGCATGAAAAGGCTTGTTTCCATACTGCTCTTTGCCGCAATGCTTCTTTCGTTCGCGGCGTGCCGCAAGCCGGAGGATCAGCAGGCGAACGCCTCGCCCAAGCCCACCGAGGCCGTAACGGAAGCGCCCACCGCCGCTCCGACGGAAGCGCCGACCGAAGCTCCAACCGAGACGCCTACTCCCGAGCCGACCGAAGTACCTACTCCCGAGCCCACAGAGGTTCCGGAGGGCATGGAACTCGATTTCGCTTCCTGTGCCGAGCTCGTGCTGAGTCTCTCCTGGGGAAACGGCGATGATCAGGTTTTCATTCGCCAGCCGAGACCGGGCAATGATAATGACGATTGGGAGATCCCGCAGCACTTCAATATCATCGAAGGCCAAGTCTATGTATTCGACAGGTATTCTCCTTTCGGGAGCGGTCTCTTAAAGTGTGATCCGGAGACCGGCGAGACGGTGCGTATCAGCCTGAACACCGAAGACGCCGCCTTGGAAAAAGGCGAGTTCGAGATCCTGGATGGCAAGCTGATATTCAGGGATTGCATGTACGATCTTGAGACCGGAGAAAGGATCGGGCTCGAGTCCATACCCGGCACCCCCGCGCGGCGCGACGGCGTGCTGATGATGAAGATAGAGGACGGCAAATGCATCGCTTACAGAGCGGTCAATTACAATGAGGGCGATCCGGAACAGGAATTTCTCTTCACGCAGGCCACTTTCGCATACGATGTGTTCGAGCTCGATATGGAGAACCGCATGTGGGTGCAGAAGGAACGTATCGAGATGCCCGATAACATACCGCACGCCGAGCCCCCGTTCTCCGACTATGAGATCAACTATTACGGCAAGGGTGACGTCGAGATAATCGGCAGAGACGGCGGCGCGCTGTTCTGCGACGACCGCTACATGGGCACGGACGACGCCGGAAACCACTACGTCGACAGCGAGGAAATATTAGCATACAAAAACGAGCGTGGTCAATACGTCCAAAGTAAGATATGGCGCAGGATAATCAAGCTCTCTCCCGAAGGCGACCCGATCTCGTGCGTCGACGTGAGCTATCCCGACAACTACATCTTCAGGATCTGGGGTAATTACCTCGTCTACAAGGTTGACGGCGACGGGACGGTATGGTACATGTGCGAGACGCTGGATGAAGTACTGATCTACAGGATCAGGCTGTAAGCTGCGCGAGGCTCTGCCAAACAGCTATATCCACAGCGAAGAAACGGACGGAATACATTAAGGAGGCATTTAAATGAAAAGACTTATAGTCATTATACTGATATTCGCAATGACGCTTGCTTTGACCGCATGCCGCGGAAGCGTCGATCCCATTGTCGATCCGACGGCTGCACCCACCGAAAACACGACGGAAGCGCCGACCGAAGCGCCAACCGAGACGCCTACGCCCGAGCCTACCGAGGA
The DNA here is from genome assembly GCA_024698505.1 of Clostridiales bacterium. Taxonomy (GTDB): domain Bacteria; phylum Bacillota; class Clostridia; order Christensenellales; family CAG-138; genus UBA3857. Next base: position 15,512 of record JAILRE010000021.1, on the reverse strand, counting down.
GCCTACTCCCGAGCCCACAGAAGCGCCGGAGGGCGATTACGTTTTCTGCGATCCCGAAGCGCCCGCAGATCTCCCCGACGAGGCTGTGTTTACCGTGCTCCTTCGCGGCGCTTACGGCGACGGGGAAGCAGAATTCGGCTGCGATAACTACGGAGAGACGGACGGCCCCAACGATTTCTTCATCGAGGACGGCAAGGTCGTCATACTCGATACCATGCATAAGCTCGTGAAGGTATTCGAAGACGGCGCGCTTATCCGCACCATCGACGTGTCCGACGTCACGTATCCCTTCTCCATGGAAAGGTTTGGGGACAGCCTGTACGTCTACAACACGTTTATGATCGAATACGTCTGCGAGTACGATTGGGAGACGGGGGAGTTCATCCGCAGTTTCAGACCCCCGGAGGGGATCGAGACCAACTACTATGCCGATGCGCTCTATGTTAAGGGCGGCGGGCTTTGCCTCATGCAGGGGCCGGGCAAATTCAGGAACGTATTCGATCCGGAGGCTCCCGAGATCTGCGAGATAAACGTGGAAAGGATAATAGATCCGGAGGACGACGATCCCGACTACAATTACGTCGGCTTCACGTTTACCACGGAATTCGGCGGCGGTGAATTGTTAACGGGCAAGCGCGGCTCATATGAGTATATCGGGCTCGACGGCGACGGGAACGCATACTTCATCGTCTGCTGGAACGTCCCCGACTCGGGTCCGTACGCGTTCTCGTTCGAGAAGACGCTGCAGAAGTTTTCGCCCGAGGGCAAGCTCATTGGGATCGCCGAACAGCATTACCATGTCGTAGACCACAGCCCCACGAGGGAGTTCAGGATCACCGAGGACGGAAGGATATTCCAGATGACCTGCATCGACGGCGAGCTGATCGTCGCCGAGATACAGCTCGGCCGCGTCTACAAGCTCAGGACGGAAGAGATAAGGCAGTACAAGCTCGATCGGGCGCAGAGCGAAAACTGAACGAGAGCATAAGAAAAAGGCCGACGGCAGTCGGCCTTTTCGTTTGCCTTAATTACAGATCGAACTTGACCTGATCCTCCTCGATCCTCTCCACGTAGGGATCGAGCACGAGGACGCGGTCCTCGCCGAGGGTGTTCTGATAGATGCTCGCCTCGCAGTCGTTCAGCTTGTGGATGCGGCAGTCCTGAACGGTGGAAACGAAATTGGAGCAATCGTCGACGTCGATCGTGGAGGTCGGCGTCTTGTAGTGCATGGGGATGACCACGCTGGGATGCAGGGAATTCGCGAATTCGCGCGCCTCGAGATAATCGAGCGTGTACTTGCCGCCGATGGGAACGAGCAGTACGTCCACTACGCCGATCTCGGCGATCTGTTCGCGCGTGAGCTGGTCGCCCACGTCGCCCGCGTGCAGTATGCGGATGCCGTCCATCTCGAAGAGGTACATCATTACATTGCCGCGCTGAGCGCCCAGGGCCTTGTCATGGAAGGCGGGGAAGCCGATCACCTTTACGCCCTTGACCTCATGCTCGCCCGCGTCCCTGATGATGACGGGATCGCCCGCGGCTGCCTCTATATAGTTATGATCGAAATGCTCGTGGCTGATCGTAACGGCGTCGCAAACGACGTCCCTTATCTCAAAGCCGACGGAAGGGGGGCAGGGATCCGTGAGTATGGAAACGCCCTCGTCGTTCGTGAGAAGGAAACAGGAATGCCCGTACCATTTAATGTTCATTTATCATCTCTCCTATCTGTCATACTGTGCGTTATAGGTGCTTGCTGAGCGAGACCGCCATGGCTTTCGCCGCCTCGCCGGAGATCCTTTCGGAGCCCTCGGCGTGAACGGCCGCCCTTCGGTGAGCCCTTATCGCGGCCTCGGTCTCCTTCAAAGCCGCCGACAGGGACGAAGGGGAATCCGCATTGAGCAGATGCCAAAGCGCAAGGCGGGCGGCGCCGCCCGGTTCGGGAAGGCCCTTTGAGCCCGCCCCCTCGTTCGCGATATCGAGGAGCGCGGCGTACAGGCTTTCGGGGTACGCGCCGATCCGGATAACTTCCGCGGGGGGAGGAAGCTCCCCTTCGGAGACCTCCGAAACGATGGCCGAAAGCGCTTCTTCGCCGACCTGCATGTTTATGAATCCGCCCGAAACGCTTACGGACGAAAACACCGGGCGACCGAATAGAATCACCCTATTTTCTAAATTATATACTATGCCGTCAAGACTGTCAAGCCCGTATTTGAGAGGCAGGGGCGAGCAGATATCCGCCCTGCTCCCGAAGAACAGAAGATCGTTCCTTTCGGCTTCGGGGCAAACCTCGCGAAGCGCGGGCAGTACTGCGGATATTACGGTTTCCTTAACGGAGTTCATTTCCTGTTGGTATGCGGACGCTTCACGCTCTTGCCCTTGACGCCGGAGCCGAACCTCTTTCCGCTCTTCGTCTTGGGTTCCTGCTCCGCGGGCTTTTCCGCGGGCTTTGCCGCGGCGGCCTTCCCGGCGTGTTTCCTCCTGCGCTTCTTTGTTCCGAAGAGCCACTTGTTCATGGACTTATGATGCTTCGTGAACGGAAAATCGTACGCGAGCACCCTGATCCTTCCGCCGAGGAGGGAGGGCAGTATCATCACCGCCGCGAGCAGCAGGAAGAGCAGCGCCGCCGTGAACGCGAGCGAGCCGTTTTCGGCGTTCTTCACGGCGAATCCCGCGGAATACGCGATAAGTATATGCGAAAGCACCGCGGGTATTCCCGAGCGGAACCTCCAGGTGAGGAGCGAATGGACGAAGCCGATGCCGAGCGCGATGATCATAGCGGTCTTCGCCGCCTCGACGGAGCCGATGCTCCACCTTGCGTAGCCCGTCGCTATCGAGCCGACCGTGACCGCGTAGAGCACGGGGCAGAGCACGATCGCGATGAGGGGATGGATCCTCTCGAGGAAGCTGAATATGAAGCCGCGGAAGACTATTTCGAGCGCCGCGGGAACGAGTATCATAAGAAGGAGCTTATCGGAGCCGTAGGTGAAATCCGTCGTGAGCTTTGCCGCAAGCTCGCGGAACTCCGATACGGACTGCCCCGTGACCTTGCTGAGGACGAGGCTTATCACCGCCCCTGTCAGGACGGATATCGCCGCAATGGGGATGAGCGCGAGAGGGTTGAAAAGGTTGAAGCCGCCGCAGTCGTGCGGGGGACGGATCGAGATGCAGAAGACTATCGCCGCCGCTGCCGCCGCGAGTATGAACGCCGTGCGGTAGATGCCGGGAAGGCGGGGGACCATGGCCTCCTTCACGCTCTCGTTGACGTAGGCCTCGTCCACCGCCATGCTGCCGCTTTCGATGCGGGCGAGCGTAAGCTCGCGAGTTTCCTTTTCGAATTTGTTGGGCACCGCAAAGAACGGGTAATTGAACCCAACGAAAACGAGTGCCGCCAGAAGCAGGAAGCCTACCGATTTGAGCGCCTTCATCATAATGCCGTGTTACCGTATCCCCAAAGCGCGCCGCGCGGGGGACCCTCTCAAAAAATAATAATCGGGAATAATGCCGAATCGAACCGCATTGCCGTATTAACATCATATTATAGCAAAACAACTCTTTTTTTTCAAGTATGAGTTCCGCGAAAACGGGAAATGATATTGAGGAAAACGGATATGACCCGAACGGAAAGGAAGGGATACGGAAAATGAGAGGATCGAACGATAAACGCACGGCGAGGAAACGCCGCGCTTCGAGATTTTTAAGGGAGAACGGGCTTCTTATCGCCGCGCTGATATGCCTGACCATACTCGGCGGGACTTTCGCGCTTGTGCTTGGGACCAAGGACAGGACGCCGCAGGCCCCGGCAGAACGCTCCTACGACGAGGATATCTCGCAGGCGCTCGACAGGGCGCGGACGGCAAAGCCCACGACCGTTCCCGACAGCGCCCGAGCGACTAAAAACCCCGCGAACACTGATATCCCCGGCGGCACGCCCAAGCCCACGCTTATGCCGGAGCTTACGCCCGCACCGTCCTCGACGCCTCAGCCGAAGCCCCGCGACCCGTGGACTTCGCCCGTCGACGGCAGGCTGATCCGCGTATATGCGATGGACTGCCTCATATGGTCGAAGACGCTCGGCCAGTGGATGACGCATCCCGGCGTCGATATCGCCGCTCCGAAGGGCAGCGAGGTCCGCTCGATAGAGGCGGGCGTAGTGGAAAAGGTCTACGACGACGATATGCTCGGCACTACGGTCGTCATTCTGCATGATGGCGGCATGAGGACGGTGTATTCGGGGCTCAAAAAGGAGACGGCCGTCAAAGAGGGAGACCGCGTCGAGATCCGTCAGCTCATCGGATACGTCGGCGATACGGCGATATCCGAATGCGCGGAGGAGAGCCATCTGCATTTCGAGCTGATGCTGAACGATCAGCAGGTCGATCCCGTGAACTACGTTATAATTAAGAACGGCGAAGCGGAGCAATAACGCCTGAGCCGCGCATAAAGGGAAAGTAAAGGCCCGCGTGAAAACGCGGGCTTTTTCGGCGCGCCCGGGATACCAGACGCCCCGTTTTCCGCAAATAAATATAAAAAGAAAACCGCTTGACTTTGCGGAAAAAAGGACTAATATTTATATGTCAAAAAACACCAGGGAGGATACTTATATGCAGCTGATGGTGATAACCATAGACGATTGCGACGAGTTCCTTGAGACCCTCGCCGGGCTAAAGGCACACGGAATGAACGGCGTAGTTCTTCAGTCCACAAGCCTCAAGCACGCTCTGCTCAACAGCACGATAGACGCCGCGCCGATATTCGGCTCGCTCTCCAAGGTCGTCAGCAACGATTTCGAATCCAGCCACACGGCGTTTTTGCTCCTCAACGACGATCAGATAGAGCACGCAAAGCGCGTCGTAAGGCGCAACACGAACGGCCTCGGCAAGAAGGGCGTAATGTTCACCGTCCCCATTTCGAGCTTCGAGGGCATCGAAGAATAACAGGATACAATTTTTCAGACTGATATGTTTACAAATCTTTTGATGATCGGGTTCGCTATGATAGGCGGGCTCGCGCTCTCCCGTGTGATGAAGCTGTTCAACCTGCCGAACGTCACGGGTTATCTTATAGCGGGCCTGCTGATAGGCCCGAACCTCTGGGGGCTTCTGACGAACGGCTCCTTCGGAGGCCTTATCACCGAGGAGGGGCTTAAGAGCCTCAACGTCATAACGACGGTCGCCCTCGGCTTTATCGCGTTCTCCATCGGAGGCGAATTCAAGCTCGCAACGATCAAAAAGCTCGGCGTGAAGATAATCATAATCACCCTCTTCCAAGCCTGCACGACGGTCGCCTTCGTTATGATCGCCATGATGTTCGTCAGGAACGACTGCGAGTTTTACGTTTCCCGCGCGCTGCTTCTTGGCGCGATAGCGGCGGCCACCGCTCCCGCGGCCACGCTCATGGTCGTAAGGCAGTACAAGGCAAAGGGCCCCGTCACGGAGACTCTGCTCCCCGTAGTCGCGTTCGACGACGCGGTCGGCCTCATAATCTTCTCCGTCTGCTTCTCCCTCGCGGAGGTCTTCGCCGCGGGCGGGAGCGTCACCGCCGAGAAGGTCATACTCGAGCCTCTAAGGGAGATTGGCCTTTCGCTCCTCATAGGCGCGGCGATAGGCGCGTTCCTCTCCTGGATGTGCAGATTCTTCAAATCGCGCGACAGCCGCCTCATGCTGATGGTCTGCGCCGTAATACTCGGCGTCGGGCTCTCGCAGGTGCTCGATCTTTCCAATCTGCTCGTCTGCATGATGATAGGCGCGGTATTCGCGAATATGCGCCTCGATTCCATACATATCCTCACTCACTGCGAAAAGTGGACGCCGCCCCTTTTCATGCTCTTCTTCGTCATATCGGGCGCGGATCTCAAGCTCTCCATACTGCCTAAGGTCGGCCTGGCGGGCATGATATACGTCGTAGTCCGCGCCCTAGGCAAATACACGGGCGCTTTCGCGGGCGCCGCGGTCACCGGGTCCGAGCGCACGGTAAGGGATTACCTCGGCCTTACGCTCCTTCCCCAGGCGGGCGTAGCGATAGGTATGGCGCAGATGGTCGCCGCCTCGGAGGAGCTCGGCGTCGTCGCGGATCAGGTGGTAACGGTCGTGCTTTTCGCAACTCTCGTCTACGAGCTCACGGGCCCGATCATAACCAAGGCCGCGCTCCAGGGCGCGGGCGAGATAGACCGCGATATCGGCAGGGAGCGCCGCGCCTTCGCGCATTTCTTCAAAAAGAAAAAGAAGGCCTGACGGAGGTTTTTTGACTTAGATGCGGATAATCCTCGGCAGAAAAGCGGACGCGGTAAGGCAGGCGTTCACAGACGCCTTCGCGGACAAGAACAGCGAGTATTACAAGACCGCCGTGCGCGAAAAGCGGCTCTTTTCCGACGGGCTGTGCTATATAGGGTACCTGTGGGACTGCATGAAAAACCGCGAAACGGTATCCGAAAAAGCCGCGCTCGAAAGAGCTTCGCAGGCGGAAAAGGTCCTCGTCATGTGGGATCTCAATTCGAAGGAAATGATACCCGTCCCGAACTATTGGAAATACCCGAAGTCCGCCGTGCTGGAATTGCCGGGCTCCAAGCTTGAAAGCATACTTCCGACCCTTCCGGAGGACGTCTACTTCTTCGACGAAAGCTTCTTATGGACGGCCGCCCTCACGCATGAGTACGGCGACAAGGGCAGAAGATACTGCCTCGTCTGCGATCTCCGATAATAAAACAGCCCCCGCGGTCATTTCCGCGGGGGCTTTGATCTGTCCTTCGATACAGCGATCGGGCCGATCAACCGACGTAAACGAAATCCCCGTAATACAGGATCCCGTTCTCGTCAACGGCGTAAGGCAGGCCGTGATCTGCGACCTTTTCGCATTCGCCGGTCTCGATATTGAGCCTGAATATCCCGAAGCGGGTCGAGCTTCCTCCGCGGAGCATAGTGTAGTACACGCAGTCTCCGCCAAAATACTTTATGTATAAGCGGTCAACCTTGTCGTCGTTGTGGATATCGAATCTGTAAAGCTCGATCCTTTCTTCGGTCTTCATCTCGTGACGATAGATCCACATTACCCAACGGACGTCCTCATCATCGTCCTCCGGCCCTAAGTATCTTGCGCCGACTATGTAATTTCCGCATTGTTCACAGGAGTACAACGCTTCGCCCACCTTGCTTGTTTCCCCGGTCTCCACGTTGTAAAACAGCAGGCTGTCGAGCGGCAGATCGCTGTCTCCGTCGAAAAACGATCCCCGTACAACGTAGAAGCCGTTCTCCGTTTTTCCCTCGAAATAATATGAATCCTGACCTTGAAGGATGCTGCCGCAATACTCCAGCTCCTTCCCCTTCCTGATTTGTACGCATTCGCTTTCGCTTCCGCAACACCAAAAAATGTAGTCTCCGTATCGGTAAAAGTATCTTTCGTCGGTATCCGAAGCAACGTCTATTTCCGTAGTAAACGACTCGGGGAGCATGATGCGTGCGGAATTCGGGTAATTAGGATCGCCGGGAGTTGGGAGCGCGGTCGGCTCGGGCGTCGGAGCTTCCGTGATTAGCAGAGTTTCCGTCGGTTCGGGAGTTGAAACCTGCTCACTGGGCGAAGCTTCCGACGGTTCCGGTGAAGGCTCGGGAGGCTCTACGGGCTTATTGCAGGCACAGAATGCTATTGTAAACGCAGCTATAAGTAATAGCGCTGTGATTCTTTTCATAGTAATACCTCTTTCTGTATCAAATCGTATCTTCACCGTGCTAAAACGAAACAAGCCATACACAGCTTGTTCTATGATTGTAAAAAATTATCTTGTTAAGGCAAACGGAGACGCTATCGTAATTTCAGCCCGGAGCCTGGAGAATGACCCGGAAGAAGATCCTGCAGAACGGGTCCTCGTAATGATATGGTATGAAGCTCCTCTTAAGGAGCAGGATATGCTGGATATATGGCCTTACGGCGATTGCGGGCAATACCGAGCTTTGTGAGAACTCGATCACTGTGACGACGTCGGTTTTCGTTTCCCTTTCGGAGTACTTGATCCTGTTGTAAAAGCACTCAGCCCTTTCACGAAGCTCGTCCGCGTGGGATTCGTATTCGCTTCCGAGCTCCACTTGAAATACAGCGGTGCAGCCGTCCATACATGCCATCACGTAGAGCTTCCCGTCTTCGCCTATACGGATATGATTTGAGGGCAGAACGGAGTATTCCTCAGTCCGAAGCAGCGCGCAGCCGATCGTTCCGGATACTGGATCGCGCCTGCACAGGAGCCTTTCGTAATAATCGAGATAGCGGTCGACCGGAAACAGGCTCTCGAATACAAGAGAGCCCTTATCGTTTTTGCCGATATAAACGAACTTTTCAGCGTGCAGGCGGAATTGTTCCCTTCTTGCGGAAAGCGCTTCCCTGTAAGCATCCTTCATGCTGCTTGTGAACTCACATCCAACGCTCCTCATGCTGAGGCCGCTCGTGCAGATATAAAGATCCGATCCGTCCGCCCTGATGCACTGCGTCTGGAACTCGGGAGGCATCTTCACTGCCGCATATTCCTCCGCGGTCTTCGTCTTCTTGTCGATCCTGTAAACGTACCCGTAAAAATCGAGAACAAAGAATGCTTCGTTCGTCTCCGTCATGCTCACTGGATAATAATGCCCGGGGACCGGAATGGATTCTATGACCCCCGAGCGGCCGAATACCTTTATCCGCATATTGACGGAATCGAGGATCGCTACCGACCCGTCTTTTCGAACGAAGAAATCCTCGGGCTTTCCGTCAAGTATGTGTCTGTCAAAGCCTATCTCGGTCTCGCCTCTTCCGCAGGGCACGGCAAGCACCGTCGTAAACACTGCAAGCTCGGGCGTTTCGGCAAGCTCGAGCCCCTTCCTCACGCGGCCGTCCCTCGGGGCGTCCTTCAGGGCGTCCGCCTCGGTAAGGCCGATATAGTATTCCGTCTCTGCGGGCGCGGCAAACACGCCCGACGCCAAGAACACAAGCGCCGTGATCGCAGCAAGCAGTATTGACAGCGACTTTTTCAACGTGATCCGCCCCTTGCTTTAAGTCACAGAGAATAGAGTATCCTGATTCGATATTATTATATACTGATACAGGAGGCGAGTCAACAGAGAATTATTTTCTTGTTTTTCGCTCAATTACGGTCTGAACTTCTCCGCAAGCTCCCGGCACCAGCCTTCATCGGGGGCCTCGATCACCGTGAACACGGGCAAAGTCCCGTCGTCCGGGAAGAGGAGCGCCGTCGGCGTATCGCGAACGCCCGGGAAGGTCCTCGCGTAGAGGAGCAGATAGGGCGTGTAGCCCTCCGCGTAGACTATGAACGTGATCCGCCCCCCGCGGGAGGGAAGTATGCCGCTGAGGTTTTCGTCCGGTATCACGGGCAGCTCCATCTTGGGAGTGAGGCCGTTTTCATCCGTGTAAAAACGCTCGCCCGTCTCGGGAACGACAACGCATGCGCCATATATCGGCTCGTCGGCGGGGCCGTCCCTCACGCAAAGGCGCATAACGCAGACGGGCGATTCGTTCTTATCGGCGCGGGTGCCCTTCCCGCAGGCGGGAAAAAGGCAGATAAAACAGGCGAGCATCGCGAAGGCAGCGGTCTTTTTCATAAACATATTCGATCATATGCAAATTCCCCGTACAAAATCCGTTCGACTTGTGGTATAATAAATCCAAATAACGCATCGGAGGACATTTTTATGCGCATTCGCATCGACTATACCAATATGCTGGAAAGCGCCGTCGGAGCAAAGGGCATCCCCGAAAGCGAGCTCGCGCTCTATCCCGAGAGGGGCAGGGCGGCGCTCGAGGGCCTGAGGGCCAAGAGGGACGTCATCAGATGGCGCGATCTTCCCTATAACCAGAAGGAGATCGTTGCAAAGATAAAGGCCGTCGCCGAAAAGGTGAGGGAGAGCGCGGAGTATTTCGTCGTTCTCGGCATAGGCGGGAGCGCGCTCGGCCCCATCGCCGTACAGCAGGCGCTCAACCATCCGAGGTATAACGAGCTCCCCCGCGAAAAGCGGAACGGCCCCAAGCTCTACGTGGAGGATAACGTCGATCCCGAGCGCATGGCCGCGCTCATGGACGTCATAGAGCCCGAAAAGACGGTGTTCAACGTCATCACCAAATCCGGCTCCACCTCGGAGACGATGGCCCAGCTTCTGACCGTTATGCGCCTGCTCATCGACCTCTACGGCGAGGACGCGCTCAAGGAGAGGCTCATCGCAACCACCGACCGCGAGAAGGGCAACCTCATAGGCATCGCGAAAAAGTACGGTCTCACCACCTTCTGCGTGCCCGAGGGAGTCGGCGGCAGATTCTCCGAGATGTGCCCCGTCGGGCTCCTGCCCGCGGCGGTCTGCGGCATAGATATCGAAGCCATGCTTGACGGCGCGGCTTATATGGATAAGCTCTGCGACAGCGACAACGTATTCGAAAACCCCGCTCTCATGTACGCGCTGCTCGAGACCTCCGCAATGAAGCTCGGCGCGAATATAGGCGTGCTGATGCCCTACGCGGATTCGCTCAAATACTTCTCCGACTGGTACGCTCAGCTTTGGGCGGAATCCCTCGGCAAGAAGAGGGGAGAGGCCCGCTTCGGACAGACGCCCGTTAAGGCGCTCGGCGTCACCGATCAGCATTCGCAGGTCCAGCTCTACACCGACGGCCCCTTCGACAAGACGGTCACGTTCCTCGGCGTTGAGAATTACCGCACCGTATTCACGATCCCCCATGCCGTCGACGAGAACCCCAACGTCGCGTTCCTCTCCGGCCACACGTTCAACGAGCTCATATCCGCCGAGCGCAGGGCCACGGAGCACGCCGTAACCGTCAGCGGGCATATGAACAAGACGATACTCCTGCCCGAGGTAAACGCCAATACGATAGGCCAGCTCATGATGCTCTTCGAGCTCGCGACGGCCTACGCGGGCGAGATACTCGGCATCAACGCATACGATCAGCCCGGCGTTGAGGAGGGCAAGAACATGACCTACGCGCTCCTCGGCAAGAAGGGCTACGAGGCGAAGCTCGGCGAGATGAAGGAAAACTCGGCGAGAAGGACGGTCTGAACGATATCACGATCCCGAGGGGTATAATTGAGCCTTTACGATAAAAAAGATTTCAGGAGCATAGACTGGTTCACCGTGGCGCTCGTATTCGTGCTGGTGGGCTTCGGTATCGTCGCGCTCACTTCGGTGCTCGCAACGCCGTTCGACGGCACGGAGCAGGGCATTTCCGACGTATTGGCCAAGCTCAATCTCGATTACGTGCAGAGGCAGGCGATCAATTTCCTCGTCGGCCTCGCCGCGATGATAATCGTGATGCTCTTCGATTACAATATCTTCAAGCCCCTCATACTCTACGTCTATATCGGGATAGTCGGCCTGCTGGCGATGCTCTTCGTATTCGGCAAGGTCAGGGGCGGCGCGCAGGGCTGGTTCATATTCGACAGCATCGAAAGGGCCATCCAGCCGGGCGAGCTCTCGAAGGTCGCCGTGATTGTGATGGTCTCGAAGATCGCTTCGAAGGCGATGGACGCGGACGGCAGGATACTGAAGCTCAAGGATATCTTCCTCTGCGTGCTGTTCACGATGATACCATTCCTGCTCATCGCGCTGCAGCCCGACTACGGCACGGCGTTCGTGCTCATCGTAATACTCGCGTTCATACTGTTTGCCGCGAGGATAAAGTGGTACTGGATAGCGGGCGCCGCCGCGGCGCTCGGCACGGCGCTGCCGCTCGCGTATTTCTTCCTGTTCACCTCCTCGCAGCAGAAGAGGATAATCTCCTTCCTCGATCCCTCGTACGATCCACTCGGCGCGGGCTATCAGGTGGCGACGAGCAAGGTCGTAATAGGCTCGGGCCGTCTTCTCGGCAAGGGCTTCTTCTCCACGGGCACTCTGGCGCAGCTCAAATACGTTCCCGAGCGCCATACCGACTTCATTTACAGCGGCATAGTGGAGGGGATAGGCTTCGTCGGAGGCACGGTGCTGATAGTGCTGTTCTTCCTGCTCGCTCTCAGGTGGCTCTATATCGCCGTCAAGGCGAGGGACAATTTCGGCATGCTGCTCGCCGTCGGCGTGACGGGAATGCTGATAGCGCACGTTTTCGAGAACATCGGAATGACGATAGGCCTCATGCCCATGACGGGCATACCGCTCCCGTTCGTCAGCTACGGCGGCTCGAATATGCTGACGAACATGATAGGCGTGGGCATAGTGCTGAACGTCTATATGCGTCACCCCGTCAAGAAGAAGCGCCGGCGCGACAAGGCGCAGGTCAAGGACGAGGTACTGCTGGGATGATAGAGATTGCGGGAAGGAAGCGGATCCTTCCCGCTTTTTGCAAGGTCGGCAGTGAAAAGTTGTCTTATAGGGTGAAGGTACCTTTTTGAAAGGAGATAGATCGATGAACGACGATGAATTGATCGGGCTGTTCTTCGAAAGAGACGAGCGCGCCGTAAAGGAGGCGCAGCTCAAATACGGCGGGTACTGCTTCTCGGTCGCAAAAAACGTACTGGGAAGCCGCGAGGATGCTGAGGAATGCGTGAGCTCGGCGCTTTTGAAGGCGTGGGATACCATCCCGCCGAAGCGCCCGGAAAAGCTCGGACTTTATCTGCTCAGGATAACGCGGAACGTTTCGTTCAACCGCTTTAAGGAGCTTTCCCGCAAAAAGCGCGGGGGAGGGGAAACGGCGCTCGTGCTCGACGAGCTCTCGGAGGTCGTCCCCGCGCAGGGCGACGCAGCTTCCGAAGCGGAGTATAACGAACTGAAGAACGCCGTGAACGCTTTTCTTCGCCGCGTCTCCCAAAGGGAACGGCGCGTCTTTCTGGATCGGGTATTCGAACTGAAACAGATCAAAACGATTGCCGCCGAGCTTGGCATGAGCGATAACGCGGTAATGTCCCTTTTGAGCCGTACGCGCAAAAAACTGAGGCAGTATCTTGAAAGAGAGGGATTACTATGAATAACGAGGATCTTTTCCGCGCTGTCGGCGAAGCCGACGATTCCGTTCTGAATAGCACAAAAATACATACAGCAAACAGAAAAAGGCTCATTGCGTACCTTGCGGCAGCAGCTCTGCTCACGGTTGGAGCCGCAGTACTGATCCTCACCAAGCCGTGGGAAAACAGCCCTAAGGGGGAACATTCCGTCGGCCCCCAAGCAATACCGATGATGTGCAGCGATCCCGGCGTGACGCCCGATCCGTTCGTAAAGCCTATCCCTCTTCCCGAAGCGGGCGCAACGCCGAATCCCGAATGGTACAAAGACGAGGGCCGAAAGGAATACAAGAGCGCCTATGAGCTTGCAGAGGACGCAGACTGTATTATCCGTGCGAGGATAGGCGAGAAGACCCCCGCAATGGTCCAAACGCATTTTGATTTCGATAATAACGGCGATCCCATTTTGGATGAGAGCTGTATGAAGCCCCGAACTCTTTACGGTTTTTACATCGTCGAGATCTACAAGGGAGGGAAAGCTGCGGAGAAGCTGGACCGTCTGTTGACCGAGGGCGTCGCATACCTCCAGACTGATTTCTATCTGTGCAGTCCGGATGCGCCGAAGCTTGACTGCGAAGAGTACATACTGTTCCTGCATAAACCGGAGATCGGTTCCGATTGGCTTTGGGATAACTGCGCTATTGCGATTGGCGGCAGGGACGACGTTTTCGAGGTCAGGTACGATGAAAAAGAAAAGCCCTATATTGTCGGCCGTTTCCCGGAAATGACCTTTGAATGGCTTAGAGGGCTGGAGAATTGAGGATAAGCCCTGCAGATTCCCTGCAGGAAACCTGCGCGGAGAGGGACCCTCCTCTCCGCTTTTCATTGTCCTCCCGGGTATTCCTCTCAAAATAAATATATCCATTGTTTTAACGGAAAAACGGTTGATTGCACTTTTCTTTGTGTTATAATGCAATTAGAAAAATATGCCCGCAACAGGGCAAGATAAAGGAGTATCAATATGGCTTACGATCGTATTTACAACTTCTCCGCAGGTCCCTCCATTCTTCCCGAGAAGGTCCTCGAAGGCATTCGTGACAACCTCATGAATTACGAGGGCTCCGGCATGTGCGTCATGGAGATGAGCCACCGCAGCAAGGTCTTCCAGAAGATCATTGACGAGGCCGAGCAGGATCTCCGCGATCTCATGCATATCCCCGACAACTACAAGGTAATGTTCATCCAGGGCGGCGCTACCCTCCAGTTCGCCATGATCCCCATGAACCTCATGAAGAACGGCGTTGCCGATTATATCGTTACCGGTAACTGGTCCAAGAAGGCCTACAACGAGGCCAAGAAGTACGGCAAGATCAACCTCGTCGCCACCAGCGAGGATCGCAACTACAGCTACATCCCCGATTGCTCCGATCTGCCCATCAGCGAGGACGCCGATTACGTCTACATCTGCGAGAACGAGACCATCCACGGCACCACCTACCAGAAGCTGCCCAACACCAAGGGCAAGATCCTCGTCTCCGACCAGAGCTCCATGTTCCTCTCCAAGCCCTGCAACGTTTCCGATTACGGCGTGATCTACGGCGGCGTGCAGAAGAACATCGGCCCCGCCGGCATGGTCATCGTCATCATGCGTGAGGATCTGATCCGCGACGCTTCCGAGCTGCCCGCCTGGGTGCCCACCTACATGGCTTACGACACCCATGCAAAGAACGACTCCCTCTACAACACCCCCAACTGCTGGTCCATCTACGTATGCGGTCAGGTCTTCAAGTACCTCAAGAGCATCGGCGGCCTCGAGGCCATGGCCAAGATGAACGAGGAGAAGGCCAAGATCCTTTACGACTTCCTCGATCAGTCCAAGCTCTTCAAGGGCACCGTAGAGCCCGAGTTCCGTTCCCTCATGAACGTCCCGTTCGTCACTCCCACCAAGGAGCAGGACGCCGAGGTCGTCGCCGCCACCAAGGCCGCGGGCTTTGATAACCTCAAGGGCCACAAGTCTGTCGGCGGTCTCAGGGCCTCCATCTACAACGCCATGCCCAAGGAGGGCGTTGTCGCTCTCGTCGACTTCCTCAAGAAGTACGAAGCGGAGCACAAGTAATAATTCGGAATTCGGAATTGACCGATTGAGCGCAGCCAAGCCAACCTTCCCCTTGAGGGGAAGCGCTCGAGCTTAACCTTCCCCTATGCAGGGGAAGGGGGACCATCACCGAAGGTGATGGTGGAAGAGGTGGAAAAGCAAGCCACAGCCTCGGTTATTTCGCCAGCGAGCCCGTTCGTGCGCAGCCTGTGGTGGATGAGGTGGTGGAAAATCATGATTTTCCTAAGTTTTTCGACCTCAGCCCTGCCACCGCCTCATCCGTCTGTTCCCATCACAAACCAATCATTGATTCAATAAAGGAGATACATCATCATGCGTATTCTTGCATCCGACGGTATGGAAAAGTCCGCCATTGCCAAGCTCCGTGAGCAGGGCAATGAGGTAGTAGTTCCCGAGACCACCCCCACTCCCGAAGAGCTGTGCCAGCTCGTCAAGGAGTTCGACGTTCTCGTTGTGCGCAGCGCGACCAAGGTCCGCGTTCCCGCC
>JAILRE010000018.1 GCA_024698505.1 Clostridiales bacterium | reverse complement strand
GTACAACGGAGCGAAATATGAGGCGAAGATACTCGCAAGGTTCATAGACATCCCCTCGGTTTGGAAGATCGACGCCGTGGTGCCGGTACCTTTGCACTGCAAAAGGATCAAAAAGCGCGGCTTCAATCAAAGCGAGCTTATAGCGAAGCATCTTTGCGAAAACAAAGGGCTGAAGCTCGATACTTCGCTCCTTATAAGAGGCGTGGATACGAAACAGCAGGCGAGGATGACGGAAGCCGGCAGAAAGCGGAACGTGAAAGGCGCGTTCATCGCCGACGACAGATGCAGGGGAGCGAGCGTGCTCCTGCTTGACGACGTATGTACTACCGGAGCGACATTGTCCGAATGCGCCAAGGAACTGAAAAAGCACGGATGTGAAAAGGTCTATGCCGTCACGGTGTGCTTTGTTAAACCAGATTGACAGGAGATGATCCGATGAACGATATAGTATTAAGACAGATGCGCGAGGAAGACGTTAAGCGCGTTTCCGAGCTTGAAAAGATATGCTTCCGTACGCCCTGGAGCTACAATTCGCTTCTCGGCGAGCTCTCAAACGACGTGGCTTACTACGTTGTAGCCGTTTCAGGCGACATGGTCGTCGGTTACGCGGGAGCATGGATCATGTTCGACGAGGAGCATATGACCAACATCGCCGTCGATCCAGATTATCGCAAGCAGGGCATCGCAAGAAAGATGATACTGTGGCTTATGAAGGAGGGCATGAAGCGAGGTGCGGAGCGCATGACTCTCGAAGTTAGGGAGAACAATCACAACGCGCAGAGGCTCTACGCCTCGCTCGGGTTCGCCTACGCGGGCATACGGAAGCATTATTATACCGATACGGGCGAGAACGCATTTATTCTCTGGAACGACTGTATTATCGACACTTATGAAAGAAACTGCAGTGACAGCGGTTTTTCAAATAACAAGGAGGACTCATCCAATGCTTAAACAGAATTTCAACGCGCAGAACGCTCCCGAGGCCATAGGCCCTTACTGCCATGCCGTCAAGGTAGGCAAAATGGTATTCACTTCCGGGCAGCTCGGCATCAATCCCGAAACCGGCAAGCTCGCCGAGGGCGTAGAAGCGCAGGCTGTTCAGGCGCTCAATAACCTCAAAGCCGTTCTTGAGGAAGCCGGTTCCGGGCTTGACTGTCTTGTGAAGACGACGGTATTCGTTAAGAATATGGCCGATTTTCCCCAGGTAAACAAGCTTTACGGCATGCTGATCCCCAAGCCCCATCCCGCGCGTTCCTGCGTTGAGGTGGCGGCGCTTCCCGCGGGCGGTCTCGTTGAGATCGAAGCCATGGCTGTAATGCGTGTTTGATCGAAGGGATCCAAACAGAATAATCAATTTCAGGCCGCTTCTTTTCGCCGCGGTCGGCCTGGTTTTGGGAATAGCGGCATTCATAGGGTACGGTACGCTGCGCCTTAAGGGCGGTCCGCTTTCCCTTGTTTTGCTTATCTTCTTTTCCGTTGCCGCCGCGGCGCTCTGCTGTTTTGCCGTCATAAGACGCAAGTCGGCGCTTTTCATTCTGCTGTTTGCGTTTCTTATCGGTTTCGCGAGGATGCTTATTATCCCCACAGACTCGTTCGAAAACGGCGAATACACGGTAATAGGTACCGTCGTCAGCGATAACGACGGCAAAGAAGGGCGGCTCATCCTATCGAACGTTACCGTCGACGGGGTGAAACTCCATCACAGGATGCGCATGAACCTGAAGAACGCTTCCGTTCCAGAGGTCGGCGACGTTATCGAAACGCGCTGTTCCGTTCGCAACCCCTCTATGCGTTTCGGCTCCTATGACGAGAGGACGAGACTCATGGCCTCCGGGATCTCTTCCGTTGCATCCTGCAGCGAGTATAAGGTGATTCGAAAAGGAGCGGTGCCCTTAACGAAAGCGTTGAACGACGTTCGGCGATATCTCGGAGCGAGGATCGAATACCTTTTTGACGATAACGCCGATATCGTCTGCGGGTTTCTTCTCGGCGACAGATCAGGTGTTGAAGAAGAGGATTATGAGGATTTCGTTTCCACGGGAACTTCTCATCTGCTTTCGCTTTCAGGATTCCACGTCGGCATACTTGCATCCGTACTGTTTTTCCTTCTGCCGAAGTGTTTCCCGTGGCTTAGATTCACGATCGTAGGTCTGTTCCTGCTTTTCTACTGCGCTCTCACCGCGTTTTCGCCTTCGCTCGTAAGGGCTTCAATAATGTGCGGCTGTCTGATGCTTGCGGACGTAACGGAGGAGAGAAGGGACGCGCTTTCTTCTCTTTCGCTTGCGGCGCTTATAATACTCATTGTTCAGCCATACAAGATCTTTTCCGTCGGTTTCAGGCTTTCGTTCGCTGCGACGCTGGGGATACTGTTTTTGACCTCCTCCGGGATACCCGCCTTCAAATCGAGGATTGTCTCGAAGGTTGTTTCCGCGGCGCTTATTACGATCGGAGCAACGGCCGCGACCGCTCTTATTTCCGCTCAGTATTTCAACACTTTCCAGACATACGGCATTATTGCAAACGTGATAGCCGTACCCGTATTCTCTTTAGCCGTCACGCTGAGTTTCGCGGTTCTGCTTATTGGGCTTATTATTCCTCCGGCGGCGCATCTATTGGCGTTCGTTCCCGATAAGCTGATAACAGGCGGCATGATAATGCTAAGAGCTATAAGCTCGCTCCCAGGCGCGCAGATAAGCGTTTTCTCGCCTTCAACGCTCAGCGGAGTATTGATGCTCGTCGTCATGTTCTGCATCTCTCAGTACGTTCTGAGGCCTCTCAATAAACGTATTAGATTGACAATGCTCGCGTTTTTGCTGTTTACAGCGAGCGTAATAGCGGATATAATTAGAGCATGAACCATTCCGAGTTTTTCAAGCTTATAAAAAAAGGCCTCCCATGCGGCGCGTATCTGCTGCACGGGGAGGAGGAGTACGTCAAAGAGCAGGCGTTGAAAGCCGTTGAAAACACCGTAGAGGAGGATTTCCGGCCTTTCAATTACGCTATATTGAACAAGCCCGCGCCTCAGGAGCTCTATGAGAGCTGCGGCACGCTCCCCCTGTTTTCGGATAAGAGGTTCGTCGTTTGCTCGGAGCTTGCAGACGGCGTAGAAGCCGCAAAGTATGCCCGCGTTATAGATGAGCTTCCCGCCGAAACAGCCCTGCTTTTCGTTTTCAAAGGCAAGCTTGCCGCAAACAGTTCGATATTGAAGCTCGTGAAAAAGACCGGTCAGGAGGTCGTATTCGACAAGCTTTCCCCGCAGGAGCGCGCCGCGTGGTGCATAAAGCATTGCGGCGAAGCAGGCGTTCTGCTCGACGGCAGCTGCGCGAGGATACTCGTCAACGCAGTCGGCGACGACATGGCCAATATAGTCAGCGAAACGGATAAGCTTATAGACTTCGTCGGCCCGGGCAACGCGGTGACTCCTCAGGATATCTCCGTCTGTATAAGGACGGCTGTCGACGTCAGGATCTTCGATATGCTCGATATGTTCACCTACGGTAAACCGGGTGACGGAATACTGGCGCTGCACGCCCTTCTTGACGAAAGCAACGAGCCCATGAGCGTTGCCGCTTTCCTTACAAGCCGTTTCAAGCTGATGCTCGAAGCAAGGCGGGGGATAGACTCGGGCAGGCAGAAGAGGGAGGTCGCCTCCCGCATGGAGGGAAACCAATTCGCAAATGAAAAGGCTTACGACGCTGCGAGGCGTTTCACGCAAAAGGAACTGATGGGCCTTATCTCTGACCTTTCCGATACGTCCTTCCTTAAGATAAGCGGAACGATGAAGGACGATAAATATCTCGAGCTCGTTCTTCTAAAGCACGAATGGCGTCAGTTCCCGGTATAAAATAACAACACTAAAAGACCGATACGAAAGCATCGGTCTTTTTTATTCAGTGGGTAAATCAAAAACGATAAACCTTATTTGGCAGCAAGCTTCTTGGCAAGCTGAGCCTTTTTACGATTGGCGACGTTCTTATGGATAACGCCCTTAGCGGCAGCCTTGTCCGCCATGCTGACTGCATTGGTATAAGTCTCGTTAACGAGAGCCTCATCGTCAGACTCCAACGCCTTGTCGAACTTTTTAACAGCGGTCTTGAGCTGAGAAGTAACGACGCGGTTGCGCAGATTCTGCTTCTCGGTGATCTTAACACGCTTGATAGCTGACTTAATGTTTGCCAAATCGGTTCACCTCCTATACAAATCTCGAACAGAACTATTATACCACTGCGAAAAAGCGATTGCAAGTGTTTTTTTTCAATATATAGCTTAAAAATCGGATATATTGTTCGGCTTTCGTGAGATACTATCCGAAGACTCTAAAATAACAGGAGGATCGGATGAGCATTTATACGGATCTTGCGCTTGAAGCAAGGGAGCTTGACGCAGAAAACGAGGGCGTCTCTGATGAGAATGAATCCTTAGGCGATATCGAGATCACGAGAATTAAGATACTGACCGAATCTGCGGCAAAAAGAATAGGCAAGAGGATGGGGAAGTACGTCACGATCGACGCAAGAAGACTGACGGAAAGGCCGCTCGATCTTTTTGAAAGGGTTTCGAAGAATCTTGCTTCCGAAATATCCGGCTATCTGAAAGGAATGGATACGGATTCAGAAATAATGATCGCGGGGCTTGGGAACAGAAACGTCACTCCCGACGCATTGGGCCCCCGTGTTGCCGAAAAAGTATTTATAACAAGGCATATAAAGCAATACCTTCCCGACGCTCTCGATTATCCAATGTATTCAACAGCATCGGTAGTTCCAGGCGTGCTCGGGACGACGGGCGTCGAAACGCTTGAGCTCATTAAAGGATTGGCTGAAAAGCTGAAGCCGGATCTGATAATTGCGATCGATTCGCTTGCGTCAAGAAGAGCGGCGAGGATAAGTACGACGATCCAGTTATCCGACGCCGGCATTGACCCGGGGTCGGGCGTCGGCAACATAAGATCGGGATTGAATGAAGAGACAATAGGCGTTCCCGTGCTTGCGATAGGCGTGCCTCTCGTCGTTTACGCATCGACTATAACGCAGGACGCGATCTCGCTGATTGCGGGTGAAACGGGAAGTATCGAGGATAAGGATTCTGTGAACGCGCTTGCGGATAAGGTGATCAACGAAAAGATGGACGGCTTGATAGTCACCCCGAAGGATATAGACAGGATAGTCGAGGATATGTCCGGCATTGTCGCGGATGGAATAAACCGGGCGCTTTACGGCGATCACTACGACGAACTGAAAATGCTATTGCTATAAAAAAGATCCGCGGATGCGGATCCTTTTATTTCATCAGGCTTTTTACGTATTCGATATCGGGCGTGACGTACGCGGTATGCTGATGCGTGTAAATCACCATGCCGGGCTTAGCTCCCGAAGGCTTTTTAACGTATTTTATCTGAGTGTAATCGACGGGAACGTTAGCCGACCCTCTTGCCTTCGAATAATATGCGGCAAGCATGGCGGCATCATACAGCGTCGTATCGGGGATCGGGCTCGATCGCTTGATGATTACGTGGGAACCGTGACTGTCCTTAACGTGCAGCCATACGTCTTCGGGGGCGGCAATATTCAGCGTAAGCCTGTCGTTCTGCTTGTTGTTCTTGCCGACGAGTATTGTCAGCCCGTCGCGAGAGACGAAGGAATATGGCTTGGAGGGAGGCACTTTTGCCTGACCTGCCGAGCGTCTGCTCTTCTTCGACTCATCGGAGAGCAGCCCCGCGGCAAGCAGCTCCTGTCTGATCTCGTTAAGATCCGACTCGCCATCGCAGCATGAGAGCGAATACGAAAGATCCTCCAGGTACGAAAGCTCGCTCACGGCCTCTTCACGCATTTTTACAGCGTGATCCCGTGCGGTCTTTCCCTTACGGTACTTGGTATAATACCTCTGAGCGTTATCGGAAGCCGAGAGAAGGGGATCGAGCGGAATAACGATGTCGACAGGCGGATCGGAATAATAATCCGTCACGACGGCTTGGTCGATCCTTTGCGGAATTCGGTAAAGGTTTGCGGTCAGCAATTCGCCGTACAGGCGATACTTCTCGTTTTCCTCCTCGCTCGTTATCGCTTCGGAATAGATAGAGAGCTTCTTTTCGAGCTTCTGTTTGGCATTTGTAATGGCTCTGTCAAACACGGCTGTACGGCGCTTGAGGCTTTCCTCATAAGCGCGGCTGCTGTAATAATCGCAGACGGCTTCCGACATGGTTCCGAACCTCTTGATCTCGGATCCGTCGTTCGGAATAAAGGGCAATAAGGAAACCGTGCTCCCGTTTGCTTTTACAACGCAGGGCTTGAAGCGTCCCTTTGAAAAATCCGAATAGAAACCGGCGAGCCTCTCGGATAAAACCTCCGCTCCGCATTCCGGATATCCAAGTGAGAATACGAGCTTTTTTGCGACGGCGGGGGAGAGACCGTAGTATTTATCCGAAAGAGCGCTTTCTGTTTTGACGGCGTCTTTTATAACGCTGGCAAAATCCAAAGGCGAGGCAAGTCTCGGATCCTCCTTTTTCTTGGATGGAGGATACTCGTATATCACCTTGGGAAGTATCAGCCTTGCGGAAGACAGGGAAGGGCTTACGCGTCTTATGGCGTCCATTATCACGCCGTCTGCGTCCGTCAGTATGATATTGGAATGTCTGCCCATTATCTCGCAAACGAGTTTGACGGTTACGGCGTCGTGCAGCTCGGAATAGGTCTCTATAGAGAATTCTATTATCCTGTCCATATTCGGCTGATCGACCGATTTAATTCGGCCGCCCGTCAGATACTTCCTCATCAGCATCAAAAAGGCGGGCGCCTCAACAGGAGACAGCTTCTTTTCGTCCGTAAGACAGACCCTTCCGTTTTCCGGGGAAGCAGAAAGAAGCAGGCGGGTGTTTCCGTCTGCTGTGTGAATAGCCAAAATGAGCTCGTCCTTTTCGGGCTGCTGGACTTTTTCTATGCGGCCGCCGATAAGCGAGCGAAGCTCATACGCGACTGCCGATAAGGAAAGCCCGTCCATCAGACGATCCTGTTTTTAAGCACGCCGATTCCGCCGATCTCGACTTCGACGATATCGCCGCGCTGCATGCTGCCGATACCCTCGGGGGTGCCGGTGGCGATAACGTCGCCGGGAAGGAGCGTCATGCACTCGGTGATATAGCAGACAAGCTTATCGATATTATGCGTCATGCAGTCGATAGTGGAATGCTGACGAACAACGCCGTTCACCCTCGTCTCAATGGGGGCGTGAGTAGGATCGATTTCGGTCTCGATATGCGGGCCGATGGGGCAGAACGTATCGAAGCCCTTGCCCCTCGTCCACTGAGAAACGGCCTTCTGGATGTCCCTCGCGGTGATATCGTTGAGGCAGGTGTAGCCGAATATGACCTCGGACGAATGACCGGGCTGAACGGCATGGCACTTTTTGCCGATAACCACGCCGAGCTCTCCTTCATAATCGAGCCTGTGGCTGATCTCGGGATAGACAACGTCATCACCGTTGCCGACTATGCTCGTGCTGGGCTTGAGGAAAAGCAGCGGCTCTTCGGGCTGACCTTCGCCCATCTCGTCTGCGTGAGCCCTGTAGTTCTTGCCTATGGCGACTATCTTTGAGGGCTCAGCGGGGGCGAGGAAACGCACTTCGGCGGTGGAATAGACCCTGCCGTCCTCCTCGATGGAATCATAGGGGGCGTGGATGAGCCTTTTTACGGTTTCTCCTTCAAGAATGCCGTAAAACTCTTCATCGTTGAAAGCTGCTCTGATGATCTTCATAATATCTCCTTAGTGAGCGGAAGTGCCGGTTTCGGGAAGCGTTTCGTTCTTGAGAACGTATTCGGGTTCGGCTTCCTTCAATATGGCGGCTTTGGTTATGATCACCTTCTCGACGTCGGTGCGGGAGGGAAGCTCATACATTACGGGAAGCATGATGTCCTCAAGGATAGCGCGGAGGCCCCTTGCGCCGGTGTTCCTGGCGATGGAGATCTTCGCAACCTCAAGCAGAGCTTCGCGCTCGATCTCGAGCTTGACGCCGTCCATCTCGAAGAGGCGCTGATACTGCCTTGAAAGAGCGTTCTTCGGCTCGGTGAGGATCCTGAGCATGGCCTCCTCGTCAAGCTGTTCAAGCGTGACGATTATGGGAACGCGGCCTATGAACTCGGGAATAAGACCGAACTTGAGCAGATCCTCGGGGAGGATATGCTTGAGTATCTCGCCTATATCCATATCGACGTTCGAAACAACGTCCGCGCCAAAGCCCATCGACTTCTTGCCGATGCGCTTCTTAATTATCTCCTCAACCCCGGCAAAAGCGCCGCCGCAGATAAATAGCACGTTCGTGGTGTCGAACTGGATGAACTCCTGATGCGGATGCTTCCTGCCGCCCTGGGGAGGAACGCTTGCAACGGTGCCTTCGAGAATTTTAAGGAGAGCCTGCTGAACGCCCTCGCCCGATACGTCGCGGGTGATGGAGGGGTTCTCGGATTTCCTGGCGATCTTGTCGATCTCGTCGATATATATGATGCCCTTCTGCGCGCGCTCAACGTCGTAATCGGCGGCCTGCAGGAGCTTCAGAAGAATGTTCTCAACGTCCTCGCCAACGTAGCCGGCCTCCGTAAGGGAGGTCGCGTCCGCAACGGCGAAGGGAACTTTAAGAATCCTTGCGAGAGTCTCCGCAAGGAGGGTCTTGCCGCATCCGGTCGGCCCGAGCATAACGATGTTGCTCTTGGAAAGCTCAACGTCGTCGGCCTTGGGTTCGGACATGATGCGCTTATAATGATTGTAAACAGCAACGGCGAGCGCCTTCTTGGCGTGTTCCTGACCGATAACGTAATCGTCAAGCACTTTGACGATATCGACGGGCTTTGGCAGCTCGGTCGTCTCGGCGGACTCTACGGCGTCGTCGTTGTCGATGATCTCCTGACAGAGTTCAACGCAGTCGCTGCAGATATAGACGCCGGGACCGGCCAGAATGCGCTTGACCATGTCCTGCGTCTTTCCGCAGAAGGAGCATTTTACTGTGGAGTTGTCGTCGTGTTTTGCCATTTGTTACTCCAATCGAATAGAATTATTAACGGCGGGGAGCTACGATCTCGTCGATAAGACCGAACTTGAGCGCTTCCTCGGCGGAGAGGAAATTATCGCGCTCGGTGGCCTCCTCGATAACGGAGAGAGGCTGGCCGGTCCTTTCGGCAAGTATCTCGTTGAGCTTCCTGCGGGTCTTGATGATATGATCCGCGTGGATCTTGACGTCGCTGGCCTGTCCGTATGCGCCGCCGGAGGGCTGATGGATCATGATCTCGCTGTTGGGAAGCGCCTTGCGCTTGCCGTTTGCGCCGGCTGCAAGGAGGAAAGCGCCCATGCTGGCGGCAAGACCGACGCAGATGGTGCTGACCTCGCATTTAAGGTAGCGGATGGTATCATAGATCGCAAGACCAGCGGAAACGGAACCGCCGGGGCTGTTGATGTACAGGAAGATGTCCTTATCGGGATCGTCCGCCTCAAGGAAAAGAAGCTGAGCGATGATAAGGTTCGCCTCTTCATCCGTAAGCTCCGAACCCAAAAACAGAATACGGTCCTTCAGCAAACGGGAGTAGATGTCATAAGAGCGTTCGCCCTTATTCGTCTGCTCTACAACAATGGGTACTAAACTCATTCTTCGACCTTCTCCTCTTTCTTGGTAATAACGGCGTTCTCCTTGATGAAGCGGATGACGGCTTCATAGAGAGCGGACTGAGCGTACTTCATACGGTTCTCGGGAAGGAGCTCCTCGGCGACCTTCTCGGGAGTCCAGCCCTGAGAGCGCTCGGCGTAAGCGTTGACCGCAGCCTCGTAATCGGCGTCGGCGGGCTCGATCTTCTCGGCGTCTATAACGGCCTGGATGACGGTGCGGGCCTTGATCTGATCCTCGGCGATGTGATGATAACGGTCGTGCATCTCCTCAACGGTAGTGCCCATGTAGTTGGCGTAATCCTCAAGCTTGAGGCCCATCTCGGAGAGCTGATGCTCCATGTTGTGGAGCTCGGCATGTGCCTCAGCGGCGATAAGATCGGGGTGTACGACGACCTTTGCGTTGTCGATCACCTGCTGGATGGCGGCGGACTCGAAAGCGATCTGACGATCCTTCTCCATCTGGACGCCAAGCTCGCGGCGAACGTCTGCCTTGAGCTCGTCAAGCGTCTCGAACTCGCTGGTCTCGGCGGCGAACTCGTCGTTCAGCTCGGGAAGCTCCTCATAGGAGAGCTCATGGAGCTTTACCTTGAAGACGGCGGGCTTGCCCTTAAGATGCTCCGCCTGGTAGTTCTCGGGGAAGGTGACGTTGACGTCGCGCTCTTCGCCGATCTTCATGCCGACCATCTGCTCCTCGAAACCGGGGATGAACTGATGGGAGCCGATGACCATGCTGTACTTCTCGGCGGTGCCGCCCTCGAACTGCTCGCCGTCTACAAAGCCGACGAAATCGAACACGGCGGTGTCGCCGAGCTCAAGAGGACGATCCTCGACGGAAACCTGACGGGCCTGCTCATGGCGGCGCTTGTCAAGCTCCTTTTCTACCATTTCATCGGTTACATTATACTCCTGCATGGGTACTTCTATACCCTTGTACTGACCGAGCTCGACGGTGGGCTCGAGCACGAGAGTGGCCTCGATCTCGCAGCCTTCGGTCTCGGAATAGCTGATGATGCTGTACTCGGGAGCGAGGGCGGGGAGGAGCTTGTGCTCGGCGACCGCGTCCGCGCAGGCCTTCTCAACGGCCATATCGAGTTCCTTATCCCAGAAAGCGGCGTCGCCGTACTGCTTCTCGATCATCCTGCGGGGGGCCTTGCCGTTGCGGAAGCCGGGCATGGCATACCTTGCGCCTATGCGGTGATAGGCGGCGTTGAGCGCTTTGGTGTAATCCTCTGCAGAGAGCTTGAAGGTCAGCTTGACCTTGCCGTTTTCGATGGTGGTGATTTCAGACATATATTCCTCCGTAATCGGGCGTTTGCCCTTTTGTTAACTGATTATGAGGCATCCTCACAGATTCCCCATATTATATCATTTTACCATACGAAATCGCTTTTGTAAATCATTAAAATCCCCATTTCAAACAATATATGTAGCAGCTTGGTTCGTTATTGTTGAGTTTTATCTAAAAATGTGTTCACAAAACGTCCGATCCATGGTACAATAAAGTGTAAATCTATGAAAAGGAGAGAGCGCGATCCCCGCGCGTATCGAATATGATCGTCACAGAATTGATCGAAAAGAAGAGATACGGCGAAGAGATGACGGAAGAGGAGATCCGCTTCCTTATAAACGGTCTCGTCAATAAGGAAGTCGAGGATTGCCAGATGTCCGCCTGGATGATGGCCGTCTGCATTAACGGAATGACGGATCGTGAAACCGCCGATCTCACACTCGCCATGATGCACTCGGGCGATACCGTGGATCTTTCCGATCTGCCGGGAGTCAAGGTGGATAAACACTCGACCGGCGGCGTCGGCGACACGACGACTCTCGTCGTGGGCCCGCTCGTCGCCGCGTGCGGAGGGACCGTAGCCAAGATGAGCGGCAGGGGGCTCGCGCATTCCGGAGGCACTCTCGACAAGCTGGAGTCAGTACCGGGCGTGTGCGTCGAACAGCCCCTTGAAAGGTTCAAGCAGATTGTCAGAAGCAACGGGATAGCGGTCATCGGTCAATCGGCCGATCTCGATCCTGCGGATAAGAAGATGTACGCCCTGAGGGACGTTACCGCCACAGTCAAAAGCATACCGCTCATCGCGTCAAGCATAATGAGCAAGAAGCTCGCATCGGGAGCTGACGCAATAGTTCTCGACGTAAAGACGGGCAACGGCGCTTTCATGAACACTCTCGACGAATCGAAGCGGCTTGCCGAACAGATGGTGCGCATCGGCGAAAGCCTCGGGCGAAGGACTGTCGCCGTCATAACCGATATGAATCGTCCGCTCGGCATGGCTATCGGCAACGGACTTGAAATGAAGGAAGCGATAGACGTTCTTAAAGGCAAGGTGCCCGAGAGCGATCCCCTCGTCGAAGTCTGCCTCGAGCTCGGCTCTCAGATGCTCATGATTTCCGGCCTTGCCGAAAACAAGCAGCAGGCAAGAGCCATGCTTCACGAAGCGCTCGTTTCCGGCAGGGGATTTGAGAAACTTCGCACTATGCTCATTGAAATGGGCGGAGACGCAAGATTCGTCGATCATCCCGAGCTTCTGATCGGGGCTTCCAGGATAATCCCCGTTTATCCCGAGAAGGCGGGTTATATAGGCGAAATAGACGCCAAGGATCTCGGCCTTGCGGCTTGTCTGCTCGGAGCCGGCAGGCTGAAGAAGGGCGATCCGGTCGATCCCGCCGTGGGAATACTGATGAACAAGCGTTACGGCGATCGCGTCGGCGAAAACGACCCGTACGCATATCTTTACGTCAATAACGAGGATAAGCTCGATGAAGCAATGGAGCTCATTTCCAAGGCCGTTGTTATCACCGACAGCGAACCCGAACAGCTCCCGCTTATCTACGATATCATCGAATAAAGGATAAAAGCATTGAAGACTTCCGATTTTTACTACGATCTGCCTCAGGAGCTTATAGCTCAATCTCCCGCGGAACAGCGCGATATGTCGAGGCTGCTCGTCTATAACAGAAAGACGAAAACGATAGAGGACCGCGTCTTTCACGACGTAATCGAATATCTCGAACCCGGAGACGTGCTCGTCAGAAACGTTACAAGGGTCATTCCCGCGAGGCTCTACGCGACTCGTGAAGGCACGGGCGGAGCGATGGAGTTCCTTCTTTTGCGCCGCATCAACGAGACCGATTGGGAATGCCTCGTCAAGCCCGGAAGGAGAGCAAGACCCGGCAGGTCTTTCGTCGTGAACGACGAGCTGTCAGTTACCGTGCTCGAAGCGCTCGAGGACGGAAACCGCATAGTTCGGCTTAATTACGACGGCATTTTCGAGGAAGTCCTCGACAGGGCGGGGGAGATGCCGCTTCCTCCTTATATCACGAAGAAGCTCGAGGATAAAAACAGGTATCAGACCGTCTACGCAAGGGACAACGGCTCCGCCGCTGCGCCGACGGCGGGACTGCATTTTACCCCGGAGCTTCTCGACAGGATAAGGGAGAAGGGCGTGCTGATCGCCGACGTGCTCCTTCACGTTGGGCTCGGAACTTTCCGCCCAGTTTCTGCGGAGAACGTTGAAGATCATCATATGCATTCCGAGTATTACAGCGTAACTCCCGAGGCTGCCGATATTATTAACAAGGCGCGCGCGAACGGCGGAAGGATAATCTCCGTCGGCACGACGGGCTGCCGCACGCTCGAAAGCTCTGCCGATGATAACGGCGTCGTTCATCCCGGAAGCGGCTGGACGGATATCTTCATTACCCCCGGTTACAAATTCAAAGCCGTAGACGCGCTTATCACCAACTTCCATCTGCCCGAATCGACTCTGCTTATGCTGATCAGCGCATTCAGCTCCAGAGAGGAAGTCATGCGGATCTATAAGCACGCCGTAGAGGAGAAGTACAGGTTCTTTTCATTCGGCGACAGCACACTGTTTCTGTGAGGCAATATGAACGAAGCTCCCGTAACCTATGAATTGATAAAGACCTGCGCCCAGACAGGCTCAAGGCTCGGTATACTGCACACGCCGCACGGTGATATAGAGACTCCGACCTATATGTGCGTCGGCACTCAAGCGACCGTGAAGGCCATACTTCCACGCGATCTTAAGGAGATAGGCGCCGGAGTAGTGCTTTCGAACACTTATCATCTGTATCTTCGCCCCGGCCACGAGCTCGTCAAAAAAGCGGGAGGCCTGCACGAGTTTTCTCAGTGGCACGGCCCCATGCTGACGGACAGCGGCGGTTTTCAGGTCTTCAGCCTTGCAGCGATGAACAAGATAAAAGAGGACGGCGTTGAGTTCCGTTCCCATATCGACGGAAGCCGCCATTTCTTCACGCCCGAAAAGGTTATGGAGATAGAGGAAGCCCTTGGCGCGGATATCGCTATGGCTTTCGACGAATGCGCTCCCGCAGGCTGCTCCTACGATTACACCGTAGCCGCGATGGACAGGACGCACAGATGGGCGGAAAGATGCAAACACGCCCATACCAGGCAGGATCAGGCTCTGTTCGGAATTATACAGGGCGGCATGTTTGCGGATCTTCGAATAGAAAGCGCCAAAGCGCTGACCGCTATGGACTTCCCGGGTTACGGCATCGGCGGCCTTTCCGTAGGCGAACCCAAGCCCGTAATGTATGAAATGCTCGACACGATAAGGCCATATCTTCCCGAAAACAAGCCGCATTATCTGATGGGCGTCGGCAGCCCCGACTGCCTCGTCGAAGGGTCTATGCGAGGGATAGATATGTTCGACTGCGTAATGCAGACGAGGACCGCAAGGAACGCCTTAGCCATGACCTTCGATGGGAAGAAGAGCCTCAAACAGCTGCAGTATGCCGAGGACTTCACGCCTATTGAGGAAGGCTGCGACTGCTACGCCTGCAGGCACTTTACCAAAGCGTATATAAGGCATCTTATAAAAGCCAACGAGATTCTTGCCGCGCAGCTTATAACGATCCACAATCTGCGATTCACCTACCGCCTTATGGAGGGTATTCGTCAGGCGATTCGCGAGGACAGGCTTTTGGATTACAGGAACGAACTGCTTTTGAGGGGAACATTCAATTGACGGAATCGACCGCTAAAAATAATATGATGATCAGCTCCGAAGAGGAGATGCTCGAGCTTGGCCGGAGTATAGGCTCAAGGCTTTTTCCCGGCGCTTTCATAGCTTATTTCGGCGGGCTCGGAGCGGGCAAGACCACCCTTACAAAAGGTATCGCCGATTCGCTCGGCATCCATGATATCCTCAGCCCGACTTTCACCATTGTGAGAAGGCACAGAGGAACGCTCGCTCTCGATCATTTCGACGCTTATAGGATCGAGGATCCCGACGAACTCAACGCGATAGGCTATGACGATTACCTTTCAAGCGGCAGCGTTATTGTCATGGAATGGAGCGAAAACGTCGCCGATCTGCTCCCCGCTGAAAGGCTGGAGATTCATATTTCCGGG
Source organism: Clostridiales bacterium (assembly GCA_024698505.1). Taxonomy (GTDB): domain Bacteria; phylum Bacillota; class Clostridia; order Christensenellales; family CAG-138; genus UBA3857. Next base: position 70,479 of record JAILRE010000018.1, on the reverse strand, counting down.
AACGGAAACGATCCCCGCGACGTTGAAATCATCGCTTTCGGAGAAAAATACCGTGAATTGTCGGAGGGTTTATCGAAATGCTGATGCTTGGGATATCCACATCCGCCAAATACCCGTCAGCCGCCGTTTCGCTCGACGGCCGGCTTTTGAGCTTCGTTTCGGATAACAGCGGCCGTTCGCATTCCGCCGCGCTGATGCAGCTTATAGACGACGCGGTTTCTATTGCCGGAATTTCCATCGGTTCCATCGACGCGATCGCCGTTGACGTAGGTCCGGGTTCTTTTACCGGCGTTCGTATCGGCGTTTCCTGCGCCAACGCGATGGCGTTTGCCCTTGGTATAAAAGTTGTTCCGGTATGCTCGCTCGACGCCATGAGGCGTTTTAAGAAGGAAGAAGGCACGGTGTGTACGCTCATCGACTGCCGCAACGGCAACTGCTATGCCGCAGTTTATGAAAACGGAGTCTGCGTGAAGGGACCTTGCCCCGCCGTGACCGATGAAGTCGTTTCGGCTCTCCCTGCAGGCGCCGCTGTCGTCGGCAACTGCCTCGGCGGGAATGAAACGCCCGACGCGTCCTGCGTGCTTGAAGAGGCTTACCTTTCCAATATCGAACCCGTTAAGGAAGCGGTCCCGATGTACCTTCGCCCGTCTCAGGCGGAGAGGATGAAAGGCAAATAAAGAACCGCTCCATAGACAGTATAAAAGAGGTCAAATGGTTTTCTCGGAATGGCAATACAGCAGGCCGGATTATGCTCAGTTGAAAAATACGCTGAGCATTATTAAAAGCAGCATAATTTCCGCTCTTTCGTACGATGAACTTCGAAGCTCCTGGCTGGATATGAAAAACATGATCCAGCACATGGAATACATGGAAATGATCGCTTACATCCGACATTTATGCGGGATCAACTATGAAGAAAACACACGTGAAGTCGTCGTGCAGAATTCGGAGGATCCTGAAATATATGCCATATGCGCTGAAATCGATCGGCTTGTAAAAAGCTCATGTTATGCCGACGCCCTGAGAAACGAATTCGGAAGCATGGTTTTCGCGCATGTTAACGAGCTTCCTTCGGTCAATGTTAATGACAGCGTGAGGCTTCAGCGGGAGGAGCTTCAGCTGAAAACACGTTACAGGAAGCTGATAAGCGCTCGTGAAAGAGATGAAGACGAACTGTATCGTGTTTTCGACCGGCTTTGCGAAACAAGAAAAACGCTTGCGGAAAGCCTGGGCTATAATAGCTATATCGACTTGGGTTATCATCTCAGGAACAGATATGATTACGGAAAAGATGAGCTAAAGCTGTTCCGAGAGCGGATAAGAAACTCCGTTACCCCTGTACTTAACGAATATAGGAACAGCGGTATAACCCGGATACGGATCCCGGCTTCCGCGGATAATTCCCGGGGTCTTGTTGCCGCTGTCGCGGATATGTTCCGGGACCTTGGCGGAGGCGACTATATCGAAGAGATGACGCGGTACGAACTGTACGATCTTGATCTTCGTGATAATAAAAGGCCGGATAGGTTCACCTGCTGTATGATCCCGTGCAAAAAACTGCCGTTTGTGATCGGCGGCTTTTCAGGCGACGGCATGGAAACAGGTATGGCTGTTCATGAATTCGGACACGGATTTGCGTTTTATACCGCGGCTAGGACTCAGCCGCTTTATGATTTTCACCGATCGTCGCCGTCGATAAACGAGATCCACTCCAAAACAATGGAGTATTTCATGTTCCCTTATCTTGATTCATTCGTTGGCGAAAAGAAAAAGGAATTTGTCATAAATCACACGGTCAGGGAATTTGAAAACCTGATCTATCGCTGCGCGATAGATGAATTCGAGCACGAGATGTATGAGCTTACCCACAGGACAAGAATTGAACTGTGCGAACTGTGGGCGTCCATTTCAAATAAATACATGCCGTGGAAGACGATAGACGCCGGATCCATCCGCAAAGGAAACGCATGGCCGCATCAGACGCACATTGTCGAAGTGCCGTTTTACTATATCGAATATGACCTCGCTCAGATCGGAGCCTGCGAATTCTACCTGAAGATGCAGCGCGATCAAAAAGCCGCATGGCAGGATTATGTGAGATTGTGCGGCGCGGGCGGGAGCCGTCCATACTTTGAGTTATTGAAAATTGCCCGACTGTCCAATCCATTCTCGGAAAGCATTATTAAAAATATCAGCAGCGTTTTTGCTGATATCTGAAACCGAATCAGGAGCCCGATCGCGTTCTTTTGATCGTCAGGCTCCCAATTCTTTTTTGGACAGATATTTGAGGTAAGTCGCGTATCCGCCCCTTATATGGCGTTCTTCCTTGTTGGTTTCAAGAACCGCGGCAACGTCCTTTGCAAGGCTCCTGTCAATCTGCTTCAGCCGTGAAGTCATATCCTTATGGACGGTCGATTTCGATACTCCGAACTCCTTTGCCGCGGCGCGGACCGTGGCTCCGGTTTCAATAATGTACTCCGCTATGTCGAGCACTCTTGATTCTATATAAGCTTCCATTAACGGATCACCTTTCCTGCATGCTGTTAAAAGGTTATTCCGTTTTGGAAGCTTTTATACGTTTACAGCGTCATGCATCAGCATTCGCCAATTAAAGCAAAACAGCCCGCCTATATAAGACGGGCTGGAGATCACGCTGTTATGTATCGTGATTTACTACTTTGGGCGGGAGCTCGAGAGCTCTCGGATCCTTGAGGTATTCGCTGAGCCTTCTGAAGGCGAGGGCGTAATAACTGCCGGAGCATATACGCTCGTCCATAACGAGGCCGAAGGGCATGCATTTCTCGAACTTGATCTCGCCGCCGACGCGCTTGGGGACCTCGCGTGTGTTGCCCATTGTGAGGATCATGCTCGTGGTGCCGAAATCGTAGATATGATGGAAAATATGGTTCGTCCTGATGCTCGCAAGGTTCGAGATGACGAAGCTCGTATGGAACGGACTCGCCTTGATTATGGAGCGGGGGAGAAGGCCCCATTTATCCATCAGCTTGAAAAGGCAGATGCCGGCCCTGCAAAGGCCGGGGATCTTCAAAAGAGTGGAGATAAGCTTGTCCGTGGCGTTGGTGTCGCCCGTTTCGCGGTTCTCGTCGACGTACTGATCGACTATCTCCTGGACCTTGAATATGTCGTCTTCAAGATCGAAATACATCTTGTTCATGGTACCGTCAAGCTGACCGGGCTTCAAAACCACCATGCCGACCGCAAACTCGTTCCTTGCATAGATCGTTTTATTGACGACGAACCTGTTGAGGAACGGATACTCTGCGGTAACGCGAATGAACGCGGCGATTATTACCGCAAGATGGCTTATGTTATGGCCTCTGCTGCGAACGTCCCTCAGGTATTCCTGTATGGGTTCAAGGGGGATATTGAGTTCTATGGAATTGCACGCGTCGGAACGCTTGGCCATAATATGAGCCGCAACCGCGTACATGGGGGGGATATTCTTTATCTTTTTACCATCGGCTCTCATTGATGATCGTCCTTTCTGATCGAATCGGTTAACACCGTAAACCTATTATAGCATAAAGCGTTATCGGTGTAAACAGATAAAACAGATTAAAGACGCTGAATATCGCTTGTTAATATGCTTTATAACATATTATATTGTCTTCGGGATGTTGCCTTTATGATTCATTGGGGTTATAATATCAGATGGAAATTAATGCACGGAGGGATGATCCTTGAAGAGCGCCGAAACCAACAGAAATTCCGGGAATAAGGGAAGCGGCATCGAAAAGCTTCTTCTGCTTTTCGGCGCGGTCGTGATCACCCTTTCTATCGCTCTGCTCGTTATTTATTCGCTTATCAGGCTCGAGCGCAGCAAGGCCGTAAGGCAGTATAACGAGGAAAACTGGGCCACCATAGAAAAGATCGCCAACGGAAGATCCATCTACGGCATGTCCGGAGGCAAGGAATTCGGTTATCTCGATAACGGGACTTATTTCGACGGCATCTACGTCGACGGCGTAAAACTCAAGGGAATGACCTACGAGCAGGCGAGGGAAGCCCTCATTAAGGTCGTAGAAGATAAGCTGAACGGCATTAATATGGTCGTATCGGTCGGCGACGCGAGCCTTGCGCTCAACGCGCGCGACTTCAATATTTCGATCAACGTGAACGAAATACTCGATAAGGCCTATCAGCTCGGCCGCGAAAACCTCAACGACTATGCCGCCAACTACAGGAAGCAGCAGAGCCTGATCGAAAACCCCGTCGAGTACCACATCGAATACTCATACGATAAGGCGCGTATTGAACAGTACGTCGCCAGCATCGCGGAGTTCGTCAATACCAAGCCCAAGGAACCCTATATCACCGTAAGTCAGCGTCCCTCCGCCAATTCGGATTCCGGCGGCAAGTCCGACGATCCCATAATCAGGGATACCGATACGATCGTCCAGACGGTCAAGGCCGCCAACGGCGAGAAGATCGCGTACATCTACTATAACCCCGGCAAGAACGGCTACGTTCTGAACGAGGAGGATCTTGTCAGCAGGATCATCGAAGCCTTTGAGAACGACGATTACGACTGCGTTTTGACCGCGGAGCTTGAAGAGACCGAGCCTTCGCAGACTCCCTCCGATCTTAAGGATCGTATCTCGCTCATCACCAAGTACACCTCCGAGTTCGATAAGAACAAGGAGAACCGTTCGAGGAACGTCCAGAAGGCAGCAGGCATTCTCAACGGCTGCGTAGTCAAGCCCGGTCAGGAGATCAGCTTCAACAAGTACGTCGGCCCAAGGACGGAAGCGGGCGGTTGGCTGAGGGCCCCCGGCATCACCGGAGGCAAGGAATATGAGGACAGCCCCGGCGGCGGCATCTGCCAGGTATCGGGAACTCTTTATAACGCGCTTCTCCAGTGCGGCCCCAACAAGATCAAGATAACCAAGAGGCAGCATCACAGCTGGCCGAGCACCTACGTGCCCTTCGGGCTCGACGCGACGGTCGATACCAACGGCCCCGACCTCAAGTGGATGAACGTCTCCGACGATCCGATCTACATATTCACCTACGCGGATATGCAGAACGGCGTGATGTACGTCTACATCTACGGCGTTCCCGAGGAGGACGGCTCCTATTTCGAGACCTATGCCGAGATAATCGAGGAAGTGGAACCCGAGGAAGCCGTTATTGTCAAGAATCCTTCCTGGCCCACAGGCTACGAGAAGGAGACCATAAAGGCAAGGGTGGGGTATAAGACCAAGGCATATCTCTACCATTACAGCAAGGAAGGGGAACTCCTCAACACCATTTATCTTTACACCGATTATTATTACCCCGTACAGGGCGAGATCACCGTGGGCACAGGCCCGGAAGATCTCCCGAAACCCAAATTCTAAGAGTGCAGCCCGGGTCATGGACTCGTCAACATATGCAAAATAACGAAAGGGATGTAAATTCAAAAATGGATTACACGAAACTCATTGTTAAGGCCGTTCAGGACGTACCGCCTTCCGGCATCCGTAAGTACTTCGACATTCTTACCGACAAGACCATCAGCCTCGGCGTCGGCGAACCCGATTTCCCCACGCCCGAAGCCATTAGGAGGGAAGCTCTCGAGCGTCTGTCTCACGGACGTATCCCGTACTCCTCCAACAGCGGTATGCCCGAGCTTCGTCAGCTTATCAGCAAGTATCTTGACGACCGCTACGGCGTTCACTACGAGGCCAACGGCGAGATCCTCGTCACCGTCGGCGCGAGCCAGGCTATCGACCTTGCGATCCGCGCTCTCATAACCACCGGGGACGAAGTCATCATTCCCGAACCCACCTACGTTGCTTATAATCCCGGCGTCATCTTCGCGGGCGGCGTTCCCGTAAACGTCGTCACCACCGCCGATAATAAATTCAAGCTCACCGCCGAAGCTCTCAAGGCCGCCATTACTCCCAGGACCAAGGCTCTGCTGCTTCCGTTCCCCAACAACCCCACCGGCGGTATCATGGAGAAGGAAGACCTTGAGGCCATCGCCGACGTCCTCCGCGGCACCGATATCCTCGTCCTCGCTGACGAGATCTATTCCGAGCTTACCTACGGCGGCAAGAAGCACGTTTCCATCTGCAGTCTGCCCGGCATGCGCGAGCGCACCGTCGTTCTGAACGGCTTCTCCAAGGCGTTCTCCATGACCGGCTGGCGTCTCGGCTACGCTGCCGCTCCCGCTCCCATTATCGCCGCCATGACGAAGATCAATCAGCTCACCATGTTGTCCGCTCCCACGCCCGCTCAGTACGCCGGTATCGCCGCTCTGCGTCAGGGCTTTGAAACCGATTGGCGCGATATGAAGGCCATGATGAACGAATACGACCGCCGCCGCCGCGTCATCATCGACGGCTTCAACGAGCTCGGCATGACCTGCAACGAGCCCGAGGGCGCGTTCTACGTATTCCCCTCCATCAAGGTCAGCGGCCTTTCCTCCGAGGAGTTCTGCGACCGTCTGCTCGCCGAGCAGGACGTCTGCATGGTCCCCGGCACCGCGTTCGGCCCCAGCGGCGAAGGCTACGTCCGCTGCTGCTACGCCACCGATATCGAGGATATCCGCGAGGCCCTCAGAAGGACCAAGGTGTTCCTCGAATCCCTCAAGAAGTGATCTTCCGAAGCATTCTGCAGCCTGCGCATGATTTTCTTATTGACAAATCATGCGCGGCTATATAAAATATGCAGGCATATCCACAAGAAGGAGAACAACAATGAAACTCAACAAGACCCTTGTACGAATTCTTGCCGTCGTTCTGATCGCGGCCATGTCCGCCGGTCTGTTCGGCTGTGTGAGTTCCTACAACAACAACCCCATAGTTGCCAAGGTCGGCAAGCAGAAACTTGATCTCAATCAGTATCTTTCTCTTTACAACAATACCGATACCAATTCCAACATCTATTATCTCTACCTTCAGTACGGCCTTCTCACCCGTGAGAAGTATGCCGAGCGCATGCTCGACGAGCTCGTCAATTACGGCGTACAGCTCGATCAGGTAGAGGTACAGAATATCACCCTCGATTCCGAAGAAGAGGCCAAGCTCCAGCAGGACGTTGACGACAACATCAAGCAGGACGTAACTGATAACTTCCTCAGCAAGGTCGATTCCAAGTTTATTGACGAAGCCGCCAAGTACGAAGAAGCTCTCAGGCTTTTCAAGGAAGCTCTCAAGCAGAACGGTTCTTCCTATGATAAATATCGCAAGAGCCTTGAGGAAGCCCTCCGCAAGACGGCCCTCATCAACAAGCTCCACGATATCACCGTTGCCGACGTTTCGGTCACTCTTGACGACGTAAAGGCTTACTTCGAGGAGAACGCCAAGACCGCTACCTCCGTGACCAATTTCAGGAGCACCTTCGAAAAGTTCATCACCAAGGAAGCGGACGCTCTGCCTTTCCGTATGCCTCAGCCCGAGAAGCCCGTTGAGGACGATCCCGATACCGAGGATACCGACGAGAGCAAGGAAGCCGATCCTTACGGCAACATCTTCTCCGTGCTTCACGTTCTGATGAAGTTCGCCAAGGAACCCGGTTCCGACGTTACCGATCTTACGGCTTACGCTGCGGAGGATGAGGAATTCACCTCCAAGATGAGCGATTTCGAAGCTTCCCTTTCTTCCCTCACCAAGGAGCAGTTCCTCGAGAAGTGCTTCGATAAGGAAGTCTGCGACGATCCCGGCATGCTCCAGCCCTCCTATCAGTATTTCGGCTACATGATGCAGAAGTCGCTGATCGATACCTATTACGAAGGCTTCGGTTATGCCGCGATGAAGCTCAGGTTCGGCGACGAGTGGAAACCCGAAGCTCCCGCTTCCACCGATACCACTGCCGAGCCCGCCGAGCCCAAGGAGTATGAACTCACTTACTTCACCCTTGCCGACAACACCAAGGTCGTTAAGGTCTACACCACCGCCGGCGCGCATTACATCATCCTCAATCCCAACGATTGCTACGGCATGTACGATGAGGACGGTTACTTCAAGATGCCCCTCTTCGAGAATGACGAAGTCATTACCGACGGCGAGGGCGTCGTTACCGCCAACGGTCACATGACTCAGGAAGAGTACGCCGCTCTCAACGAGCTCTTCGCCAAGGCCGCCAAGACCATCGAGATTAAGGACGAGGACAACAAGACCGCCGAGGACGGCGAGGAAGGCGATACCGAAACTCCCGACGCTACCGAGGCGCCCGAAACCGGCGACTCCGAGGAGGAAGAGGATGAGCCCGTTACCGCCAAGTCGATCTTCGAGACCGCCAAGGAGGCCAAGCTGAACGCGATGCAGGCCGATGTCTACAACGCCAAGTTTGCCGAGTGGAAGGAAAACACCAAGATCAAGACCTACCCCAACATCATTAAGCCCTTTGCTCAGGGCTGATGACCTTGGATCCCATATCCGCCGAGTGATCGGCGGATATTTTTTTGCAAAGGGTATTGACATTCTGTTTTATCTGTATTAATATAATTAACACAGTAGACACACGGAAAGGAGGATACGGATGTTTACAATTGACAAGATGTCGAGGATCCCGATATACGAGCAGCTTATCAATCAGTTCGAAAGCCGCATACTGAGCGGAGATATCGGCAGCGACGGTCAGCTTCCTTCGGTGAGATACCTGTCGCAAAGCCTGAATATCAATCCCAATACGCTTCAGCGCGCATATACCGAGATCGAACGCCGCGGTCTTTGTTACACTGTTCCCGGAAGCGGGCGCTACATTTCAAAGGACGCCCTCAGTAAACTGAAAGAAGCGGCAATGCTTCAAACCGCCGAGCTTCACGAGCTTCTCGATAAGCTCAAGGGCAGGGGAGTAAGCGTTGATACCGTTCTGTCCGTAGTTGATGATGTTTACGTAACCGATCACTATGAAGAAAGGAAGGCTGAATCCGAATGATAACAGCTAAGGATCTTACTAAGAAATTCGATTCTTTCACCGCGCTGAATTCTCTAAACTGCAGCATACCCGAAGGCTGCATATACGGCATGGTAGGCTCAAACGGCGCCGGCAAATCCACGCTCCTTCGCCTTATAAGCGGCATTTACAGGGCGGACGGAGGCTCCGTTGAGATAGATGGCAAGAACGTCTATGACGATCCCGAGGTCAAGAACCGCCTCGTATTCGTTCCCGACGAGCTTTATTTCCTTCCCAGGGCAAACCTTATCAGGATGGCAAGGCTCTACGCCTCCGTCTACGAAAGGTTCTCCTACGACAAGTTCAAGAACCTCGTAAGGACTTTCAAGCTCAGCCCGACGGCCAATATAGGCACCTTCTCAAAGGGCATGAAGCGTCAGGCGGCGACAATACTCGCTCTTTCCTGCAACGCGGATTTCATCCTCTTCGACGAGACATTCGACGGTCTTGATCCCGTTATGAGGAACCTCGTCAAGAACCTGCTTTACGACGATGTAATGGAGCGCAAAGCAACGGCCGTCATAACAAGTCACTCGCTCCGCGAGCTCGAGGATACCTGCGATCAGCTCTCGCTGCTGCATAAAGGCGGCATCATATTCGAGAGCGATATTGGCAACCTCAAGACCTCTCTCTTTAAGGTGCAGGTCGCGTTCAGCGGCGAGTATGACCGTTCCAAATTCCAGGGCGTCGATATGCTCTCCTTCACCAAGCACGGCAGCGTATCCTCGCTGATCGTACGAGGCGACAGGGAAGAGACCGCGGCCAAGATCAAGGCCATGGATCCCATCCTGTTCGAGATACTGCCTCTCTCTCTGGAGGAGGTATTCGTATATGAGATGGACGCTCTCGGCTATGAATTCTCCGAAGTTCTGAAGCAGGAGGTGGAATAATATGAAAAGCTTGATCCATAGGGGCTATTTCAAGGAAATGTTCAGGCAGCTCAAGGTTGCAGGTATAGTTTCCGCCGCCATTCTGATGGCTTCCAATATTGTCACGTTCCTTAACGTTGCATCGACCGTCGGCCTCAATCTGGAATATTACTCCATCCCGACGGGAGGCTCGCTTGCGCCCGTAATGCTGGCTTACGTCTACGTCGTCGGCGTACTGCTCACCTTCAGCGCATTCGGCTGGATGAACAAACGCTCCCTCAGCGATTTCTATCACGGCCTTCCCATCAAGAGGACGCAGATCTATTTCACCTCGGTCATCGTCATAATGCTGTGGATGATCATAGGCCTTACCGCTTACGCCGTCGTACACGCTCTCATTTACGTTGTGCTTGGCGTGCCGTTCAATTACCTCCTGTTCCTTGGGGTATATGCAAACATGCTCATAGGCGCTCTGGAGGTCGTAGGCGCGGCGTCGCTTGCATGCGCTATATCCGGCACGAGGTTCGTCAACCTCTTTGCGACTGCGGTAATACTGTTCGTTCCGCGCTTCCTCTTTTCGATACTTGCGGTTTTCATAAACTCCATCGATCAGAATCTGTCCTCGAGCCATCTTGTTGTTTGGTCTATATCGGTCTTCTTCAACCCGACTTATAACATCATTGCGACTCCGTACAATTCTCTCTTGAGCTTTGTGTCTATCGATTATGCGAACGTCGGCGCGATGATCTACTGCTTCGTGTATTCCATGATACTCGTGCTGCTCGGCTGGAGAGCGTTCCTCAAACGCAGATCTGAAGCAGCGGGCAATCCCACGACGAGCAAGATCTACCAGTCCATCATCAGGATAGCCGTCGGTCTGCCTCTGCTTCTGGTCCTGACCTATTCCATGGTGGCCGATGGCGTCGGGTCTTTGGCCTTCATCGTGATCATGGTGCTCCTCTCGTTTATCGCGTATTCGCTTTACGAGCTCATCTCCACAAAGAGCGCGAAAAAGATGGCGAAGGCCATGCCGGGCTTCCTGATCTGCATTGCGATATGCGCGCTTTACGTAGGTCTTGCTTACGGAATTACCAGGCTTGAATATAACGTAAAAGTCACCGATAAGAACATAACCGCATATCAGGAGATAGATGACAGCGAATACACGGTGCTCGATTCCTACATGAATCGTAAGAGTTATTCGGAAATCAAGTCGGAGAGCATCAAGTACAACGATAAGGAAAGCCTTGAGATAATAGCGAAAGCATATCAGCGCACGATCGACAGTATCGACGCCGAAGGACGCAAAGCAGTTCCGAACTATACCGTTAAGATCTGCCGAAAGGGCCGCGACATTATCAGAGCGATCAACCTTACGAACGCCGAACAGACGCGTCTCGAAGAGCTTCGCGAAGCCGATAAGCGCTATGTCGACGCAGCGTATTCCTTCCCCGAGGGAATGAAGTACTACTCCGTTACGTATCTGTCTCTCGCGGAAGCCAAGCAGGTCGGCAGGGTATTCGAGGAGGAATTCAATTCTCTCACCAACGAGCAGAAGCTTTCGCTCAAATCAAACAGCGGATGGTTCCGCGATTACGACGATATATACTTCGAGGGAGAGGAATCTGCGTTCACGCTTACGGTATACGGATGCCTTGGCGCGAAGAACTATTCCGACATCTATAAACTTAACGGGCTCACTCCGCGCGCTCTTGCCAAGGCGTATGAGCTGCTCAACGAGAAGAACGGCAAAAAGGTCAAGGACGCCCTTGATAAGATAATCGATTGGGCCGAAAACGGCGGAGAGCATATAGATTTCGATATCAACTTCGGGAAGAGCGAGCTTTCTCAGCGATTCGGCTGGATTTCATTCTCAAGCTCCAAGTATTGTAATATGATGTATGAAAACATGAAGCAGGAAAGCTCTATGAAGTTCAAGGATACCGATCCCGAGATCTATGAGATACTCAAGATCCTGTCCAAGGCGGAGACGACCAACGATCCCGGCAAGGGCGTTCTCGTGATCTTCGAGATCCCCACAAGCGTTTACAGCTATGAGAGGCTTTCCGTAAACTTGGACCTTTCCGAATCCGACGTTGCAAGGATTGCCGCCTTGCTGTCCTCACTACAAGGCTATGAGGACGAACCGGTCTATTACGACTGAGTCCCATAGATACAAGAAAACGCCCGCGCCATCCCCCCGGCGCAGGCGTTTTTCAATTCAATGGATCTTTCAATCAATGCCAACGGCTTCTTCAAGCACCTTGCCTATGGAATCGTTTATTACCAGGTCTGCGTAGCTGTCGTAAGGCGTGCTCGATTTGTTGATCAAAACAAGTTTGCTGCCGCGATAATAGTCGATAAGACCGGCGGCGGGGTAGACCTGCAGCGACGTGCCGCCGACGATCATCATATCGGCGCGCGAGATATGCTTTACCGCGTTCATCAGCGTATCCGTATCCAAACCTTCTTCGTACAGAACGACGTCGGGTTTTACGATCCCGCCGCATTCGCAGTGCGGCACGCCTTCGCAATTTGCTATAAACTCGTCGTCATAGAATTTGTGACAGCGCATGCAGTAATTGCGCTTTATTGAGCCGTGGAGCTCGTAAACGTTTTTGCTGCCGGCCATCTGATGCAGACCGTCGATATTCTGCGTCGCTATCGCGGTGAGCTTGCCGTCTCTCTCAAGCTTTGCGAGCGAATAATGCGCCTTGTTCGGCTTCGCGTCGCCGCTCATGAGCAGAGTGCGGTAATACTTGAAGAACACGTCCGGATGCCTGTCGAAGAAGGAACGGGAAAGCAGCGTTTCGGGAGGATAACCGAAATCGCGAATCGCTTTGAAAATGCCGTTCTCGCTTCTGAAATCGGGTATGCCGCTTTCGGTGGAGACGCCCGCGCCTCCCAAAAAGACGATCCGTTTGCTTTCTTCTATCATTTTCTTCAGTTCTTCTATACCGGACATAGTATCGCCTCCCGTAGATTTATATTTCAATTATATATCCTTTGGCGGAAATGTCAAGAAGGCGGAACGCCTGATCAAGGCTGTAATAATTCATTAAAGCGGTTGAAAAACGAGCGGGTTTGTGGTATCCTTGTTTTAGCAAAAACGGAGGTATAATATGTGCCAGTTTGATTATGATATTGCTGTTTTGGGCGGAGGCCCCGGCGGATACGTTGCCGCAATAAGAGGCGCTCAGCTCGGTAAAAAGGTCGCCCTCGTTGAAGCGCGCGAGCTCGGAGGCACCTGCCTCAACAGGGGATGCATCCCCACGAAGGCCCTGCTCCATTGCGCTGAAGTATTCGAGCAGACCGAAAACGCCGCCGCATTCGGCATAAACGCCGCGGACGTAGCCTTTGATTATGAAAAAATGGCCGCGTTCAAAACCGCAACCGTGGATAAGCTCGTTTCCGGCATAGGCGGTCTCGAAAAGGCGCACGGCGTCAAGGTCATCAACGGTTTCGGCCGACTGACCGACAATCATCATATGACCGTTGCTCTGAAGGACGGGGAAGAGGCAAGCTTCTCGTACGACAAGCTGATACTCGCCACCGGTTCTTCTCCCGCGCGTCCTCCCATCGAGGGTATCAACGGGCAGAACGTCGTCACTTCCGACGACATACTTTCCATGACCGAACTGCCCGAGAGCTTCGTCATAATCGGCGGCGGCGTAATAGGCATCGAATTCGCAACGCTCTTCGCCACGCTCGGCAGGCCCGTCACCGTCATTGAGATGATGCCGTCGATACTTCCCGGCGTAGATCCCGACGTTGTCAGGACGGCGCTACGCGTCCTCAAAAAGAAAAAGGTCGCAGTCATCAACAACGCTAAGGTCACCAAAATCGAAGGCGGCGATACCGTAACCGTCACTTACGAGCTCAACGGCGCCGAAAAGACAGCTTCCGGCGCATGCTGCGTCGTTTCCGTCGGCCGTAAAGCGGAGACCCGCGGCCTCGGCCTTGAGGAGATCGGCGTGGAATTCAACAGGAACTTCATTGTCATAGACGATCGCTGCAGGACGAATATAGAAAACATCTACGCCATAGGCGATATCACGGGCAAGATCCAGCTCGCTCACGTTGCATCCGCGCAGGGCCTTATCGCAGCCGCCAACGCCGCAGGGCATGACGAGATCATGGATTACAGCGTTGTTCCCTCCTGCATCTATACGAGCCCCGAGATAGCGTTCGTCGGCCTTTCCGAGGAAAAGGCGAAGGCAATGGGAATCGAGTACAAGCTCGGCACTTTCAACGTAGCGGGCAACGGCCGCGCCATGGTAATGGGCGAGAATCTGGGCCTTGTAAAGCTCATCTCCGATATGGAAGGCAAGCTCATAGGCGCTCAGCTCATGTGCCCCAGAGCGACCGACATGATCGCGGAGCTCGCGGCTGTTATCAAGCTCGGCGGTTCCGTCAAGGACGTCGCGGATACCATACACGCTCATCCCACGATCAGCGAATCCGTTATGGAAGCCGCGCACGATTGGGAGGGACTCTGCTGCCACGCGCTGCCCAAGAGAAAGTAATCTGAAAGCAATCTTATCGTCGGCCCGCAATTCTTCTGCGGGCCGAATTAATTGATTTATGAAAAGATACTACGAAGCATACGAGGAACGCTATAAGACGGTGCACAGGGAAGGTCTCAGCTGGTTTTCCGATAATGAGACCGGCCTTATTCCCGCCGTCATGCAAAAGTACGGGATCGCAAAAGAGACCGGTATACTTGAGATCGGCTGCGGCGAGGGGCGCGACGCGGCCGCGCTTTTACGGAATGGGTATTCCGTCCGTGCTTCCGACGTATCGCCCGCGGCCGTGAAATACTGCCAAAGACGATTCCCCGAATTCGCGGATTCTTTCTTCGAGCTCGACTGCGTCAACGGGAAGCTTGACGAAAGCTTCGATTTCATTTACGCGGTCGCGGTGCTGCATATGCTCGTCGACGATGATGACAGAAATAGCTTTTATTCATTCATACGCGATCATCTGAATATAGGCGGTATCGCGCTCATAATGTCCATGGGCAACGGTGAAGACGAGTTTTCTACCGATCCCAACGAGGCTTTCGAACTCCGCGAACGAATGCATGACGGGAAAAAGCTTATGGTCCCCGCAACGACCTGCCGTGTCGTTTCGTTCAAAACTCTCGAAAAAGAAATAACGGAAGCGGGCCTTGAGCTTCTTGAAAAAGGGGTTACTTCCATCGAAAACGAATTCGATTCGATCATGTACGCTGTAGTCAAGGCATAAAAAAGAGCGGCATATATATGCCGCTCTTTCGGTTCACAGTTCGATCTCTTCGCCCTTCTCGATCCTGTCCGCTAATTTCTTGGCGGTGCAGAGATCGAACACGAGGTCGTTCGTAAGCTCTTCCTTTCGGAGGAGCGCCGCAGGATGATAGGTCGGGATTATGTAGAATGCCCCGGCCTTTTTTACTGCGCCGCGCTGCTTGGAGATCTGAATGTCTCTGTCGTAGACGTATTTCGCGGCTATCCTTCCAAGGCAGACGATTACCTTCGGCCTTACGAGTGCTACCTGCGCCCTGAGATAGGGGAGGCATGCCTCGGCCTCGTCCGGATAGGGATCCCTGTTCTGAGGCGGTCTGCACTTGACGATGTTGCAGATATAGACCTTCCTGCGGTCAAGGCCGGCCTCTTCAAGCAGCTCGTTGAAAAGCCTGCCCGCAGCCCCTACGAATGGAACGCCGCTTTCATCCTCCTCGCGGCCCGGGCCTTCGCCAATAAACATGATGGAAGCGTGCGGGTCGCCGTCCGCGATGACGATATTGGTGCGCCTTTCACAAAGCCTGCATTTCGTGCAGTCCTTCAGCTCATTATAAAGGGAATCCCATTCGAATCTGAGTACGGCCATTTTCAGCGGTTAAGATAGAACGTATGCGCGCGCCTGGAGATATCGCAGGTGACCTCGTAGTTGATGGTGTTGACCATTACGGAGACTTCCTCAGCGGAAATGCCGCCCTTGCCGAATATGATGACCTCGTCGCCGCGCTTTACGTCGGAGCCAGTTACGTCGCACATGCACATATCCATGCAGACGCGGCCTATCTGGTGATAACGCTTGCCGTTGATGGTCATTATCGCCTGGTTGGTCAACCTGCGGGGGAAGCCGTCGGCGTAGCCGATGGAGATAACGGCGACCTTCATATCATGCTCGGCCTTGAAAAGGCGGCCGTAGCTTATAGTGGAACCCGCGGGGATATCGCGAACGAGCGCGACGCGGGATTTAAGCGTCATAACGGGCTTCAATTCGCCCTCCTGGGGCTTGCTGTTGGGGTACATGCCGTAGAGGATGATACCTTCGCGGACGTAATCGAAGTGCACCTCGGGATGATCCATTATAGCGGCTGAGTTGGAGATATGGCATTTCTCGATATTGATGCCCCTCGCCAAAAGACCGTTCCTCACGTCGCAGTAATTTTTGTACTGCGCTTCGGTATAAGCCTCCTCCTCGGGCATATCGGCAACGGCGAAATGGGAATAGAGGCCTACCGCGTTGAGGTGGGGGAGGTTGTAGATATGCTCCGCGTCGTCAATGGCCTTCTCAATCACCTTGCGGCCGCCGATATGGCCGTGAGCGTAAAGACCTATCCTGCCCATGCCGGTATCGATCTTGATATGCACCTTTATCCTGACGTGCGCTTCCTCGGCGGCTTTGTTGAGCTCGTCTGCATGGCTGACGTCAACGACCGTCTGCTCGAGATCATAATAGGAAAGCTCCTTTACGAAAAGCGCGGGAGTATAGCCGAGAATAAGAATGGGGATCGTAATGCCGTTCTCGCGAAGCTCGAGCGCTTCCTCGATACAGGCGACGGCGAACATATCCGCGCCGTTTTCCTGCAGGTATTTGCCGCATTCGACCGCGCCGTGACCGTACGCATCGCCCTTAATGACGCAGATGACGGGCTTGCCGGACATGCGTTTCGCGTACTCGAGATTCGATTTCATGGCCGCAAGATCTATCTCGGCCCAGGTGCGGTAGCGGAGATTGTTTTGGAAAGTAACGTTGTGAACGAACATTTTGATGCCTTTCTTATTTCAGGTCGATATAGCTTCTATCGACATATTTGCTTGTAAAGAGGTGGAGGAGCGCGCCGTAATCCGGAATGAACCTTACGATATCGCCGACCTTGTAATCGGTATCGCAGCCCGTCAGATTGATTATCAAATGATCCGAGCTTGCGCCTATGATCTCAATAGTGGGATCTATGGGGGTAAGCCCGTCTACGGATACGTCCTGCCTGCCGATACCGAGTATCGCGCGCTTCATGATCCCGCGGTCGGGGTATTCGAGGTATTCGCCGAACGCGTTGGGCCCGGATCTGCCGATGGGCTTGGAGGGCTTGAGCTTGAGCTCGACTATTTCGGCTTCAAGCACGAAGCAATCCGTGTGCAGACCATCGACGGGAGTACCCGTCGCCGTATCGTTTCCGAGCACGAACGACTCGCCCAGTCTCAGATGGTTTATACCCTTCGGCACTTCATGCGAGATGAGCATTCCCATCGTGGAGGAATTTCCGCCCGAGATCAAGGGGATCTCTTCGCCGAGCTCATTCCTCAGCCATTCGGCGATCCCGACGAGTCCGCCCAGATTGTTCTCATCGGGAAGTATCCCGCCATAGCAGGTGAGATTGACGCCTATTCCGTAAAGCTCAAGCGAATCGGCCTCGTGGATGGCTCTCGCAGTCTTAAGAATTAGATCTGTATCCTTACAGAAAACGCCCTCGCGAAGGTCGCCCATATCGATCATGAGGACGATCTTGTGAACAATACCCTTATTCCTTGCGGCTTCGTTCAGCAGAAGTATGGTATCAAGCTCGCTCTGCATGGAGATATCCGCGCATGAAACGATTTTTTCGGCCTCGCTCTGCATGCCTATCCTTAGGAGCAGGCGGGGTTTTTCCGTCTTCATGCCTTCAAGGTTCTGAGTCCTCGAATCGGCGATCATGTCGGCTTCGCTCGAATCGATGACCTCTACGATCCTTTCGTCGGCGCAGAAGACCTTCGCAACGATAGCTGCTTTGATGCCCTGTTCGTGGCAGAGCGAAACGAGGAAATCAAGATTATGCTTGAGTTTATTAAGATCGATGCTTATTCGGGGGTACATATTTCCTCCTTACTCGATGCCGAGGCTCCGCTTCATAAGCCTGAGCGCGGCTTCGGGGTACTGTTTGCTCAAAACGCCGAGCGAAGCCATTATGTAGTCGTTATCGTAGAGAAGCTTGAGTACTGTGGGCTTCGGATAGAGCATCATGCCGTTGTCGTTGATGTCGGCGATCTTCCGCATGATGGACTGCCTTTCGGGGAGCCTCGTAAGAGCGCCGCCCGTTGCGACGAGGTATTTGAGCTTCGTAAGATCCTTGCCCTCGGCTATCGTCTGACGGCCTCTTGGGGTGTAGATGTAACGAAGCGCGCCTGCGTGCCTCTGTACCGAAGTGATGCCCGCCGCAAGGCAGAGCCTTTGCGTGAGCTTGAATTGCTCGGGAGACTCCGGGATAGGCTTATAGTTCTCCATAACTGCGTCTATATCGAGGCCAAGCTCCTTTTCGAGCTTTTCCTTGCCGATCATGTCTATGACGTTATGCGCGTTGACGAACATGCCGAGATCACCCTCGACCGTGCGCTTTGCGAAGGGCTCGGGGACGGTCTGAATGGTAGCTATCTCGTCGCTTCCGGCGGTGACGGAGTGGACGTCCGTCGTAGCGCCGCCGATATCGATAACGGCAAGATCGCCAATCTCGTTATAGAGGAGCTGCGCAGCCTCCATGACCGCGCCTGGAGTGGGGATGATGTTGCCGGCGACCATATCGCGCACGTGCTCCATTCCCGCGGCCTTGACGATATGCTCCTCAAAGACCTTGTGTATGATCTTCCTCGCGGGCTCGATATTGAGAAGATCGAGTTTGGGATATACGTTTTCGGTTATGTAAAGGGGGATGCCCGTTCCCTCGAAAATTGCCTTGATTAAGTGATGATTCTGGATATTGCCGCCGTAAATGACGGGAGCCTTCAGGCCGCTGTTCGCGATTTTTTTTGCGTTCTCGATGGCCGTCTCACGCTCGCCGTAATCGGTCCCGCCCGCAAGCAGGATAAGGTTGGGATTGATGGCCTTCACGTCCTCGATATCGTAATCGGACATGATCCCTGCGGTCGCGTGCTTGATGATCGCGCCAGCGCCCAATGCGGCGGCTCTCGCCGCCTTGACGGTCATATCGTAAACGAGGCCGTGGACGGTCATACGAAGGCCGCCGGCCGCGCTTGAAGTGGCGAACGCTATGCAGTATTCGATGCCGTCAACGCCGAGATTACGCGCAAGATCGTCGATAGCGGCTTTAAGCCCGATCCTTACGTCGCCTTCCAAAACGGAAGTCGGCGCCTGTCCCTGGCCTATAAAACGGGGGGATTCGGTGTCTATCCCGTTAAAGGCGTTGACAAGCGTTGTGGTCGAACCTATTTCATAAACGAGTACGTCGATCTTCATTATTCCGCAAATCGGGAACCGCTGTGTTTGCAGCGGCTCCCGTTAAGTCCTTTGGGGAAGAATTACATCTTGCCCTCTTTTTCCATTTCCCATCTCTTCTTGATGAGGAAAGTGGCGTTATGAACACCGTGGCTGCCGCGGCCGAAGCCTTCGTCGGCGCCCGCCTTGCGGGCGAGCTCGGGAGTTACCTGGGTGCCGCCGGCAATGAATATGATCTTGTCGCGGATACCCATCTCACGGCAGATCTGGTCGATCTTCGCGATGTTCTTATAATGGATATCGTCATGGCTGATTATGGTCGAGGCCATTATCGCGTCCGCATGAGTCTCGATAGCCGCGTTGACGAGCTTCTCGGGCGGGCAGGAGGTGCCGAGGTAAATGACCTCCATGCCGTATTTCTCGATGCCGCCGTGCTTGATATCGATTATCTCGCGGAGACCGACGGAATGCTCGTCCTCGCCGACGGTAGCGGCGACGATCTTCATGGGCCTGCGTTCGATGTCGGCCCTTATGACGTCATCGGAGAGCACGTCAGGCTCCTTGGGGATGACGAGGGAATCGACGTCGATTTCGAACGGGACCTTGCCCTTGACCTCGATGCGGGTGCCGTCCTGCGGATGCATTATCTCACGGGAGATGACCTCGCACTCGACGAGGTTCATGCGCTTCGCGCACTCAAGAGCCGCGGCTTCGGCGATCGGCTTGGGGGCGGGGAAGAACATGGTGAGCATAACTGTGCCGTCTGCAAGCCACTCCATTTCGGGACGGATCTTCTTGCCGCCGGGAGTGAAATCCTTCGTCTCGGCCATACGGACATTGACGTTGTCGTTATCGTCGAGCTCGTCGATGTAGATGATCTTGTCGGGATCCTCGAGCGTGCAGCCGCCGATAAGAGCGGAGGGGTTCGCGGGATCTCCGCCGTACTGCTCTACGTTGTTGTAGCCGTAGTGAGCGGTAACGGGGGCCATGTACTGCTTGTCGCGCTTTACGATGGTGCCCGCGCCTATGCCGCCGTTGATCTTCCTGGCGATACCGTCGCCGTTCCTCTCGGGATAGATGCCGGAATCCACGAAGAAGCCTTCTTCAACGGAAGCGAAGTAGCCGCCGAGCTCGAGCATTTCCTCCATGAAGAGTACAGCCCTTTCCTTGAGCTCGCGGGCCTTCTCGCGAAGGTAGCCGTCCTTCTTGAGCTCGACCATCTCCATGAGGCCGTCCATGCCGATGAGCGCCTGCTTCGCGGTATCGCATGCCTCGATATTGTAGATATGCCAGGGCACGTTGCGGCCTTCGTCGGGCGTGATCGTGGACTGGATATCCGCGCTGGTGAGCTTCGATATTACCATGTTGAGGACGTGGGTGACCGTCGCCTCGCGGGTGCTGGACTCGATGTACTTGGTGTTCATCTGAGCCCTCATCCTGTACTCATGGAACAGATCGCGCAGCGCCACGGCGTAGGGAAGATCCATGTGGATGCAGGGAGCGGGAGTAGCCGTCGGGGGAACGGTGGAGAGGCAGATGTTCTTCTTGTTGACGCCCACCCTTGCGGAGAAGATGGCGTTGATGCCGTGCTGGACCATCAGCTCGGGCATTACCTTCCAGGCTTCCCTCGCGGTCGCGTTGGCGTTATGCGCGCCGTCGATCTGAGCCATGCCGGCCCACGCGATGAGCTTCTTGCTCTCGCAGGCGTCGACAAAGGAGCGCATCATGTTGATGTTGCGGTAAATGACGTTGTACTGCGGATCCTGATGGACGCCGTTGACGCCTTCCTCGGCGAACATGACGGCGATATCGGGACCTGCAACGCCGGAAACGTAGCTGTGATAATTGATGGGGCGGCCGACCTCGTCCTCGATCATATCGAGGGCCTTGCGCTGCGCCCTGACCTGCTTACGGGTGATGGGAACGCCGCCCATGCCCTGAGGAGTGCCCTCTATAAGGCCATCAAAATGGCTCTGACCGGCCGTACGAATGACCATGATATGATCCGCGCCGTGGTGCGCGGCCATGCGCATACGGCGGATATCGTCCTCAAAACGGCCGGATGCGATCTCGGTCGTAATGACGGGAGTGGGCTGCGGATCGATGTCGCCGAAATAATGGGCGGGGGGAAGGGGGACCGACCTCTTCAGAGGCTCGGTAGCCTCTTCATAAACGAAGGGCCCCATGTGGAGATCGGGAACGGGCTTGCGCCAGGTCCAGCCCCTGCGGCGGGGACGGTAATGCTCCAGATCCTTCAGTATCTCGGCTACGTTGATGGGTTTATCGGGAGTAAGCTTATAGTCGCTCATCAGTCGTTACCTCCCTTGAAAAGATTTGCGGCTTCATCCCAGAGCCTGCCCTCGACGAGCTCGAGGCCGGCGGGACGGATCTCCATGCCCTTGGCTTTGACAAGGCGGTAGACCACGTTGCCTGCGCCGTAGCACATGAGGGAGCGCTCGACGCACCCTTCTACGATCGCCTTCGCCTCTATCGAGGAGAAGCCCATGCGAAGAAGCACGGAACGCTCGATAGCGGGGGAGGTGTACTCGCGGCCCATCTCAAGAAGAGGATCGACAAGCTTGTTCGCAAGCTCCCAGAAGCGGGCTTCGAGCTGCTCGTCCGTGAGATCCTTCAGGTGCTCATGGCGAACTTTGAAATCGTCGTCACGTTTCATAAACAGTTTATCCTCCGTGTGTTTATTAGCTTTTTATCAGAGCGCCGCTATCGCGCTGCGGACGAATTCCTCGTCCGTGTTGGTCTCCTCGATAAGGAACTTTATATCCTCGTCAGTAAGCTCGTCCTTGTGAGCGCCGACGGCGCGCTTGATCCTGGACCTGCGCATATGATCGAGATCGAGATCGGTCACCTGAATGAGGGAGGGATGCGCGGGCAGGATGATGTTCTTGCCGGGGATCTCATCCTTCGGATCGCCGAAGTGGATATCAATGCCGTTCTGCCTTGCAAAGGAGAGCTGGGGATTGATGTGCTTGCCGGCGCCGGTGTATTCGGTCTCCTGTACGACGATGCACTGATCCCTGTCCATATCCTGGGCAAGACGGAAAGCCGCGGCAAGAGATGTGTTTCCCGCGGGGCCCTTTTCGAGGCCTTCAAGGGAAGCAAGACACTCGGTTATGAAGAACACGCTTCCCTGCGTAACGGTAACGTACCTGTCCATGTAGCGAAGAGGCCTCGCCGCGCTCCTGGGAACGTCGGAATGGTCGGGATTTACGGAGTACGGAACGCCGAATCCGGTATGGCCCGTCGTGAAGCTCTTCTTGTTGAACTGGCTGTCGCTCGCCATATGCAGGCCGGAAAGGTTGACGGAAGCCGCGATGACCTTAGCATTGCAGCCGGCCTTCCTGAGGCCCCTCGCGGTGCCGGTAAGATTGCCGCCGCCCGCGTTCGTGCAGACTACTACGTCCGGATCCTTTCCGATCTTGGCGCGGAACTGCTCGGCTATCTCATAACCAAGGGTCTCGACGCCGGCGATACCGAACGGAGTGTAAAGTGAGGCGTTGAAATAGCCGGTCTCCTCGAGGAGCTGAAGGACGGTGGAGAAGAGCTCGGGACCTACGGTGAGCTGTACGACCTCTGCGCCGAGAGCCTCGCACTTCCTGGCCTTCTCGATTATCTCGGGCTGACCTACGCCCTTGCTGTCGTAGCATTCCTGAACGACTATGCACTTAAGGCCGGCCATTGCCGCGCAGCAGGCCACGGCAGCGCCGTAGTTGCCGCTCGTAGCGGTGACGACGCCCTTATAGCCGAGCTTCTTTGCCTGATAAACGCTAGTGCAGGCGCGCCTTGCTTTGAAGCTTCCGCTGGGGTTGGAAGCCTCGTCCTTTATGAATATGCGGGCGCCCTTGCCCTCGGGAGCGCATTTCCTCGCAAGCTCGGTGAGGTTCTTGAGCTCGATAAGCGGCGTGTTGCCGATGGAGAACATGGACTGAACGCGCCTTATCTCATCGATGGTATAGCCGGTGGCTTCCATCATGGCCTCGTAATCGAAGCCGATGCCGGGCTTCTCGAACTTCTCGAAGTCCATGCCGACAGCGTTCTTTATGATCTCGTTCTTACGGGACATTATCGCATCATAGCTGTTATCCATCAGTCTTCACCTCCGAACGTGATCTTGCGCACCATATCGCCGATCTCAAGCACCTCGGGTACGAAGAAACCGAAGTTATGCTCGAAATAGGGGTTGACCTTGACGACCTCGCCCTTGGCGTGACGGCCGGTGCGGGTAACGACCTCGGCAACGTCGCCGATCTCGGCGTCCTCCTGCAGGTAGCCCTTTACCCACATCTCAAGAGGATTGACCTTTGTATCCTCGGGAAGAGCGGAAGAGCGCTCCTCGGGCGGCAGAACGATATTGTGGATCTGCACCCAATCGCCTTTCTTTGCCATAAATACCTCCAATTTCAATATAACTCGGGAAGTCGGACGATCGTCCGGCTTCCCGAATGCGGTTTATTTTTCTATGTAGTCGCGGAAGTCGCCCATGATGGCATGGGGAACGGGCAGGTCGATCATGGTCTTGAGGCCAGGCCTGGCGTTGATGACGTGGGGGATCATGTTTACGCACATGGCAATGGTGCCGAGACCGCCCTCAACTTCGGGGGTGTTTGCGACGTGGATGGAGGGAGTGCCCTCGATAACGACGTAATCGCCGGTATGCGTGCCTTCCATCTCGGGCTCGATCTGCTGAGGATGAATGAGGTCGATCCTCATCTTGCCGTCAACGTAGGCCTGAGCGGTCATGTTAACGCCTGCGACGTTGCCCGCGGCGGCAAAGCCGTAGGGAGCCTTGCGGTCAACGCTGGTGACGATGGGGGCCATCTGCTTTTCGAACTTGTTGATCTTCCAGCCGAGAGCCTCTGCGATCATGCCGGCGGACTCTTCAAAGCCGACGTGACCGGCAAGAGTGCCGTCCTCAACGCCCTTGTTGAACTCGTCTACGGTGATGCCGATGCCCTGCTCCTTCATAACGGCGGGACCGAAGGGGGAGAGGGAGTTGACGCGCTTGCACATAACGCTCTCAACGTCGATCATACATCCGGAGAGGCATATAGCGAGGAGGTCCATCATGAGGCCGGGATTGATGCCGGTGCCGAGAACGGAAACGCCGTTTTCCTTGGCGATGCGGTCAAGCTCCGCGGCAAGCTCGGGATGCTGCGCCTTGGGGTAGCTCATTTCCTCGGCGGTGGTTACGACGTTTATGCCGTTCTCAAGAACGAACTTGATCTTGGGGAACACCGCGGGAACGAAGGAATCGGTTGCGACGATAGCCACGTCTGCCGCCCCTTTATAGATGACGGAATTGATGTCGTTGGAGATGCGGACGTCCTTGCGGTCGCCCCTTTCGATGCCGAGACGGTCGAAGATGCTCATACCGTTGAGCTTATCCCACATGTCGCATACACCTGTGATCTCAACGCCCTTTTTGCCGAGGAGCATCCTTGCGATACCGGAACCCATCGCGCCGAAACCCCAAATAGCAACCCTAACGTTTTCCATAATTAAACCTCCGTGATAATAAGATTCGATGTATAGACGGGAACAAATTCCCAAATACATATTATACCATAACAATCCATTGCGCGTAACCCCCTCGCCAACAAGTAAAATATTATATTTTCGGAATAATCTTTTGCTTGCAAAACAGGAGGATTTGTTTTATTATATTTGAAAGCAGTTATGCTGAAATAAATGATCCGGAGGTTATTCAAATGACCAAACGAGTTCTTTCCGTTTTATTGGCGCTCGTCCTGATGCTCGGGTGCATCCCCGCATCCGTAAGCCTTGCAAATGAGCCAGAAAGGCTGCAGGGCGACGGGCACCTCGAGCTTGACACCGATCCGACAGGCGGCTATGAAGGCGACTACGTCGTTATCTACAACCCGTCCACGATCGCGTCTACGAGCACGGAGTATTCCACGGGCGACATGTCCGGCCTGATCGAGACCGAAGTCGATCCGAACGCCAAGTCTCCGTCCGGCGAAAACGTACTGTACAGGATCGACGTTGACGCCGAAATAGCGGAGCAGAACGCTTTGAGGCCTTCCGTCCGCCCCAAGGAGGGCGAAAGGGTCTCCTACAACGTCGGCGATACTCATACTTTCACGATCAGCAATTACAGCCCCGGTCCCTCGTCGCTGAGCTTCAAATGCGTTGCCAAGGGCGAGCATTGCTACGTCTGGACGCCCGCTCAGAATAACACGAATTATTACCCGCTCGACGTGATCGACGCAACTTATCCCGGGATCGTTGCCGAAGAATTCGACTCTATCTACGATCTTATGAACAGTTCTTTCGGCGATCACAGCAACGGTACGCAGGGCGACGGCAGAGTGCATCTTATGTACTACAACATAGCCGACAGCTGGCAGCCCGGATCCACTTCCGGCTACGTAGCGGGTTATTTCTCCAGCTATGATTTCAACACAAACGCAGTTCCCATGATCCATATCGACACGTATCCCTGCGTTTATTATGTGAATCAGAGTACAAACGAGCCCGTTTACGATCTCGAGAACTCGTACAGCGTTTTCTGCCACGAGTACCAGCATCTGATCAATTACTCCATCACGAACGGTATGGATACCTGGCTGAACGAGAGCATGAGCGCGGCTGCGGAGGAGATCTGCTATCCCGGTTCCTCCGTAATACCCAGGATTCAGAGCTGGGAAAACTATTATTACAGCAGGAACGACGATTGGCTGAATCCTCCTCACGAGTTCAATTATACTTCCGGTTACGAGCTTCATAACGGCTATTCCATGTACAAATGGAACAGCAGCCTTTCCAACGTGCTGCCGCTGTATTCTCAGGTCTCGTTCTTCAGCCAGTATCTGTTCACGCATTACGGCAATACGATATTCAAATCGATCACACAGCAGTACTCAAATACCGGAAGCGCAGTATCCGCTATCGCCAACGCAACCGGAGCTGACACGTCCGAACTCGTTAAAAACTTCCGTATAGCTCTCGTAGCAAACGACCCTGTCTCGTATGACGGTCTGTACGGCTTCACTCCGCAGAATGGCTACGATCCCGAGCAGTACCACTCGGTACAGAATCCCTACGATCTGCTCGGCCCGGTCGTTTTCACGGGTTCGCAGTGCAGCATTGCCGCCGGCGGCGCAATCGTCATTAAGCCCATCGACGGATTATACTTCCCGGCGAGCGGCGCCGATTCGCATCTTGAATACATAGGCATAAAAAGGAAGCCCGATCCCGATCCCGTGAATTTGTGGGGCGTCGCGCTCTCTCCGTCGGAAGGTTCCGTTTACGTCGGAAACACCCTTTCGCTCAGAGTGATCCGCTATCCCTCGGGTGCAAACAACTATGACGCTGTTTGGTCAAGTTCAGACGAATCCATAGCCACCGTAACGGGATCCAGATATTCCGCTCTTATCCGCGGCATTTCTCCCGGTACGGTCACTATCACGATCCTGGCAACGGATCTGACGACTTTCAGATCCTTCGAGAAAAGCATCGAGATAGAAGTAAAACCCATGCCCACCCTCGACGAGGCGCTCAACGTTCTTAACGGATCGCTTGAGTTCACCTCGACGGGCGACTATCCTTGGGCGGTAGATACAAACTACGAAGGAAGGATCTGCGGATACTCGTCGAACGCAAAAGTCAGCAACTCCGAATCCACCGTACAGCTTACGATCGACATGCAGGCGGGGGAGACGCTTTCATTTGATTGGGCGGTCAGCAGTGAGTCAAACTATGACAAGCTCACTTTCTACGCAAACGGCGCTGAAGTCGCCAATATCAGCGGCAGCACCGGCTTCGCAACGAAAACGTATACCGCAGGAACAACGGGAAGCTACACTTTCAAATGGACTTACAAGAAGGACTACTCGGTAGACAACGGCCTTGATATGGCATTCCTCGACAACGTTGCCTACAGCGGCGACCCCGGAAAATACATGCTGGGCGACGTAAACCTCAACAACGAAGTTAACAGCGCCGACGCGCTGCTGGTAGTTCGCTACACAATGAACCTTTGTGAACTCGAGGAGCTTCCCCTGTTCCTGGCCGATTATAATCAGGATGGCGACGTAACCAGCGCCGATGCACTCTGCATCATCCGCAAAAGTATGGGACTCGAGTAAACTGCCGTCTTAAATCA
This sequence comes from Clostridiales bacterium, assembly GCA_024698505.1. GTDB lineage: Bacteria > Bacillota > Clostridia > Christensenellales > CAG-138 > UBA3857. The sequence continues at coordinate 43,089 of JAILRE010000018.1, read as the reverse complement.
AAAGCACCGCCGGCGATAACCGGCGGTGCTTTTATTTATTATGTCTTTATGCCCATTCGTCTTTGCTCTTGGGCTGTCTTATCCCGCTCAGAAGGCCCTCGAACTGCCAGACGAACCACTGATCGGTCGAAGGCTTATGCCTGAGAACAACGAAACGCTCCGAATCCGCACCCGACGACCTTATAAAGAGCCTGAGATAGCCCTCGCCTATCTGGTCGCGGCTGTGAGCAAGTTCGAGCACGTTAACGGTGTAAGGAAGGGAGGGGGAATAATCGTTGTCGGGGGAAGTGCCAACAAAATAGGAACGAGGCACGTAATCAACGCCGTCCATGAACCTGTCTCGTATGAAGGACATATCCACCTGCGAGAGCGGACGCGGCCCCTTCAGATAATTCATCATTTCATAGCAGGCTTCTCTGTCCTTGGGGAAGACGCAGAGCGCCGCGACCGTCATAGCGGCTACGGCGTAAGGATCGCGCAGATCGGCAAAGGGCAGCGCCTTTAGTTCTTCCGCGTTCGTAGGAAGCGCTTCGAACACGATCTTTTTCTGTTTCTCGTTGACAGCCTTGTTAAGCTTGTCCTTTATATCGGAGCCGACGTTTTTCTTGATCTCGCCGCTCAAACGTTTGAGGAAGGAATCCAGGAAGCTCATATTTTACCTCGTCTTTCCGTATCGGGCAATCGATACTTTTGATAATAGTATATTAACACAAACTGCGCCAGATTGCAAGTTTATCATAAAGTCTCCCTGATCGCTGTTTCGCAAAACGATTCGTACAGTTTCCTTATCGCTTCGATCTCAAAACCGATATCGAATCCGGCGTTTACGGGCAAAAGGCCTATACCGCACAGCGAACCCTGCGCGGCGGTATTCGAAATATGCTCTATAAAGCCGGAAATGTAGGGGATCTTTTCAACCGAAACGCCGCTGAAGTAACCGATCGATTGATATTTGAATCCCGCTTCGGGGTACGATTCCGCCTCAAAATACGGGCATTTCCCGGCAAGCTGAGCTCTTTCAAGATCGCCGAGCCCGCGGATATCGCAGACGCATGAAAAGCATTTTCCCTTTTTGAAAGCTTCGGGCGAACCGGCAGACGCAGCCATTTTCTCAACAGGCGTATCCGCCGCCTTAACGGGATCGAAAACGACAAAGCTGCCCGTCGCGCAATAGGGAACGGAATAAGCAATCACGTCCGCAAAACCCGAAGCTTCGAGCGATCCTTCGGGAAAGCTTATGATATCCGGCCGATCGCCGTTCTTAAGCCTTTCAAGCGCATCCTCAAGCGTGTATGCGCGCACGTCAAAGTAAACGCCTATGAATCGATCCTTATAGGCGCCTGCCTGCTTGGAAAGCCAGGACGAGAGACTGCCGACGTACGGCTTAATCTCTGCGATATGCCATATCCTGATCAATCCGACCTGCGGCTCTTTTTTGATCTCAAGCCATTCCCGATAAGGATCGCTTTCCGGATCGTCATTAAAAAACCTAAGTGAAATAAAGAAAAACGATATTGAAAAGGCAAGGACGATCAGCGCGATGACCTTGCCTTTTTTGAAACGACGCGGCGTCTTTTTATTATCGGCACAGTTCATATTGCATTCTTATGCCGAACTTGCTCGATTATTCGTCCTCGGGGGCGGGGGAGAGGCCGGTATCTTCATCCGACTTTTCATCATCGGAGCGCAGTTTGAAAACCTCCGCGGCGTATCTGCGCTTATCCTCGCTCATGGCGGCGTAATGCTTGCGCGTCGTGTTGACGTCCTTATGTCCGAGCACGTCAGCTACGAGATAAATGTCGCCTGTCTCCCTGTAAAGCATGGTTCCGTATGTACTGCGAAGCTTATGCGGCGATATCTTCTTCAAAGGGGCGGCAATCTGAGCGTATTTTTTGACGAGCACCTCGACGGATCTTACGCTCATTCGCTTCTTCTGCATTGAGAGGAAAAGCGCCTTTTCATGCCCCTCGGCGGGGATCATGCCTTCGCGATAAATCATGTATTGGAGGAGCGCTTGGCGAACCTCGGAGCCGAATACTATCATTTCCTCATTGCCGCCTTTGCGGGTGATCCTGACCTCGTTGGACATGAAATTGAGATCGTCTATGTCGATGCCGACGAGCTCGCTAATACGCATGCCAGTACCAAGAAACAATGTAATAATTGCCGTATCGCGAACCGCGTTGGACTGATGATATATTTTTTGCTTTTCGGTTAAGCCGTCGCCGTTCTCAACGGTGGACAGCAGTCTTGACATCTCGTCAGGCTCAAGCCTGATGATGGGCTTCTCGTGAAGCTTCGGAGTGTCCACGAGAGCGGGGGCGTTGTTCTTGATTCGCTCCTTTTTATACAGATACTTGAACAGCGCGCGTATCGCGGAAAGCTTCCTGGCTTTAGCGCGTTCGCCGTTGACGATCAGCTCCGAATCATCGTCCTGCTGATAAAGAGAAACGTATTCGAGGAAACATTCTATGCAGGTAGAATCGACTTTTTCAAGCACGCCGTAATCGATCTGTTTCATGGAAGAAAGACCGTCGCAGATATTCGTGCCCAAAAGATAAGTGAAAAAAGTGCGCAGATCGACGGCGTAACCGTATCTCGTCATGATGCCGGTCGTGAGCTCGATTCCGCGAAAGAACTCGCCGCAGCACGGAGGAAGCTCCATAACGAGCTCCCGCAGCTTAAGCGTGTACTTTTTTGTTTTTTCAATAGAGTATTCGCTCATGGGGAAGCCTCCTTGTCAGTATCCTCATTATAACACAACATTGCGTTAAAGACAAGTTTAACGCAATGTTGTATGTGCGTTTCAGCGAAATATATTATTTTAGGGGTTCTTGGGCTTCAAGCCCTTCCAAAGGCTTTGGATCGACGGTTTCACGCAGTTTCTTGATTTCGGCTCTTGCAAGCTGATCGCAGCGATTGTTGTATTCGTTATCCGCGTGACCTTTGACCTTGTTCCAGTTGACTTTGTGTTTTCGCGTAAGCTCGATCATGCGCTCCCAGAGATCGCGATTCTCAACTGGCTTCTTGTTGGTTTTTACGAACCCGTTGCGAATCCAATTATAGATCCAGCCTTCGTGAAACGCGTTGTAAAGATACGCGCTGTCCGTATAGATATCCACAGCGCACGGTTCCTTCAAAGCTTCAAGCCCCTCGAGCGCCGCGGTTATCTCCATGCGGTTATTCGTCGTTTCAAGCGCGTTTCCCGAGATCTCTTTCCTGACGGATCTGTACATCAGTATTGCGGCCCAGCCGCCCATGCCCGGATTGCCCGAGCAGGCGCCGTCCGTATAGATCGAAACCTTTTTCATGACTCGGATCTGTAATTCACGGTAAACAACGGCAATCTGTCTTCGATCTGCCAGTCTCCGTAGACGCCGCAATGCGCCGCGCCGATCTCAAGATGCAGCATGGCGATACCGCAGTCGATGCCGCCGTATCCGAAATTTTTCGAAACACAGGCCACCTGCAGGGAATCGTTCAAAACGTCGAATTCCCAGGGCTGGGCGTTCCTTGCGGACGGAGCAAGCCTGCCGCACTCGATAGCGCATTTCTGCCAATCCGGAAGCTGCCTAAAAGCGTGATCCTCAAGGCCCGTAAGATTATATATTGTTTTGCGAGTCCTCTTGTGAGCGGGCTCGATAACGTAATGCCCCACGGATATCAGACAGCGGATCTTTTCGTCGTCGTCAAGCCTTATAAAGGAGTTTGCAAGCGCTTTATTGTAGGAAAGCCCGAGCCAGCACGTGCCGTATCCCATAGCCGTGCATTCGAGCACGAAAGCCTCGCCGACGGAACCGACCATGTAATCGTTGTCGCCCTCGCGGCTGATAACAGCGGCGAAGGTATCGGTGCCGGATATTGTTTTACCTATAAGCGCGTTAAAGATACCGTCTTTTTTCCCGACGACTATCCTGACTTCATCCGTGCTCAGATAATTGGCTACGTCCTTGAGCTCAAGTATCTCATCCCTGCTCGCGCCATCCGAATACTTACGGACCGAGACCCTCTTTTTCGCGGCCTCATACCATTTTCCCATCGTAGAATCCACTGTTGCCTCTCCCCTGTCCTTTCGTTATTTTTTCAGTATTTCCTTAAGAAAATGCCCTGTATAGCTTTCTTTGCACTCAGCCACCTCTTCGGGCGTTCCGCAGGCAATTACCGTGCCTCCGGCGTCGCCGCCCTCTGGGCCGAGATCGATTATGTAATCAGCGGTCTTTATTACGTCAAGGTTGTGTTCTATAACAAGAACCGTGCTGCCTCCGTCGCAGAGCCTTTGCAGGATCTCCAGCAGACGCTCGACGTCGGCTACGTGAAGCCCCGTCGTAGGCTCGTCAAGGACGTAAAGAGTCCTTCCGGTGTTCTTTCTCGCAAGCTCCGTGGCAAGCTTCACCCTCTGCGCCTCGCCGCCCGACAGCGTGGTCGAGGGCTGACCGAGCTTGATGTAGCCCAGACCGACGTCGCAAAGCGTCTCGAGCTTCCTTGCGATCTTCGGCAGGGGCTTAAAGAAACGGTATGCCTCCTCGGCGGTCATATCGAGCACGTCTGCTATGGTCTTACCCTTGTATCGGACTTCAAGCGTTTCCCTGTTGTAACGTTTTCCCTTGCAAACCTCGCAGGGAACGTAAACGTCCGAAAGGAAATGCATCTCTATCTTCAGGATACCGTCGCCGGAGCAGGCTTCGCAGCGACCTCCCTTGACGTTGAAGCTGAACCTTCCCGAATTGAAGCCGCGAAGCTTCGCGTCGGGAGTCTGTGCGAAAACGTCCCTTATAAGATCGAATACTCCGGTATAGGTCGCGGGATTGCTCCTCGGCGTCCTGCCGATGGGCGATTGATCAATATCGATTATCTTATCTAGATGCTCTGCGCCTTCGATGCTGTCATGGTCGCCCGGTCTTATCCTTGCGCGGTTAAGATCGTGAAGCAGCGATTTCTTTATTATTTCGTTTACGAGGCTCGATTTACCGGAGCCCGATACGCCCGTTACGCACGTGAATACGCCGAGCGGAACGTCAACGTCGATGTTCTTGAGGTTGTTGACCCTTGCCCCGCGCACGGAGAGCCAATTCCCGCTGCATTTGCGGCGTTTTTCGGGGACCTTTATTACCCTTTTCCCGGTCAGGAACTGCCCCGTGACGGATTCGGGAACGGCCATTATCTCTTCAAGGCTGCCCTGCGCGATGACGTTTCCGCCGTGTTCGCCCGCGCCAATGCCGATATCGACGATATGGTCCGCCGTCCTTATGGTCTCCTCGTCATGCTCTACGACGATGAGCGTATTGCCCAGATCCCTGAGTCCGCAGAGCGCGTCGAGCAGCTTTCGGTTGTCCCTTTGATGGAGACCTATGCTCGGCTCGTCAAGTATGTAGAGGACTCCTACAAGGCCGGAACCTATCTGCGTGGCGAGCCTTATCCTCTGTGCCTCGCCGCCGGAAAGCGAAGATGACGCCCTTGAAAGGGTCAGATAATCAAGACCTACGTTTATGAGGAATCCGAGCCTTGCGTTCAGCTCCTTAACTATCTGCGCGGCGATTATCCCTTCGGATTTTGTGAGCTTCAGATCCTTAATGAATGCAAGCGCCTTGCCGACGGACATATCGGATACTTCTGCGATAGACTTCCCGCCGACGGTCACTGCAAGGGATTCGGGCTTCAGCCTCTTTCCGCCGCACGCGGGACAGGGCGTATTTCGCATATAGGCTTCAAGCTCCTGCTTGGACCAATCGGACTGCGTCTCGCGGTAACGCCTCTGCAGGTTTGGGATGACGCCCTCAAAAGGAGTGTCGAACGTACCGTTGCCGTATTCCTTCTGGTACTCGACGTGCAGACGCTTTTCGCCCGTTCCGTAGAGGATGGCCTTTTGGCCCGCCTCGGGGATCTTCTCCCAGGGAGTATCGCCGTCAAAGCCGTATTCCTTCTCTATGGCGGTGAAATACATATTGGCGATGGTGTTTTTCGAATTGCTCTGCCAGCCGGAAACGGAGATCGCTCCTTCGTTGAGCGAAAGCTTGGTATCGGGAACGACGAGCTGTTCATCCATCGTAAGCATAAAGCCGAGGCCCGTGCACTCGGGGCAAGCGCCGAACGGACTGTTGAACGAGAACATCCTCGGCGTAAGCTCTTCTATGCTGATGCCGCAATCGGGGCAAGCGTAATTCTGAGAGAAAAGATACTCCTCTCCGTCGGTTTTAACGACTTTTGCCAACCCCTCGCCGAAGCTGAAAGCGGTCTCCAAAGAATCGCTGAGCCTCGATTCGATCCCTTTTCTGATAACGAGCCTGTCGACTACCGCGTCGATGGTGTGCTTCTTTTTCTTATCGAGATCGGGAACTTCGTTGACGTCGTAGACCGTTCCGTCGACCTTGACGCGGACGTAGCCCTCCTTGCGTATGCGTTCGAAAACGCTCTTATGCTCGCCCTTTCGCGCCCTTACAACGGGAGCTATTACGAGTATCTTAGTGCCCTCGTCGAATCCCATTACGCGGTCGACTACCTGGTCGATGCTCTGCTTCTCTATCGGCTTTCCGCATTGGGGGCAATGCGGGTGACCGATCCTTGCGTAAAGCAGACGAAGATAATCGTTTATCTCGGTGACCGTGCCGACTGTGGATCTGGGGTTGTTCGAGGTGCTCTTCTGGTCAATGGATATTGCGGGAGAAAGCCCCTCGATATGATCGACGTCGGGTTTGTCCATCTGTCCGAGGAACTGCCTTGCGTAGGCCGAGAGGGATTCAACGTATCTCCTCTGCCCCTCCGCATAAATCGTATCGAAAGCGAGCGAGGATTTGCCCGAGCCCGAAACGCCTGTGAATACTATGAACTTGTTCCTGGGAAGCTCGAGGGAAACGTTTTTAAGGTTGTTCTCCCTCGCCCCCTGAATATAGATGCTGTCCTTCATTTTCTGGTCCTTTGTCTGGCCTTCCTGCGGCTTCCGGGAGTACCCGGCAAGGCTTTGGGAGCTTCATCCGGCTCCTTGCCCTGGAGCCTGAACAGTTCGTCCCTCAGCTTCGCGGCTTCCTCGAATTCAAGCTCCATAGCCGCCTGACGCATCTGTTCGGTGATTATCCTGATGCGCTCCATGCGTTCGGCGTCCGTCATTCCGTCCTTGCTTGCTTTTGCCTTGGAGCTTATCTCGATAACGTCATGGACGGCTTTCTTAATGCTCTTGGGAGTTATGTTATGCTCCTTATTATACCGAAGCTGGATCTCTCTGCGGCGGTTGGTCTCGTCGATAGCGCGCTGCATGGAGTCGGTAATTGTATCGGCGTACATGATGACTCTGCCGTCGACGTTCCTTGCCGCGCGTCCCACAGTCTGAACGAGCGAAGTGGTAGACCTGAGGAAGCCCTCCTTATCGGCGTCGAGTATGGCGACGAGCCCGACCTCGGGAAGATCCAGGCCCTCCCTCAAAAGGTTGATGCCGACGAGCACGTCGAATTCGCCGAGCCTGAGATCCCTTATTATCTCCATCCTCTCGATGGTCTCGATATCGGAATGCATGTATCTGACTCTTACGCCCATTCCGTCGAGATATTCCGTCAGCATCTCGGCCATACGCTTCGTGAGCGTCGTTACGAGCGTTCTGTAGCCTTTTTCGGCCGTGAGCCTTATCTCGCCCAGAAGATCGTCCACCTGCCCCGTAACGGGCCTTACGTCGATCTCGGGATCGACGAGTCCGGTGGGCCTTATTATCTGTTCTGCGACCTGAGTTGCCTTTTCAAGCTCGTAATCGCCGGGCGTTGCGCTGACGCAGATCAACTGATCGACTCGCTGCTCGAACTCGTCGAAAGTCAAGGGCCTGTTATCGTACGCGCTGGGGATCCTGAAGCCGTATTCCACGAGCTCCGTCTTCCTTGAAAGATCACCGCGGTACATGGCGCGAAGCTGCGGAAGCGTAACGTGGGATTCGTCTATTATCGTCAGGAATCCTTTCGGGAAATAATCCATCAGTGTGAACGGCGGCTCGCCCGGCTTTCGTCCGTCGAAATAACGGGAATAATTCTCAATGCCCTGGCAGTAGCCGATCTCGCGCATCATTTCCATATCGAAGGTCGTACGCTGTTCAATGCGCTGCGCCTCAATAAGCTTGTTCTGCGCTTTGAATTCCTTTACGCGTTCGATCATGTCATGCTTGATCTGTTCAAGCGCCTCTTCGGTCTTCTCCTGATCGGCGGCGTAATGCGTCGCGGGGAAAATCACTATATGCGCGAGCGACCTGATAGGCTGGCCCGTAACGACAGTGATCTCGGAAATGTTCTCGATCTCATCGCCGAACATTTCTATACGGTAGGCCTTTTCATTCTCGCTCATCGGAAATACCTCGATGACGTCGCCCTTTACCCTGAACGTTCCGCGCGAGAAATCGAGCTCGTTTCTTTGATACTGCATTTCAACGAGCTTTCTCAGAATAGCGTCGCGCTCTATCTCCATGCCGATCCTGAGCGAAATGCTCATCCTGGAGTATTCCTCGGGGCTGCCGAGCGCGTAAATGCAGGAAACGGATGCGACTATTATGACGTCCTTCCGCTCGTACAGCGCGCAGGTCGCGCTGTGACGCAGCCTGTCTATCTCCTCATTGACGGATGAAACCTTCTCGATATAGGTATCGGATGAAGCGATATACGCTTCCGGCTGATAGTAATCATAATAGCTCACGAAATACTCCACAGCGCTGTCCGGGAAGAACTCCTTAAGCTCCGAACAAAGCTGGGCCGCAAGCGTTTTGTTATGCGCGATGACGAGCGTGGGTTTCTGCACCTTTTCAATGACTTTCGCCATCGTAAAGGTCTTTCCCGAGCCGGTCACGCCGAGCAGGACCTGGAGCCTGTCTCCGCGCATGACGCCCTCTGCAAGCTTGTCTATCGCCTGCGGCTGATCGCCCGTCGGCTCGAAAGGCGAAACCGCCTTGAATACGTTCATCCGATAATACTCCTATAAATTCTCACTTTGAATTATATCACCAAAGAGGCGTATTTCATAGTCTTATTTTCCGAATTCATTAATTTGTCAATTCTGTCATAAAGCCACGATTGAAGCCGTATCGTGTCGAATGGTATCATACGACCGAGGTGATGAATATGCTCATAAAGATCCTATTCGTGATATACGCCGCGCTTATCCCGCTCGTTCCTCTTTGGGGAGCGCGATATTATTCTAAAAAAGAAGACGCGTCGAAGAAGACAATTTGTTACGTCCTGTTCGCGGTACAGATAATGCTGTCGTTCGGAAGCATACTGACCTATCTTGGAGCGGCATAAGAAAAAGGCCGATCTGACGATCGGCCCTTTCGGTATAAAGATTATTTTTTCCTGGCTATGCTCTTCTCGCCTATGCGGATAAGATAAACTATCGCGGGGCAGAGAATGAGGTTCACAACGAGCTCGAATACGAAATTGAGGCCTACGAAGAACACGATAAGGTAAAGGCCAACGTTATCCGCGTACTTGGTGCCGGCGGCCATTTCCTTAATGGTGTCCCAGAAGAAGAGCCTGCATCCGATAAGGAATATTCCCGTGTTGACTATGGGAGCAACCGCAGCCGCCGCGATAACGCCGGCAACGGTATTGATCTTCTCCGCAAGGAATTTGTAAACGAGACCCGCGCACGCGCCGCAGAGAACGCCCTTGAGTATGACGGTGATAACCGTACCCGCGGGATTGATCCCCAGGAAGAACGCGGTATCGGGCTGAAGCAGGACGACTACCGCGAATACAAAACCGAGCCAAGCGCCGGCCCATACTCCGAAGAGAGCGGCGCCGACGACGATGGGCATGAGAACGAGGGAAATAGAGAAAGTACCGAAACGGATAAAGCTTCCTAGAAGCTGCAGAACGACGACGATCGCCGTAAGGAGTGCGATGCCGACGAGTTTACGGGTATCAAACCTTTTACTGTTACCGATGCTCATTTTTTGATCCTCCGTTGGAGATTGTTTTTTCAAGCAGTTTGATTATACATAATTCCGGGAAATAAGTAAAGTATTTAATCTGATATATTAGATGGATTAGGAAGGCTCGCAGATGACGGTGAGAAGCTTGTCGGCCTCTGAATAATCAAAGCTCATGATATAAGCTCCGAAAACGATATCCGTCTTTTGGAGCTCTCCCGCTCTTATCTTTACGAGGGCGTCTTTGACGTCATGCAAAGCCTTCTCGCCGTCGGCGGGAGAATACACGAAAGAGACGATCCTGACTAACTCGGAAGCGATATCGTTTTCAAGATCGTCGCTCTCCCCCGGCTTCTCGCTCTCATCGGCGTAGACGTCGCCGAACGGATCGTCGGGATCGACGGCTTCATCGGATTTCTTTTCAAGCGTCCTGACTGTCTTTATACAGGCAAGGCCCGATTTGAGATAAACGTGCGCGGTGACGGATGAACCGTCGACCGGACTGCGAAAGCTGAAATCCGCATAGTCTTCGCCGATCACTTTTTCTCCTTCAAGCTCTTCGGCCATTCTGCCGACGATTGTGATGAAGGGGTACTCGGTGGGTTCGGCAGTAGGCTCCGGAGTTGTCTTGGCTAAGGTCCCTGAGCCGGTTTTGCCGAAAACGGCAGCTATAACTATAAAAGCGGCGACAGCCAAAACACAGACGATGGGTATCACCGTCCTTTCGGCCCTCATCCTCTTCTCTATCCTCGATTTTTCAGCCTTTGTCCTGCCTGCCATAACAGATATAAGGGGGCGCATGGGATCACGCGCCCCGCTTGTTCATTATCCAACTACTACGTTAACGATGTTCCTTATTGCAATGAACTTGCGAACGGTCTTTCCCGCAAGCCACTGAGCCAGCTCTTCGTTCGAAAGAACGAGCTCGCGAAGCTCATCCTCGGAGATCTCGGCGGGAACGTTCATCCTCGCGCGGAGCTTGCCGTTGACCTGAATGCCGAGCTCCCTCTCGTTCTTGACGAGAGCGGATTCATCCCACTTGGGCCAGGAAGCCTCGTAGATGGGTTCAAAGCCGAGGAGCTCGTTCATCTCTTCCGCAATATGAGGAGCGAACGGATCGAGCAGTATGAGGAGCGTCCTCATCTCGTCCCTGGTAATGCTGCCGTTGGCGTAGACGTCGTTGACGAAGCTCATCATGCCAGCTATGGCCGTATTGAACTTCATGCGTTCGGTATCCTCGGTGACCTTCTTTATGCAGGTGTGGAGCGAACAGCGCATTTCGGGGCGCTCGCCCTCCCCCTTCACCATATCGAGCATACGCCATACGCGGTCAAGGAACCTGCGGCAGCCCATAACGCCCGTTGTGCTCCAGGGGATGGTCTGCTCGAAAGCGCCGATAAACATCTCGTAAAGGCGGACGGTATCCGCGCCGAGCGATTCGCACAGATCGTCGGGATTAATGACGTTGCCGAAGCTCTTGGACATCTTGCGGCCGTCCTCTGCAAGTATCATTCCGTGGCTCGTGCGCTTCATATAGGGCTCGGGACAGCTCACGACGCCGATATCGTAGAGGAACTTATGCCAGAACCTCGAATAAAGCAGATGCAGCGTGGTATGCTCCATACCGCCGTTATACCAGTCGACGGGCATCCAGTAATCCAGCGCTTCCTTGCTTGCAAGGCAGTTATCGTTATTGGGATCGCAGTACCTGAGGAAATACCAGCTGGAACCTGCCCAGTTGGGCATTGTATCGATCTCTCGCTCGGCAGGTGCGCCGCACTTCGGGCAGGTGGTGTGGATCCAATCGGTCGCCCTGGCAAGCGCGGAGGAGCCGTCCTCGGCGGGCTTATAGTTATCGATGTCCGGAAGAGTCAGCGGAAGCTGATCCTCGGGGATGGGCACCCAGCCGCAGTGCTCGCAGTAAACGAGGGGTATGGGCTCGCCCCAGTACCTCTGGCGGGAGAACAGCCAATCGCGGAGCTTGAAATTCGTCTTCTTTTGGCCAATGCCCTTCTCCTCGAGATAGGCGGTGATGGCCTTCTTTGCCTCTTCGACCTGCATACCGTTAAGGAAGCCCGAATTGACGAGAACGCCCGTCTCGCAGTCTGTAAAGGCCTCCTTCTCGATATCGCCTCCGGCGACGACCTCGATAATGGGCAGACCGAACTTTTTGGCAAACTCCCAGTCCCTCGTATCATGGCCGGGAACCGCCATTATAGCGCCCGTGCCGTAACCCATGAGGACGTAATCGGAGATCCAAACGGGGATGGGCTTTTCGGTGCAGGGATTGATGGCGTAAACGCCCTTAAGAGGAACGCCGGTCTTATCCTTGGCAAGCTCGCTGCGCTCAAAATCGCTCTTATGCGCGGCCTGTTCGCGGTAAGCGAGCACCTCGTCCATGTTCTCGATCCTGTCCTTGAGCACGTCAACGAGCGGATGCTCGGGAGCTATTACCATGTACGTTGCGCCGAACATGGTATCGGGCCTCGTGGTGTAGATCCTGAGCCCCTCGGGGTAACCTTCGATCCTGAAGGTGACCTCGGCGCCGGTGCTTCGCCCTATCCAGTTGCGCTGAGTGGTCTTGATGCGCTCGGAGAAATCGACCTTATCAAGATCGTCGATCAGCCTGTCGGCATAGGCGGTGATCTTCAGCATCCACTGGCTTCTTACCATGCGGATAACCGGCGCGCCGCAGCGCTCGCAGGTGCCGTCAACGACTTCCTCGTTCGCGAGGCCGACCTTGCACGAGGTGCAGAAATTGATCGGAAGCTCCGCTTTATAAGCAAGGCCTTTTTCGAACAGCTTAAGGAATATCCACTGCGTCCACTTATAGTAATTGGGATCGGAGGTATAAAGCTCGCGGCTCCAATCGAAGCTCATTCCGAGCATCTGGAGCTGGCGGTGGAATACGGAGATATTGCGCTCCGTCACCTTCATGGGGTGCTCGCCCGTCTTGATGGCGTAGTTCTCCGTGGGAAGGCCGAAGCTGTCATAGCCTATCGGGAAGAGCACGTTGTAGCCTTCGAGCCTCTTCTTTCGCGCGATAACGTCAAGCGCGGTATAGGGGCGGGGATGCCCGACGTGAAGCCCCGCGCCGCTCGGAAACGGGAACTCTATAAGCGCGTAATACTTGGGCAGGGTGTAATCGTCCTTCGCCTCAAAGCATTTAGCCTTATTCCATCTGTCCTGCCATTTCTTTTCAATGGCGATATGGTCGTATCTTTCTGCAGCCATATTTTTCTCCTTGATGTTTTTGCAATAAAATAAACTCCGTCTCTCAAAAGGAGACGAAGCACGATAGACTCCGCGGTACCACTCCGGTTGGCAAGAATGCCCGCTCGAATTCGGTTAACGCCCGACTACGCCCCGCTTAATGGGTTTCCCGTTCGGCAAGGGGGCTCTGCGGCGAGCTTCGGGATCTGCCTTGCCGCCTTGCACCGAACGGCGGCTCTCTTTAATAAACGGCTCGATCACTACTTTTCCGCTTCACAGCCTTTACATCTTTGCCTATTCTACATCGCAAGAAGCATATTGTCAAGCAGATTTATAGAATAAAGGACGGCCGATCAAGGCCGTCCCCGAATTATGATTCCATTTGTTTTCCCATGAAGCCCGCCGCAGTTTCGCAAACCTTGATATCGGTCTCGCTGAATACGGCGTCAGGTTCACGGGATAGAAGTATCACGGCGCCAATGGAGTCGCCCGACGAGATTATCGGTATAATGAGCTCCGCGGAGAAAACCTCTCCTCTGTCGTCAGTAGTTACGGGAAGCAACTCCTCCCCCGCTTTTCTGCTTGCGCAGACGCGTCTTCTCGACTGCATTATCTCCTCTATCCTCTCGCTTACGGGATGCGAAAGAAGCTCCTTTTTCCCCGCTCCCGAAACGGCGATAACGACGTCCCTGTCGCAGATAACGGCAGTATGCCCTACCGATTGATGGATCGACTCGGCGTACTCTCTGGCAAAATCTCCGAGCTCGCCAATGGGAGAATACTTTTTGAGTATAACGCCTCCTTCGCGGTCCACGAATATCTCAAGAGGATCGCCTTCCCTGATCCTAAGCGTCCTTCTGATCTCCTTTGGGATAACGACTCTTCCGAGCTCGTCGATCCTTCTAACGATTCCCGTTGCTTTCATTGCGTTGACTCCTTGCAAACTGTTATGCGCCTATTATCTGCAATGCGGCGTCAAATATTCTTAAACAGGCAGTTTTTCATTATTGACAAGACGAGATATGAGGTTTATAATTGTGCTTATCAGATAAGCACAATCAGGAGGGCTAAATGAATCTGCTTAGTGTAAAATCGTTGAGAAAGCAATACCCGAGCTTTCTTCTCGACGATATTTCTTTCGATCTGGAACCCGGCTGCATAATGGGTTTTATAGGTCGAAACGGCGCGGGCAAAACGACTACGATGAAAGCAATGCTTAACCTTATTAAAAGGGACGGCGGAAGCGTATTCGTCGACGGGATGGATTTCTTCGAAAACGAATCCGAATGCAAGCAGAAGATCGGTTTCATAATGGGCGAATTCAACTGCTATATGCGTTCAAAGCTCAAAACGATAGCTGACGTTACGAAGAGATTCTACAAGGAATGGGACGACTCGGCTTACAAGGGATACCTTGAAAAATTCTCTCTCGACGAGAACAAAAAGATCCGCGAGCTTTCAGCCGGCATGCGCGTCAAATTCGCTCTCGCTCTGGCGCTTTCGCATAACGCGAAGCTGCTCATACTCGACGAACCCACGAGCGGCCTCGATCCCGTTTCGAGGAACGAACTGCTCGACGTGCTTCGTTCTCTCGTCGAGGACGGAACGAGGAGCGTGCTCTTTTCGACGCATATAATCTCGGATCTCGAGAAATGCGCCGATTTCATCGGTTACATAAAGAACGGAAAGCTCTTCGATTTTACCGATACCGAAAGCTTCAGGAACAAGTTCATGCTCGTATCCGGAGAACAGGAACACCTTGAAAGCTTAAAAACGCATCTCATCAGCTATAAGGAAAACGCTTTCGGCTTCAGCGGATTGATAAAAGCGGAGGACGCTGGCCTCTTTTCAGACTGCAGGACAGCGCCGGCCGATCTTGAATCCATTATGGTATACGTAGAACAGGAGGAAGAGAAATGAAAAAGCTGCTGTATAAAGAATTCAAGCTCTGCATGCATCCTCTCGTTTTCTTCTTCTCGCTCTCAGCGCTGATGTTTCTTATTCCGAGCTACGTCTATCTTGTGGCTTGCTTCTTCACTGGAAACGCGATATTCAATTCCATGCAGATAAGCAACTCCAACAGCGACGTGCTGTTTACCGCGCTGCTGCCCATCTCGAAAAGGGAGGCTGTCAAGTCCAAGTACCTGTTCGTTGCGGTAATACAGCTCGCGATGATGCTCGTCTTCACGGCAATGATTTTCGTCCACCACGCGCTGCTTACGGACGCAAACAAAGCCGGCCTCGACGCCTGCCCCGCGCTGCTCGGAGGATGCTTCCTCGTCTATTCCGTTTTCAACGCGACCTTCCTTCCGTTCTTCTATAAAAACGGATATAAAGCCGAGCGCGCATTCCTTATCTCGACTATCGCCGTGTTCCTCTTCATATTCGTATTCGAGGGCTTCTTCATAGCTGCCGGAGCAGCCGCAGGGTCCGTGCCCTTCTTCGCATGGATCGAAAACAATATTGACTGCTGGCCGGGTTCATCCTCTTCGCTTCTTTATCAGCTTCTGTTTATCGGAGCTGGCTTGCTCATCTATTTTTTCATTACCCTGCTCTCATACAGGAGAAGCTGTAAGCTCTTCGACGAGGTCGACATCTGATGCGGCTGAGAATAATCCCATCGGACTCAACGCCCGTATACAAGCAGCTTTACGACGAGATCGCGGGGCAGGTCCTTTCGGGGACAATTTCACCCGGGGAAGCTCTGCCGCCGATCAGGACAGTCGCAAAGGAGCTTGGGATCAGTATTATCACCGTAAGAAACGCATGGGATGCGCTGATCGAAGCAAGGCTCATTGAAGCGCGCGCAGGCAGCGGATGCTTCGTCGCGGAGCTTTCTTCCGAGGACCGCGAAAGGCTTCGCCGCAGTTCGCTCGATCCTCTGCTGACAGCCGCCGCCGAAACCGCAAAGAACCTCGGCTTTTCGGAGGAAGAAGCAGTAGCGCTCCTTCGCGAAAAGTTCTGCTGAAAATCATCATAAAAAAAGAACACCGGTTAATCCGGTGTTCTTTTATTTGTCAGAAACTGAACTTGATCTGATCCGTGTCCGGGATCCCCTCGAAGCATCCGAGCGCGGCAAGCTTTTCTATTATGCTCGAATTCGCCTTCGTTCTTATGGCGAAATCCTCTTTGGAGGAATACTCGCCGCCTTTGGCGCCGTTCTCGATCTGCACGGCGACGTTCTCACCGAGCCCCGCAACCGACGTGAACGGAGGCCTCAGCTTGCCGTCCTCGATGGTGAAGTTCTTGGCCTTTGATTTGTAAAGATCGACAGGCAGAAGCTCGAATCCGCGAAGATTCATCTCGGCTACGACCTCGAGTATCGTGATTGCGTCCTTCTCCTTCTGATCGGGCTTATCCTTGCTCTTCAGCGCCTTCAGATTATTCATAACGGCGTCGAATCCGCCAAGGCAAAGCTCTATATCGAAGGTATCCGCCCTTACCGTAAAGTAGACCGCGTAGAACTCAAGCGGGTAATGGACCTTATAGTACGCAATTCGGAAGCTCATCATGACGTATGCCGCCGCGTGCGCCCTCGGGAACATGTACTTGATCTTTTTACAGCTGTCTATGAACCATTCGGGGACGGAAATGCTGTGCATCATTTCCTCCATCTCGGGCTTCAATCCCCTGCCTTTTCGGACGCTTTCCATCGTCTTGAACGAAAGCGAAGGATCTCCGCCTATGGAGATGAGATAGTTCATTATATCGTCGCGGGTGCAGATGACCTCCATTAGTGTCGCGACCTTGTTCTGCACGAGCACCTGCGCGTTGTTGTTCCAAACGTCGGTACCGTGGGAAAGGCCGGATATCCTGACGAGCTCCTCCATCGTTGTCGGCCTCGTCTCCGTCAGCATGCCGCGAACGAAGCCGGTGCCGAATTCGGGTATCGCCAAAGAGCCCACGTCGCATCCGAGAGGCTTAAGGCTGACGCCGAGCGCGGCGTCCGTGCTGTAGATCGACATCGTCTCGGGATCGTCAAGCGGGATGGTCCTCGGATCGAGGCCCGTCAGATCGTTGAGCATTCTGAGAACGGTGGGATCGTCGTGACCGAGTATGTCAAGCTTAACGAGCTTATCGTCGAGCGCATGGAAATCGAAATGCGTTGTAACGGATCCGCTGTCGTTCTTATCGGCGGGATGCTGAACGGGGCAGAAATCGAATATCTCGTAATCCTCGGGGACTATTACGATGCCGCCGGGATGCTGACCTGAGGTCTTCTTTACTCCGAGGCAGCCCTGAACGAGCCTGTTGATCTCGGTTTCGGACTTATTGAGACCGAGATCCTCGCAATAATGCTTTACGTAACCGTAAACGGTCTTATCCTGAACGGCGGATATGGTGCCCGCTCTGAAAGCGTGACCTGCGCCGAACATCTCCTCGGTGAATCTGTGCGCGACGGGCTGGTAATCGCCCGAGAAATTCAGATCGATATCGGGAGTCTTATCGCCCTTGAAGCCGAGGAACACCTCGAACGGGATATCGTAGCCCTCCTTTCGGAGCTTTGTTCCGCAGACGGGGCAATCCTTATCGGGAAGGTCGATGCCGCATCTTGAATGGACGTCGGTCTTGAACTCGCTGTATTTGCAGTTGGGGCAGAGGTAATGCGGAGGAAGCGCGTTGACCTCCGTTATGCCAAGCATGGTCGCAACGAAAGACGATCCGACGGAACCCCTTGAGCCTACGAGATATCCGTCGCCCAGGGATTTGGAAACGAGCTTCTGCGCGACCATGTAGAGCGAAGAATAACCGTTGCCGACTATGGAAGCAAGCTCTTTGTCGAGCCTTTTTTGGACTATCTCGGGAAGCGGATCGCCGTAACGCCTGTGCGCCTCGTTCATTGTCATGCTCTCGAGGATCTCCTTGGCGTTGGGAAGCTCGGGCGAATAGGTGAATTTCTCGTCAAGGAAGGGATGCAGCTGCTCGCCGCACATATCGGCGATGATATTGGGATTTGTAATTACTACCTCCCTCGCCCTTTCCTCACCGAGATAGGAAAACTCGTCAAGCATCTCCTTGGTCGTTCTGAAATAGAGCGGAGTCATCCTGACTGCGTCCCTGTAGCCCTGAGAATGAAGGAGTATGGAACGGAAGATCGCGTCGTCCGGCTCCAGGAAATGCACGTCGCACGTGGCAACGGTAAGCTTGCCCAGCTCGTCGCCGAGCTCGACTATGCGCCTGTTGAAGTTCTTAAGATCGTCGACGGATACGTTGAGTTCGTCCGAAGCGGTCATGAACATGTTATTGTCAAGCGGCTGTATCTCAAGGTAATCATACCACTTGGCGATGCGCTTCTGTTCCTCTGCGGGGAGTCCTCTGGAAACAGCCCTGTAAAGCTCTCCCGCCTCGCAGGCGGAGCCGAGCAGTATGCCGTTCCTCAGCATGTTCAGAAGGCTTCTGGGGATGCAGGGACGCTTGTGATAATACTGCAGATGCGAATAGGAAACGAGCTTGTAGAGGTTCTTAAGGCCCTCGTGGCTCGCGGCGAGCAGTATGATATGGTAACGCTGAAGCTTCGTATAATCGGGCTCTCGTCTGTCCCAATAGGGGATCTCCGTGCCGCCGTTCTGCTTGAGCTCGGCGATAAGCCCTGCCGCAAGCTCCTTCAAAGCGCGGACGCTGTCCTTTGCGGGGATCTCGGGAAGAGCTTCGTATCTGCCGCTTATCGGCGCGCAGCCGCTCTCCATGCTGTAATCCTTGATATTAAGGTGCATATTGAGCTCGAGCTTATTGATATCGACGTATTCGAAGGGCAATATGTCCTCCGAAGCGAGCACGGAAGAAAGCCCGTTTATTACGGTATCGTTATAGGCAACGATCACGGAACCCTCAGCGAACGAAACGAAGTCGCCGACGACTTTGATCGCCTCGGGAGCGTTTTTGAATTCATCCTCGTCAATGCCGCATTTTTCCGCAGCCCATTTGGGCAGGGATGCGCCGGGATCGGTCACGGAACCGAATTCGCCGATCACGGTACCTTCATGATCGAACTTGACGGCGCGGATCTCATAAACCGCGGTACCCGCAGCGGAATAGGCCGCGGTAACGGCGACAGCGGTATAGGGACGCTCGTCTATGCTGTGGATCGTTGAGTCGCTTACAAGATAGCCTTCGCAGCCGAATATGACCTTGAAATCGGGATCGACGCCATTGGCGCGGGCGGTCTTTTTGATATCCTTATAGATCTTCATCGCTTCGGGAAGCGAATGAACTACGCCGTGATCCGTGATGGCGACGGCCCTGTGGCCCCACTTGAAAGCCGTGTTGACGACGTCGGACACCTTCGTAAGAGCATCCATGGTCGATGACTGCGTATGCAGATGAAGCTCCACGCGTTTTTCGCCATCGGGAGCGTCGTCGATGCGTTTTTCGCGGGCGCATCTGTTGACGTCGTTCGCCATCAGTATGTAATCGCGGGAATAGGAATCGTACTTATAACTGCCGCGAACTATGATCTCATCGCCCTTATCCTTGATCTCCTTGAGCAGGGATTCGATGGAACCGGCCTTGTCGGGCTCTGTGAAGAATTTGGCAGAGAGCGAATTGGTCTTGTCGGAAAAGTCGATCTTGAATATGGATCTGGACTTGTCCCTCGTTTCCGATACCTCGTAACCGATTATAGCGCCCTTCGCTATGGCGCTGCCGGTAGTCTCGGAGAAATCGCTCATAGGCGTGATCTCGCGGCGGACTATTTCCTTGCCGAGGACGATATCCTTCGGATCGACGGCAGCCTTGGCGGAAGGCTTCTTTCGCTTTGTGGGGGCGGGCTCTGCTGAACCGATATCGGCGGTGGAAACGCGTTCCCTGACTACGTAAGGCGAAACGTCATAGCTTTTGATATCGTTAAGATCCTGATCGCCGACGAGCTTTATTCCGAAATGCCAGTCCCAGTTATTGGCGGCCTCGGTTTTGATCTTTGAGACGCTTTCCGCATCGATGGCTTTGATAAGCTCAGGAGAAGACCTTACGATAAATACCGTGCCGTCCTCGTCCCTTGAAACGTCGATAAGAGAATTTGCGAGCACGGGAAAAATCTCGGGAGAGATACGGCTCCAGATCTCCCTGAAAAGATCCGCGACGTCGTCTTCCCGCATATCGGACAGCCCGTCCACGGCTTCCTTGAAGTCGATCTCGAAAGAGACGTTGTTTGTCAAAAGCTTATCGCAGATGAAGCGCTTGATGGCCTCTATCTCGAAGGGCATCAGTATCTTCTCCGCTTTAAGGCAGATATGAAAAGCGCCTGTAGAAGACGACCTCGATGCGTGCGTAATGGAGAAAGCCGAATTCTTCAGAAGCTTATTGCCGATGTTGATGTATTCCTGTTCGCTCATTGAAGCTCCGATTTAACGTCCGAAATAAACCTGTCCACAACCTCGGGAAGCTTGTCCGAATAGCAAAGCTCGCCTTTTTTGAAAACTACGGCGTTTTTGCTTCCGAAAGCTATGCCGATATCAGCTTCCCTTGCCTCGCCCGGGCCGTTTACGGCGCAGCCCATAACGGCGATCCTGAGCGACTTATCCGTTTCTGGAAGGGACTCCTCTACCTTCTTTACGATGCTCGCAAGATCTACTCTCGTCCTGCCGCACGTGGGGCAGCTGACGACCTCGACGCCTTCCGATCGGAGGCCGACGGCGGCGAGTATCCTTTTGGCGGCATATACTTCCCTTACAGGATCGCCCGTAAGGGAGACCCTAATGGTATCGCCTATGCCGTCAAGAAGAAGTGAGCCTATGCCTATGGAGGATTTCACCATGGCCGCCTCCCCCATGCCAGCCTCGGTCACGCCGAGGTGAAGAGGATAAGGCGTCCTCTTGCTTGCAAGCCTGTTCGCCTGGACCGTCTTTTGAACGGTGGAAGCTTTCATGGAAATAACAATGTCATAGAAGCCGCATTTTTCAAGAATGGCGACGTGAGACAGCGCGCTTTCAAGCATTCCCTCGGGAGTAACGCCGTACTTTCTGAGGATATCCTTCTCCAAAGAACCGCCGTTGACGCCTATCCTGATAGGGATATTCCTGTCCTTGGCGGCGGCAACGAGCTCCCGCACCTTCTGCTCCGAGCCGATATTGCCGGGATTTATCCTGACCTTATCGATGCCGTTTTCGATAGCTGCGATCGCAAGCCTGTGATCGAAATGGATATCGGCAACGAGCGGGATATGCGTATGCGCCTTGATGTACGGAATGGACGCTGCGCAATCCTCGTCATATACGGAGAAACGAACTATTTCACAGCCCGCGTTTTCAAGGGAGAGTATCTGTTCCGTCGTACGGACGGCGTCCCTGGTATCGGTATTCGTCATGGATTGTATCGTGACGGGAGCACCGCCTCCGACAGCCGTATTTCCGATCATCATTCTTTTGGAAGCCATGTTTTTCCTCCAGCCTTTCGATTCGTCACCAGTTGAACATGCCGTTGAAGAGTCCGCGAATATCGCTGACGGTAGCGTAGATCATCAGCACTATCAGCAGGAAGATACCTATAACGCTCAGAATGCTCTGCAGTTTCCTCGGTACGGGTTTGCCGAAAACCAATTCGATGAAATCGAAAAGCAGATGCCCGCCGTCCAGAGGAAGTATCGGCAGAAGGTTCATAATACCCAAGCTCATCGAAATGATTATCATTACGAAGAGCAGATTGTAGAAGCCCATCGAGGCCATCTTCATGGTGATGACGACCGTTCCGACGACGCCCGAAACGTCGCCCTGGTTAAAGCCGTTTTTGAAGCCGTTCGCGATAGCGGTGAAGGTCGATTTGACTATATCGCCCATAAGCTCGAAACCGCCGCCGAACGCGCTGAAGAAGCCGCGCCGCACGAATCTGCGATAAGCGCCCATGGTTATGCCGACGAGGTTCTTATCCGCCTTTTCGTTGAAGATATCTGAAACGAATATCTCCTTCTGCACCCCGTCCCGAAGAACGATTAGGGCAACGCCCTCCGCGGGAGCTTCGTCTATGCTTTTTGATACTATTTCGATCTTATCCTCGTACTCATGAGGCTCGCCGGAAATGTCGTTCCCTCCGACGGAGATAATGATATCCCCCTCCATGAGGCCGGCTCTCTCGGCGGGGCTGTCTTCGGAGACGGCGTTTATTACTATCGCATAGTCGCCGTTAGCATACTTGTCGACCTTCTGATCGCCGTAGCAAAGAAGCATCACGACGGCCAGAACGTAGGCAAGAACGAAGTTCATCAACGGGCCCGCGAATATGACTATAAGACGCTTCAACGGCTTCTGCGAATTGAAAGACACTGCGTCGATGGGTTCGTCCTCCTCGCCGTAAAAGCGGCATGCGCCGCCGAGCGGGATAGCCCTGAGGGCGTAATTGATATCCTTCTTTTTGAACTGGAAAAGCGCGGGGCCGAAGCCTATTGAGAAATCGAGTATCTTGAATCCCAATATCCTGCCCGCGGTATAGTGACCGAGCTCATGGATGAATATCATGAGCGCAAGCACGAGAAGCGAAACAATAAAGTAAAATACTCCGGACATATTACCTCTTAACAGCAAATTCATACGCCATACGGCGCGCCTCTTTATCGCAGTGAAGGAGCGTTTCCATGTCGTTAATATCGACACGCTCGATCCTTTCCATCGCGTACGCGACGCACTCGGGGATCTCGGTAAACAGAAGCTCGCCCTTGATGAATCTCTCAACCGCAGCCTCGTTGCCCGAGTTATAGGCCACGGGAAGCGAGCCTCCGGCCTTCAAAGCCTCGTAAGCCATGGGCAGAGCGGGGAACCTTACGGTATCCGGTTCCTCGAAAGTCAGCCCCGAAAGCATGGTAAGATCGAGCTGCTTCGCAGGACAATCTATCCTTTCGGGATAGGTCATCGCATACTGTATAGCGAGCCTCATATCGGGGACGCTCAGCTGAGCGATTATGGAATTATCCTTGTACTCGACCATAGAATGCACTATGGACTGCGGATGGACGAGCACCTTTATCTCATCTGCGGAAGCGTCGAACAGGAACGCCGCCTCCATGACTTCCAATCCCTTATTGAAGAGTGTAGACGAATCGATGGTTATTTTTCGTCCCATGCTCCAATTAGGGTGCTTCATTGCCATCTCTGGCGTGACCTTCTCCAGCTCTTCATAAGGCAAAGACCTGAACGATCCTCCCGAAGCCGTGAGTATGATCGATCTTACGTCCTCCCTGCGGCCGGCAGAAAGGGCCTGAAATACGGCGCTCTGCTCGCTGTCCACGGGTAGTATCTTTCCGCCGCCCTTTTGCATGGCCGCGCGGACAAGCCCGCCCGCGCAGACTACGCTCTCCTTATTTGCAAGGGCGACGGTCTTACCGGCGTCAAGCGCCTTGATAAGCGGGAAAGTACCGCTGAATCCGCTTACGCCGTTAACGACTGTGTCGACCTCGGGAAGCGCAGCAAGCTCGTTGACAGCCGATCCGGAAACGACGTTCCTGCCGGGGAACCGAGCTCCGATCTCCTTAGCGCAAGCCTCGTCGTAAACGCCGATCACGGCGGGATCGAATTCTAATATCTGATCAGTGCCTTCTTCAATATTATGACCGAAAACGAGCGCGTAAACGGAAAACTCGTCCGGATGCTCCCTGCATACGGAAAGTGTTTGTTTGCCTATTGAACCGGTGGATCCGAATACTGCAGCTCTTTTCATAATTATCAGCGAATAACGTAGTGGAAGAAGGCGGCGACGACGGGCGCGAATACCATGGCGCTGTCAAGTCTGTCCATGACGCCTCCGTGGCCCGGAAAGATCGAACCGTAATCCTTTATCCCCGCCCAGCGTTTGAAAGTAGAGGCGAACAGATCTCCGAATTGACCGATCACGCCGCCTAAGAAGCCGAGACCGACGAGCCAGCCCCAATGAACGTCGAGCCCCCAGATCTTCTGGAGGAAATAGACGAGGACGCCGCCCATCGGGCCGCCAATCAGACCCGCAATATAGCCTTCAACGGTCTTTTTGGGGCTGATAGCAGGACAAAGCTTGTGCTTGCCGAATTTGCGTCCCCAAAGATAGGCGTTGTTGTCCGCCATACAGGGAGCTGCAAACACCATCATGAGCGCGACTCTTGAAACGTCGGTCCTGTCGAACCCGAAGAAGCCGAAGCAGAGAAGAAGCGCGAGCGGATAGATCATAACGAATATCGTTGCGATCGCATCCTCGGTCTTCCTGTGCTTATTGAGGATCCTGTCGGCAAGTATGTAGGTAAAGCATACGACGTAGAGTATCGGAAGGTATGCGGGAAGCTTGAACAGAAGGAAATACTGAGCGCCCGCCATGAGGAAAAGCGGCGGCAGGCAGATGTCGATCTCCTTCTTCTTGAACATCCTGCTCATCTCAATGACAGCAAGCACGGAGAAAAGCGTGAGCACGCATGCCTGCACCCAACCTCCGAATATAACGACGAGCGCAAGCAGGCCGATAAGAAATACAGCAACTATGGTCCGGACGCCAAGCTCGCTCATATCATTCCACTACCTTTCCGAAGCGCCTGGTGCGCTTCATGTATTCAACTATGCACTTCCTGAATTCATCGATCG
Organism: Clostridiales bacterium; assembly: GCA_024698505.1. Classification (GTDB taxonomy): domain Bacteria; phylum Bacillota; class Clostridia; order Christensenellales; family CAG-138; genus UBA3857. The sequence goes on along the minus strand of JAILRE010000018.1, from coordinate 18,459 downwards.
AGAAATCGGGCCAGCAGACATCAGTGAAAACGAATTCGGCGTACGCCGCCTGCCAAAGCAGGAAATTCGAAAGCCTCTGCTCCCCCGCCGTCCTGATTATAAGATCAAGCTCGGGCTGTTCCCTCGTGTAGAGATTGTCGGAAACAAGTTCCTCGGTTATGTCCTTTTCGTCGAGTCCGAGCTTTGATATGTTCCTGACAGCGCGGAGTATCTCAGCCCTCGAACCGTAATTGATGGCAATGCAAAAGTGCAGGCCGTCGTTGTCTTTCGTGCGTTCGATCGCGCTCAGCATACAAGCCTTGACCTTCGGCGGAAAAGGCTCGAGATCCCCGAGCGTTACGATCCTGACGCCGTTCGCGTCAAGCTCGTCGATCTCCTTCTCGAAGTACTCGGTCAAAAGGCCGAACAGCGCGTTGACCTCCTGAACGGGCCTCTGCCAATTTTCCGTGGAGAAGGCGTAAACTGTAAGCGCTTTGATGCCGAGGCAATGCGCTTCCCTGACGATATCGTGCAGCGCTTCCATGCCGGCCCTGTGGCCGAAGGATCTGGGCATAAGCCTCTGCTTTGCCCATCTGCCGTTGCCGTCCATTATGATCGCGACGTGCTTAGGCATCTCTCCCGGAAGCCCCATTGCGGCAAGCTCCACGTCAGTGTATCGTTCATAAATCTTCATACGACCGTCTCCTGTGAGGAAATGCTTTTCTTAAATCCTGGTCTTAAAAATCGAGTACGCGAGGTAAACGGTTTTTTCCGATTCGACCAAGCGTACCCTTATTACTCTTTTATCATCCCCGCCAGGCACTCCCGTCTTCGAGCGTACCTCGCGGCTGACGACGTTATAACCTTCAGCCCGCAGTATATTCTCAGCGAGCTGAAGTTCAAATCCGCGGACGTCCGTCAAAACTCCATGATCTCCTTCTCTTTCTCGGAAGCGATGCGGTCGATCTCCTTGATGGAGTTGTCGGTGATCTCCTGAGCCTTCGACTCAAGATCCTTCTGATCGTCCTCGGTGATCTCGCTGTCCTTCTTGAGCTTCTTCAGGCTCTCGTTCGCGTCGCGGCGGATGGAACGAATGGCAACTTTGGCTTCCTCGGCTTTCTTTTTGATCGTCTTGACGAGATCGCGGCGGCGTTCCTCGGTGAGCTCGGGGAAAACGAGACGAATGAGCTTGCCGTCGTTTGTGGGGTTGATGCCGAGATCGGACTTCTGGATCGCCTTCTCAACAGCGGGGATCATTTTGGGATCCCAAAGATTGATGACGAGCAGACGGGGCTCCGGAGAACTGATGTTGCCGATCTGATTGATGGGGGTAGCGGAGCCGTAGTAATCGACGGTTATCCTCTCAAGCAGCTGGGGATTCGCGCGGCCAGCGCGAAGGCCTCCGAGATCGCGCTTGAGAACGGAAATGGTTTTATGCATTTTAAGCTGAGCATTATCTATAACTTCGTTCATGTTATTTACCTCCTTACAGATAGTTTACCGATTAATTTTAGATGATACAGCGCCTTTTGTCAACTATTATCATCCGGCTTGCTTCAAAATATAATACGGCCGATCAACTGATTACTGTGCCGACGTTCTCTCCGGCTGCGGCCCTGACGAAAGCGGAATCATCCTCCATGGAGAAAACGACGATCTTCATGCCCGTCTCACGGCAGAGCGTGATCGCGGTAAGATCCGTGGCGCGAAGCTGCTTGGCTATCACTTCGTCATAGGTGAGCGTATCGAACTTGACGGCGGCGGGATCCTTTTTGGGGTCTGCGGAATAAACGCCGTCGATATTCTTTGCAAGGAGCAGCGCGTCCGCGTTTATCTGCGCGGCGCGCAGAGCTGCAGCGGTATCCGTCGAGAAGAAGGGCAGGCCCGATCCGCAGGCGAAAATGACTACCTCGCCGTTATCGAGGGAAGCGTTTGCGAGCCTCGCGGAATAGGTATCCATAAACAGCTCGATATTCACGGCGGAAAGCACCCTCACGGGGACGCCGATATTGATAAGCCCCTGCTCGAGGGAAAGCGCATTGATGGCGGTTGCAAGCATGCCTATGGAATCGGCGCGATTCCTGTCCATGGGCCCGCTGTCTCTTCCGCGCATTATGTTGCCGCCTCCGCATACGACGCCGACCTGAACGCCCGCGTCATACAGGGACTTTATGTGTTTTGCCGCCTCGGCTACCTTGGCTCCGTCAACGGGAGCGTCCTTGCTGCCGAGCACTTCGCCGCTCATTTTAAGAAGAACGCGTTTATATTTCAGTTCCATATTACGCCTCCAATGCTTATATGGATGCATTATACCATACTTCGGCCGTTTTGAAAATATCTTTTACGAAAAATCGGCAAGGCCAAAGCGTAAACCATGGCCGCAACAGGTGATTATTCGGACGTGAGCTGAAGAAATATATCTCGGAAAACAACATCTTTTTTTCAAAAACGGGTTTACACCGAACGCCAATTATGGTATTATGCTATTTGGCGTGTTTATACGCTCAAACTGATTATATTAACCGTTAGGGGGATCATATCGAATTATGAAAAACTATCAAGCTGACAGCATTCGCAACGTCTGTGTATTGGGTCACGGCGGCGAAGGCAAGACCACTCTGACCGAGGCCATGCTCTATAACGCCGGCCTTCTTGACCGTATGGGCCGCGTGGAAGACGGTTCCACCACCACCGACTACGACGCCGAGGAGACCAAGAGGCATATTTCCATAAGCACCGCTCTCGCTCCCTTCGAGTGGCAGGATTCCAAGATCAACCTGATCGACGCCCCCGGCTTCTTCGATTTCTATGGTGAAGTTTACGAGGCCATGGCTCTCGCCGATTCCGCCGTTATTCTCTGCAGCGCGGTCTCCGGCCCCGTCGTGGGCACCGAGAAGGCCATGACGATGTGCAAGAAGGCAGAGATGCCCCGCATGCTCGTCGTCAACCAGATGGACAAGGAAAACGCGAACTTCGACAAGGCGATGGAAGTCATCAAGGAAAAGTTCGGCGTATCCGCCGCTCCCATCCAGCTCCCCATCGTTGAAAAGGGCGTATTCACCGGTTACGTCGATCTCGTAAACATGACCGCCAAGAAGTTTGACGGCAAGAACGAGAAAGAGATCGCCATTCCCGCCGATCTCGAGTCCCATGCTCAGGAGCTTCGCGAGGCTCTCGTAGAAGCCGCCGCCGAGTGCGACGAAGAGCTCATGGAGATCTACTTCGAGAATATGGATCTCACCCATGACGAGCTTGTTAAGGGCATCAACCTCGGCGTTCTTTCCGGAATGCTCACCCCCGTCGCCTGCTGCGCGGCCGCTCCCAATCTCGGTGTTATCACCCTCATGAACAACATCGTCAAGCTCATGCCCACCGCCAAGATGTGCAAGGCCCGTCCCGCGGTCAATGCCAAGACCGGCGAACCCGTTGAGGTCCAGATGGGCGGCAAGCTCGCCGCTCAGGTCATGAAGACCGTTGCCGACCCCTTTGTCGGTAAGATCTCCATATTCAAGGTTTACAGCGGCTCCATCTCCGCGGACGTCATCCCCTACAACTCCAACGCCGAGAAGAGCGAGAAGAGCGGCAACGTATTCATGATGCGCGGCAGCAAGACCATCCCCGTCGACGCGATCGTCGAAGGCGATATCGGCGCCATGGCGAAGCTGCAGTTCACCGGCACCGGCGACACCCTGACCGACGCCGCCGATCCCGTCAAGTTCGCTCCCATCGATTTCCCGCAGCCCTGCATCAACCTCGCCGTCACCGCCAAGAAGTCCGGTGAAGAGGACAAGGTCTTCGCTGGTCTCAACCGTCTGACCGAGGAAGATCCCACCATGCGCATCGAGCGCAACGCCGAAACCGGCGACGTTCTCGTATGCGGTCTGGGCGAGATGCATATCGACGTCATCTGCGCGAAGCTTCGCAACAAGTTCAAGGTAGAGGCCGCTCTCTCCGATCCCCGCATCCCCTACCGTGAGACCATTCGCGCCACCGCTTCCGCCGAAGGTAAGCATAAGAAGCAGTCCGGCGGCGCAGGTCAGTTCGGCGTTGTTCAGATCAAGTTCGAGCCGCTCGCCGAGGGCGATTTCGAGTTTGTCGACGCTATCGTCGGCGGCGTTGTTCCCAACCAGTTCATCCCCGCTGTTGAAAAGGGTCTCGTAGAGGCCATGAAGAAGGGCGTTCTTGCCGGCTATCCCATGATCGGCGTCAAGGCTACCCTTTACGACGGCAAGTACCATCCCGTCGATTCCAAGGAAGTCGCGTTCAAGTCCGCTGCGCGTCTTTCCTACAAGGCGGCCTGCGCGAAGGCGAGCCCCGTTCTTATCGAGCCGATCTATCGCTATGACATCCAGGTCCCCATCGACTACATGGGCGACATCATGGGCGATATCAGCCGCCGCCGCGGCCGTCTCATCGGTTCCAACCCCATTGGCGACGGTCTGACCGAAGTCATCGCGGAGGCCCCCCTCTCCGAGATGTTCAAGTACGCGACCGACCTCCGTTCCATGACTCAGGGCCGCGGTTCCTTCCGCAGCGAGTTCGTCCGCTATGAGGACGTTCCCGCCAACGTTGCCCAGAAGATCATCGAGAACGCCAAGAAGGAAGAGGACGAAGAGGAGTAATTCCCTGCAAAACAACAGGACGGTTCCGTTTGGGACCGTCCTTTATTATTCCCTGTTGATCAAACGTAGGATCTGTCTATATTGATTACCGTATAGTAATTGTCGCCGTGCTTTTCGCGTATGGCGCTCCCGATCCTATCTATTAGCTGGGTATCCGTCAGAGCGAACTTGAAGGGAACGACTACGTCGAAGACGATATTTGTATGCGTCGGGCCTTTGACGATCCTGAAATCGTGCATTTTAAGATCGGATGAGATGCCTGATACTATCTCGGTGACCGACGACTTCAGCTCTATGGTATGCTCGTCGTGATTCTGAACGGGATCCATGTGAACGACCGCCTCGCAGGAGAACTTCTCCTTGAGCTCGCGCTCGATATTGTCAATGAGATCGTGCAGGTCGAGCATGCTGCCTTCCGCGGGGACTTCGGCGTGAAGACTCATCATCATTCGGCCGGGGCCGTAATCGTGAACAACGAGATCGTGAATCCCGAGTATCTCCTCATGCGCAAGAACGGTCTCCTCTATACCTTCGACGAGTTCTTTGGAAGGAGGCTGGCCGAGCAGCGGACTGATGGTGTCTTTGGCGGCGGTCAATCCCGAGTACAGAACGAAGAGCGAGACGAGCGCGCCGGCCCAACCGTCGATCTTCCAGCCCCAGAGCTTGCAGACCACCATCGCTATCAGCGCGACGAGCGTCGCTATGCAGTCGGTCAAAGAATCCGTTGCGGTCGCCTTCATTGCGACGGAATCGATCTTCTTTGCAGTGCGCGAATTGTAAAGGAACATGTATCCCTTAACAAGTATCGATGCTATAAGTATGCCGAGGCTCAACCATGAAAACGCCGTGGCTTCCGGATGGACGATCTTCTTTATGGATGAGAGCAGCAGCTCAAGGCCCATAACGACGATTACCATTGAAACGATAAGACCGGATATGTATTCGAGCCTGCCGTGACCGTACGGATGCTCAGGATCGGGCTTCTGACCGGAAAGCTTGAATCCGATCAACGAGACAACGGAACTGCCCGCATCGGAAAGGTTGTTGAAAGCGTCTGCCGTGACGGCTACGGATGCCGAAAGCGCGCCGGCGATGAACTTGCCTATGAACAGCAGTATGTTCAGGAATATGCCGACTCCACCGCAAAGAACGCCGTAGGAACGGCGAACAGCGGGGTCTGCATAATTGCGGCCGTCCTTAATAAATAACCTTGAAAGAAGTGTGATCATACTGAGCCTCCGTTCGGATTAAACTATTATAATCTTATGTGTCGGATTATGCAATAGCATCTTATTATCCCGAATACCAACGGGAAATCGGAGTACAATATATTTCAAATAGGGGTTGCATTTTCAAAAGCGCTGTCGTATAATAGTCAGCGTCGAAAAGATATTCCTCCTTAGCTCAGTCGGTAGAGCATGCGGCTGTTAACCGCAGTGTCGTTGGTTCGAGTCCAACAGGGGGAGCCAAATAGCGTCTGCAAACTGCAGGCGCTTTTCTTTTTTTCGATTGAAAATGATTCTGAATTGTGTTAAAGTATTATTGTTACGGGACTTACGGGATGCACCCCTCCCCCGTCCGCTTTCAATTCGGAGAAAAGGAGTCGGCTTTCGCCCATTCCGGCGACGCTTAAAGGGCTATGAACATTTACGTATCCGCATCGCTTTTCGCTCTTTTGATTCTTATCTACTGGATAATATCCGAGATATTCACCATGCTTTTCCGATTCATAGGGCTGCCCGAGGAAAAGGCCCGTTTCCAGGTGACTTCAATGCTTACCGGATGCGGCTATACCACGAGAGAGAGCGAAATGCTCCTTTCCACAAGATCGAGGCGCCGTCTTACGAAAGCCGTCATACTCTTCGGATACGTATTCAATATTTCCGTAGTATCCGCGTTCGTAAACGTATTTCTTTCATTGAAAGAAGCGCAGTTCACGTCCTTCTTCTTCGGCCTTCTCATCCCCATCATTTCGGTCGTGCTACTTATTGTTCTTATAAGGATCAAACCCGTCCGCGCAGCTATCAATCACGTTATTGAAAAGATCGCGGGATCCATCGTAAAAAGCGATTCCGTAAACACGGTGCTTCTCATAGACTACATCGGCAAGGGCTCAATCGCCCAGATAACTCTTAAGAACGTGCCTGAAGAGCTTGCTGAAAAAGAGCTCGCCAAATCCGGATTAAAAGAGAGATATCACATACTCGTAATGCTGATAGAGTCAAAGGATCTTAAGATCGAGGCTCCCAACGCTCATACCGTTTTCAAGCCCGGAGACAAGCTAACCGTATTCGGCGATTATAAGACCATCACCCACGTGTTCAACGCCAAGGAACGCTTTGAATAATAAACGATCAACAATCCGAAAGGAGCAGCAATATGTTTGGATTTGACAAGGAATACTGTATCGAAGCCTTCAAGAGGCTTCTCGCCGCCGACAGCACAACGGGCCAGTATGAGGAGGTCCAGAACGTCCTCTCCGGCCTTCTTGACGAGATAGGGTATTCATATGAGGCAACGCATAAGGGCGGCCTTATAACCGATATGGGAGGCGAAGGGAACGCCCTCGTCGTCTCCGCGCATATTGACGATATAGGCCTTATGGTCAGGCATATCAACAGGGACGGCACGCTTAACGTTTGCCCCGTCGGCGGGCTCTATCCCTTCTACTGCGTAACGGAAAACGTCCGCATCCATACGCGTGACGGCAAGGTTTTCACGGGCTGCATCTGCCGCACTCCCAATTCCGTCCACGTGACCGAAGAGGAGCTCAGGAACGTTCTTCCCGATTTCAGGACGAATGTCTGCGTGGTGCTCGACGTGGACGTTAAGAATGCGGAGGACGTCCGCAAACTCGGCATCGAAACGGGCGATATGATCGCGCTCGATCCGAGGATGACGGTCGCTAACGGCTATATCAAATCCCGCTTTATCGACGACAAGGCCTGCGTCGCGGTGCTGCTCGCCGCCATGAAGGCCATCAAGGAGAAAGGCCTGAAGCTAAATCGAAAGGTCTACGCCTATTTTGCCGCGTACGAAGAGATAGGCCACGGTACAAGCTGGCTGCCCGAGGGCGTTCGTGATTTCCTTGCGATAGACATCGCCCCCACCGGCCCCGATCAGAACTCGGACGAGCACAAGGTCTCCATTTTCGCGAAGGATTCCCGCTATCCCTATCATTGGGGGCTGACGAACGAGCTAAGGAGCGCTGCCATCAGATCGGGCGCGGATTACGTGATAGACATTTTCACCCCCCATTACGGAACTGACGGCGATACGAGCATTGCCGCCGGTCACGATATAAGGCATGCCGCTATCGGCCCCGGCACCGCCAACAGCCACGGCTACGAGCGCACGCATATCGACGGTCTCGAAGCGACGTATAAGCTGCTTATGGCCTATCTTACGGAATAAAGCTTAACAACAAAACGGAGAGCGATATCGCTCTCCGCTTTATTTTGTCTTTCATCGCTTCATTCCCTCGGGATCTTCCAGATATTTCCTGATCATTTCAACCATTCTTTTGTTGGAGAAGAGAGCGTCTACTTCCTCGATATCGACGGTCTTCCCTTCGAGGATCCCCTGGATTATGACCTCCGCGTACATGACCTGCCTTGTCTTGGGGTTGTGCAGATACTCGATGATGTCCATATTCATCTTCGTATTCACGCCTTCGATCATAGCAGTATAGAAGGTGCAGTTCTCGCCGAAGCACTTGCCTATCGCCTCAAGATGCTGGAAGCCTTCCATAACGTCCTGAACGCGCATGAGCTTGCGTTCGCCGGTCTTGATATCTCCCCCGTTCAGCAGCCTGTCTACCGAAGTATTGAGGACTTCACAGAGATCGAGCAGTATCCCGGTATCGGGGAGCGATTCGCCGTTCTCCCATTTGGAGACAGCCTGGAACGAGATGTTCAGTTTATCGGCAAGCTCCTTCTGAGTGAGCTTGGCCTCTTTTCTTTGGCTCTGTATGTAGCCGCCTATTTTGATGTTATCCATATTGTTTCTCCTGTTTTCTTTTTTGTCGGCCGCAGTATGATTATACATCTTACAGACGATAAGTAAATAACGGCTAAATCGAATAAATTCAACCGGGAGTTGAATATGAAAAGGCGGCCGTATCGACGAGTGCGATCACACTCCGCCGTTTACTATCGAGGCGTAAACCTCCTCCGGGATCATGGGCGAGCAGATAACCGCAAGAAGCTCTTCGTCGACCTTGCCGGTTTGAGCGAACATTTTGCCCGCCTGACGGACGAGCTCGAGCCTCGGCCCAGTAATGGGAGCCGCCTGCGGAGCGTTGAACATCGGGCTTTCGGGAACCGTAACAGCAAGATTGTCTCCCGGGAAAAGCAGCCTGTACTGCATAACGGCCGCCTCGAAATTATGCTTGCTGTTTGGGAAGCCGCATCCGCAGATCATAACGTAGTTCAGCTTAGAACAATCTGCCTGCCCAACGTGCTCGTACCTCTCCCCTATCTTTTCCATTTCCATGGAGGAAAGCGGGAGCACGCGGTCTATTATCGCCTTTAACGGCGCCGGCATGCCGTAGCAGTAGAGCGGGAAGCTGAGTATAAGAAGATCGCTCGCGAGGATATCCTCGAGTATGTCCTTCATATCGTCGTCGATCATGCAGCTACCGCCGTTATGCATGCAGGCAAAACAGCCGGTACAGTATTCGATATGCTTCTCGACCGCATTGATCGTTTTGATCTGCTGATCGCCCGCTTCCTTCATTCCTTCAAGAAATGCGCGTGTAATGTGCATGGTGTCGCTCTTTTCGCACTTGGGGCTTCCGTTCAAAACGAGTATCTTCATTTCATCAACCTCCGTTATAAATCTAGTTTTGATTATAGTTTATCAAAGCATAATTGTCAACGACACGCAAGAGGGCGAAAACACGCCATTCGATCAATGCTATTGAAAAACAACGAGCATAATGATATACTGTCGGCAGAAACCATAAGAGATCGGAGGCGAGTTCATGATAAAAATAAAGGAAACCACCGAGGATAACCTCAGGGAAGTTCAGCTTCTTTGGGCGGACGGGGACGTTATGCGCTTTGTCGGATTCCCCGACGGGCTGCATGAATCCGATAAGGAAATGCAGAACTGGATCAAATGGATAGAAACGAACAGACCGGCCATAAACCACTTCTGCATATTTGAGGACGGCGTCTTCTGCGGAGAAACGTTCTATCAGATCGACAGGGAGCACGGCAGCAGCGCCGCGGTAGATATCAAGCTGTACAAATTTGCCCGAGGACGCGGGATCGCGACAAAAGCGCTTTCATACGCAATAGACCAGGCATTCGGAAACGGAGCCGAAAAGGTCTGGGTGGATCCCAATCCCGAAAACGAAAAAGCCATAGCATTATATGAGAGACTCGGATTCGAGCGCAAACCGATGCCCGCATATCTTATCTCCGAAGAGGAAGAAGAGCCGATCTCCGTTTATATGGAGCTCAGCAAATGATCTTATAAAAGAGCCGGCAGTCATCATGCTGAACTGCGCGGGATCTCCCCGCCTTCCGGCTAAAGCAAAAGACAAACGAAAAGCATGGCTTCGGAGCGATACTCCGTGCCATGCTTTTAAATTATGCGATCAATTATGCGCGGCGGGATCGGGCGATCCCGGTACTTACCGATTCCCTGCGCGTATTTCGTCATTCCTTTTTGAATATGACGGAGAAGTTTTTGTCCGCGGAAAAGAGCAAAGGTATCCTCTCCTCCGTCACAGTTCCCACGCCGGAGGAGGCGGTTTTTCCGTCCTCCGAAGCTATCCCCAGCTGGATAACTACGGACGTCTCACCCAACGAGATCCTGAGCTCGTGCGCTACGTCGTAACGAATGGGCATGCTTCCATGCGGCGGAAGGTCTCCGCTCAGGAACTCATAAGCGCCTTCCTGTTCGCCCGCAGGAAGACCCGTCAGCTTCGCGAGCTCCTCATCGAAATCGAATACCACCCTCTTGCCGTCCCCGAAAAAGCGCAGGGTGCCGTGCTCGGAAACGAACAGGCCGTCATGCGGCGAAGGCGCGGGAATATCCGGCTCGTAGGGTTTGTTGTCCGGCTTTGCGATGAACAGCGAACAGCCGCAGAAAACGAGGGCTGCGGAGACGATAAGCAAAGCGGCTAATACTGACTTGAGCCTTTTCATTCCTTCACCACCAATTCCGCCTTCTCGGGGATATGCGAGGAGATCCAATCGGCAACAAAGTCGAAATCTTCCCCATCTGCGTAGGCTTCGTTCCAGCCAATGCTGCGAAGCTTTATGACGCTTCTCTTCTTATCAACGACGACCTTTTTGACGGAATCGAATTCGACCGACGAAACAGACCTTGCCGCAGCGTTGAAGCCCGCGCTGACGGCGCCTCTGTTGTGAGCGAGCATACCGGCGACAACGGTCGCCGCGCCGATCGCTTTCGCCTTCTTGGCCTGCTTGGGGCACTGCGCGTGAATGAGGATCTTATCGTCCATCTCAAAGTCGACGACGTAATTCCCGCCCATTATCGCGGCATATAGGAGATATCCCAAAACGAGCAGCACGGCGAAAATGCCGAGCATAATGAGCGTGAGCTTCCCGAAGAATTTGAAGCTTTCCGCGGAGAAGCCATCGGCGATCAGGAAAATGAACCCGATAATGACCATCGTGATGGCTACGGCGATGAGCAGCGCCTTCGCGACGTTCAGAAACACCGTCGGGTTTTTGAAAAGACTCATCTCATAGCGCCAGCGGAATCTGCCGTCTTCTTTTTCAATGCGATCGGTCTGCATAACTTTCCCTCCACGTTCTGATGATTCGGGATAAACGGCGGGGTCTGTTCGTTCAAAAAGCCAATACTGTACGGATCCTTTGACAATGAAACGAGAAATATCGGCCGTTCATTCCCGATTTGGTATATTATACCATATCCTATCTCGCTTGGCAATAGCGTTTGCGGCGATTCTTCGGTCATCCTGCCGCTATTCGCAGGAGGCGTCCTGTAAAAGAAAACCTCCCCTGCCCATTATCGGCGGAGGAGGTTCGTTTGTCTGTATTCCTTTCAAGCGGCCGAAGCATCCCCGCGGCGTTTTCCCGAAATCACCGCGGCCGCATCCGGCGATAGGCGCTTGCGGGCAGGCTTATCAGAAAGCCCACTTGCCTTTGCGGAATACGGGAATGGTCTTTCCGTCCTTCGTTATGGCGTCGATATCGAGGCCCTCGTAGCCGATCATGAAATCAACGTGGATCATGGAGTCGTTGATGCCCATTTCGCGGCATTCGTCGAGAGTCTTGTTCTCGAAGCCCTTGATGGTATCTGCGAAGCCCATGCCGAGCGCCAGATGGCAGGCGGCGTTCTCATCGAAGAGGGTCTCGTAGAAGAGCAAGCCGGATTCGGAGATGGGCGAATTAACGGGAACCAGCGCGCATTCGCCAAGATAAGCGGCGCCTTCGTCCATTGAGATCATCTGCTTGAGAAGCTCCTCGTTCCTATCGGCGTGCACCTCGACGGCCTTGCCGTTTTCAAAGCGGACGCTGAAGTTTTCGATCAGCTCGCCCTGATAGGAAAGGGGCTTGGTAGCGTAAACGATACCTTCAGCCTTGCCGCGCATCGGGGAGGTGAAGCATTCCTCTGTGGGGATGTTGGGGTTGAAGAATATGCCCTTAAGACTGGTATCTCCGCCGCCCTTGAATTCGGCCTCGGGGATCATGCCGACTGTAAGATCGGTGCCGTTGTCGCCCTTATAGTGCAGTTCGGAAATGCCCAGGCTGTTGAGGTAAGCGCAGCGGTCGTGCAGATCCTTATTATGGGCGTCCCAAGCCGCGACGGGATCCTCGGTAACGCGGGAAGTGAAGAGTATCGCCTCCCACAGCTTTTCGATTGCCCTGCCCTTGGGAAGCTCCGGGAAGAGCTTCTTGGCCCACGCGGCGCCGGGAACAGCCGCGATGCACCACTGATACTTGTTATCCATCGCATCGGAATAGGGCTTTATGATAGGCCAGCTCTTCTGATTGGCCTTTGCGATCTTCTTCTGATTGATACCCTTCAGTCCGTCGGGATCCTCGGAAGCGAGATAGATCCTGCAGGGCAGAGTATCCACGTAGAACTGCAGACGCGCCTTCTCCCACTCCTCCACCTTTGCCATCGTCGTGACCGTCTGATGACGGACATGCAGCTTCTCAAGAGGCTGATAATTGAACCTGACCGTGACTTTCTTCGCGCCGGCCTTGTAGCACTCGTCAACGAGCAGCTCCACGAATTTGGGCTGGTCGAGATCGCAGGTGATTATGACTTCCTGTCCCTTCTGGATGTTTGCGCCTACACGCGCTATAAGTCGGGCGTACTTGCGCAGAATGGTCTGTTTCATTTTGTATCTCCTTTTATTGCATTGCGGCGCCGCGAAGTATCTGCGGATCCGTTTTTTCGATTATATCATAAGTATGATCAATTGACAATACCGCGGCGGCGTCCGGAGCGGCTGTTGGGCGTCACGTGTTGATTTATGGGGTATTTTGTGGTATTGTAATTAGTGCAAACAATACCCGTCTTTAATGATCCGTTCGATCAAACGAGAAAGGATGCATCTATGAACGATCCCGTAATCCGGAGCAACCGAGGCCAATGTCTTTTCGCCTTGATAGGCGCCGTCGTCGTTGCCGTATGCGTCTGTGTCGGCGTGACAATGAACCTTGTTACCCTGTTCGATGAAAACTTCGACCATATGGGCATCCGAACGTTCTGTATGTTCACGGTGGATTCCAACATTCTGGCCGGCCTTACCATGCTGCTCTGCATCCCGTACACGATCGACGGACTCCGAACGGGGTATTATCATCTGCCGGACTGGATCGTCGTGCTGATGCATATCGCCGTGACCGCCGTTTCGCTTACATTCCTTGTATCGCTCTGCATACTGGCTCCGGTCAAGGGATTCGTGCTGATATTCACGGGCTCCCGATTCTTCCTGCACGGCGTCTGCCCCGTCCTCTCCATCGTCACCTTCTGCTGTTTCATAAAGAGCCATCTCATCCGTTTGAAAGAATCGTTCCTCGCTCTGATACCCGTATTCATATACGCTATGGTCTATCTCGTCATGGTGGTATTCATAGGCGAGGATAAGGGCGGCTGGAACGACTTCTACGGCTTCGCCACGCGGATCCCCATCTGGATCTCGCTTATCGCAATACTGCCGCTGACCTACGGCATCGCCGCGCTCCTGCGTCTGGGACATGATAAATGCTGCAGCCTTCAAAGAAAAAGGGACGCCGCGCTTTGCAGAAAAGCATACAGCGGCGCCGATATGACCGAAGTAGTTGAAAACATGGCACGTTCACATAAAAAGGAAATGAAGACCGATAATCTCGTTATACCGACTCAGATCATAAGGCATATGATCGAAAACACCGGCGCAGGCCTTGACCCCACGGAAGGCTGCAGAAGGTATTTGGAGGCGTATCTGGAGGAATAATAAGCCTTCGTTCCGCCTGTAATATAAGCCTCGGGAAACCCGGATTCAAGGCTGAGATGTGCGGGCAAGATAACTTGAATTCTCCATTCGCGCAGGACGTAACTTGATATCTCATCAGCGATCTTCGCCTTCGCTGAGAAAACGTAAAGCGTTTTCGATGAAGAGTTCGAATGTCTTTTCTCATACCAACAAAAAGCACCCGATGGGTGCTTTTTTTGTTGTATCTCGAAAACCCCGCCATAGTGGCGGGGTTCCGTAAAGGTTTACCGGTGAGACAGTTACAAAAAACTCCTGATGTGTTAAAGTAAGAGCGTGACCTGCCAGTTACGCTGAAAACACATCAGGAGGACATTAAAATGCAGAAGCAAAATAATGACAGTAACACTTTAGCACATACCAAGTGGAATTGCAAATACCATGTTGTGTTTGCACCGAAGTATAGAAGAAAAGTATTCTATGAAGAAAAGCGTGCCGAAATAAGAGAGATAATAAGACAACTATGCCAGTGGAAAGGAGTAGAGATAATAGAGGGCGAAGTATGCCCGGACCACATACACCTGCTGCTGAGCATACCGCCCAAAATGAGCGTTTCGGGATTTATGGGATACCTGAAGGGGAAGAGTAGTCTGATAATATTCCAGAAATTTGGGAACATGAAGTTTGCATACCGAAACCGCGAATTTTGGTGCCGTGGCTACTATGTAGACACGGCAGGGAAGAACACATCTGCAATAAAAGAATACATACAAAACCAATTGAAGATCGACAAGGAAACGGATCAGCTAAGCATGTTTGACCCGAGGGACCCGTTTACGGGTAGCAAGTAATCCTTTGCGTGCTGGCAGGCACTCTATGCCCACGTGTGGGCCGCCAGTATTATGAGGGCTATGCCCGAAAATGAAATACCCCCGGCTCCGCCGGGGGATCATTATTGTTAATGAGCAAAACAGGCGCTTTCACTTCAGGTCATATGATCGCGTCTTAAGGATTACTCCTCCGCTTTGTGCACTACGACCTGCGGGAACGGGATCTCCACGCCCTTCTCGTCGAAGAGTATCTTCAGATCTCTTGCGAGCATGCGTTGACCGTTGAAGACGTTCTCCTCGGTGACGTCCGCGGCGAACTTGAGATCTATACCGCTGTCGCCGAGCTTCTCCACACCCAGATAGCGGGGCTTTGTGAGATACAGCTCGGGATGCTGATTCTTCAGAGCGGGCAGGGATTCATCCAGCATGGCCTCGAGCTTTTTGAGGTCGGTGCTGTATGCGACGCTTACCACTACGAGCGCTACGGAATTATTGCGGGAGCGATTCTGGAAATTGCGGATATCGGAGTTGTTGACGACCTTAAGGTTACCGCCGGCGTCTTCTATGACCGTTGTGCGCACGCCGATACTGCGAACGGTGCCTCGGAAATCATCAAGGATTATTATATCTCCCACGCTGTACTGGTTCTCGAAAATTATGAATGTGCCGGTGATGATATCCTCAATGAGACTCTGCGCGCCGAAGCCCAATATCAGGCCGACTATGCCGACGCCGGCCAGTACCGCCGTGGTGTTGATGCCGAGTATGCTGAGGCCCCAGACGACCGCCGCGATGACAGCGACGTATTTGAGCAGGCCGGAGATCAGGCTCGTCACACTCTGGACCCTGCCTCCTCTCTTGCCTATGAAGGTAAGTATCAGCTTGAGCACCTGATAGATCAGCCAGACGATGACCAGAGCCAGCAACAGTGTAATAAGGTGAGCGATGGTGGCGTGCGTATCCCCCTTTAGGAGCAAATGAGTCGCTTCCATCTCGCTGACTGCGTTTTTGAGGCTCTCCGAAATGGGAAGCCATTTTGGATTTGCCAGCAGCAGCACCAGGATCGCCGCTATAACGATCCCGATATAGGTTTTGGCGTTGCTTTTTTTCTTCATGATAAACCTCCTGCTTGCCCCATTGGGGTATGTTTTGATATTGCTTGACATTTTGGATCGACTTGGTGAGCTCTGCGACGA
The DNA here is from genome assembly GCA_024698505.1 of Clostridiales bacterium. Taxonomy (GTDB): domain Bacteria; phylum Bacillota; class Clostridia; order Christensenellales; family CAG-138; genus UBA3857. Next base: position 2,405 of record JAILRE010000018.1, on the reverse strand, counting down.
CCATGGACTGAGTCGAAGTCCATATGAAGCGTTCGCCGTTATAGGAAAGGGTCAGTTCCAGCGTCCATTCGGAAGAGCCGGCGAGTGTCACTCCCTCGGCAAAGACATATGCCTCGTAATCATACTCCGGATCGTATGAGTTGAATGACACGCAGCTGCTCGGCAGCTCAACTTCTGTGGCCGAATCGGAACCGGGAACGATAACTACGCGCTCCACGCTGACCTTTGAAAGATCCGGAGCGAGGTTTCTGTTAATCAACCATGAGCTGCTGAACTCCTGCGTTACCGGATTGTAAGCGGCGACCGCGTACTCCGTAGCTTCGACGAAGAACGATCCCAAGTAGGCCGGAATGTCGTCGCTGTATACGTACTCTACCGAACCGTCGGGCATCGTGCACTCGAACTCGATATAGAACCAGTAGAAGAGCCCCGGAACACCGTATTCTAAGCTCGCGTCGTATGAAAGGCACGCGTCTTCCGGCGAAGTGTTCCAGTATTCTAAGGGATCGGATACGATGGAGCAATAGAGCTCGGCCGTGCCGAAGCTAGCATCGCACTCGTTGAATTCATAGCTGTCTACGCCCACAGCTCGGTAAAGCCTTGCCGTGACCTCCTCCGCGTCGTTCATGAGCAGGGAGAAAGTCACGTAGAAAGTCGAATCGAGATTTATGACTTCCGAGCTGACGACCTCTGGCGGGATACCTCCGGAGTAACCGTATTCGATCACGATCTCAACGCTCGATTCAGCTTCCCATTCGACGGTAACGGGACCGGCTTCGGTATTCGTATAAAGCAGCTTGACCGTCGCGATGAAATACTCGTCGGTACCGGCGCCCGCATAGCTGATCTGACCGCGGACGCTAACCTCGCCTGTATCGGCATGGATCTCGAACCATTCGATCTCGTTCAGGATATCAGCTCCGCTGATGGAAGTCGCGGAGAATTCGACAGTGTCCACTTTTTCGGGATCCACCAGATCCGGATCTATACGGTAGGTGGCGTAGAAGTAGCCGTCGCCGACCTCTATGCTCTCTTCTTCGTCGGGCCGGACATAGGTGCCCTGATAAACGACGAAGGGTTCGCTGTAGACATACTGCGTGAGGCCTGTGTCGTCGACGTATTGCAGAGATACGCGGAAGAAGCCGTAGCCGTCGGGATCTGAAAGCTCGGCTATAAGGCAGTCGCCGGAAGATGGCTCCGTCACCCATGATGTCGTGCTGTCGGACCGGCTCAGTGAGATGGTATTAATGGTCATATCGCCGCTGTCATCCTCGAACAGCTCGTAACCGCTGCCGTTCCAATACTCAAGCGTCGCTGTAAGATCGCCGTACATCGTGCCGTCGGCAACTGTCACGGTGATCGGAACATAGCTGAATCCGTCATCCTGAAGAACGACCGCACTGTCCAGCGTGGGTGCGGTGAATGTGACCGGGACGTCCAGAGACGCGAACCCCGCGGAGTGCCAGTAGATGAAATCGTTATGATCGGAGTAATCGAAGGCGACGATAACGTCGTTGATATCATCGGGATCGAGCGGCTCAGTCGGAGTATAGGTCACCCTAAACATGCCGTCCTCGGCAAACTCGGAGATATCGGCGTCATTAATGATGTCCTGCATATTATAGTATTCGCCTTCGCGGTATCTCGTCAGCGTGAGCTGAGTCAGCTCGAGCTTTGTGAGATCGAGCACCAGAGCTGTATCGACCCTGAACGTGCATGATATGACGCCATCCTCATAACTCGAGGAGACAGTATGGATATAATCTCCCCTGTAGATGAAGAGGCTGTAGAGCTCTGTGGACAAAACGGAATCCTCGCTGCCGTCAAGGTATGTGAATTCTACGAGGATCCTCGCCTGCTTCATCAAGCCGATCGCTCCCTTATACTCGAGCGTATAGATATCGAACACAAGGTCCTCGCACGACCAATACGTATCGTCGCCATCGAAAACGGCTGTGAGCACGCTCTCGCCGAGCATCGGACAGTCTTCCCAGTCCTCGCTGCCTATATCGGCGTATTGGAGCTTGGCCGTGACCGGTTCGGAGGTATCGATATCGTTAAGCTCAAGATTGAAGTAGAAATAGAACTTATCCTCGTATTCGTCGTCAATGCCCGGATTGTAGCTCCTGACCTCGTTGAGCTCAACGAACACGGGCGCCGTCATCGGAGTAGGCGTCGGCGTCGGCGTAGGCGACGGCGTCGGCGTAGGCGTAGGCGTCGGAGTGGGCGTCGGCGTCGGAGTGAGCGTGGGCGTCGGCGTAGGCGTGGGCGTCGGCGTAGGCGTCGGCGTAGGAGTCGGCGTGGGCGTCGGCGTAGGAGTCGGCGTCGGCGTCGACGTAGGAGTCGGCGTCGGAGTCGGCGTGGGCGTCGACGTAGGAGTCGGCGTAGGTGTAGGAGTCGGCGTA
>JAILRE010000001.1 GCA_024698505.1 Clostridiales bacterium | reverse complement strand
GTCGCCTTAGGCGATCGCGAGCGTCCGGTGGACGGTCGTGAAGACGGAGAACGGGCGGCAAGGTCCGCCCCGGGAAGGAGTCGGTCGCCGCGCCATCCGGCCTTCCCCTTGGTGGGGAAGGGGGACCGCTTGCGGTGGATGTGGGGAAATGATAAAAGGGATCCCTCCGCAGAGGGATCCTTTCTGAATCAATCGAATGAGAAAATACAAGGGAAATTAAAGAAATTGGAAGAAAAACCTTTGCGAGGGTTTTTCTTTTAGAATATCCCCTCATCAGTCTCGCCGACGTCGTCGTCTCGACAGCTTCCCCACGCAGGGGGAAGCCTTCTTGGCCTGACTGCCTTCGCTCAGCCTTCATCCGTTCACTTACCCACGCCGCCAATACTCCCTTGGAATGACTTTCCGGTAAATCTTAAGCCCGTTATTCTGCTTTTGCCTTCAGCCTTTCGAGGCTCCGCTCGATGTCGAGGCAGACGCCTTCGAAATTCGTGTTCACGTCATAGTCGGAGTAATGGATGACTTCTAATCCGCGGTCTTTCAGGTATCTGTCGCGCTCCTCGTCGCGCGCACGGCCGGATTCGGTGTAATGCTGCGAACCGTCGAACTCGATCGCAAGCTTCGCTTCCGCGCAGAAAAAGTCGACTATGTACTTCCCGATGGGCTCCTGCCTTTTGAAAATGTACGGAAGCTTTCTCAGGCAGTCATACCAGATATGCTTTTCCTCTTTCGTCATGCGTTTGCGAAGCATCCGCGAGACAGCCCTCAGCCCTTCCGCCATTATTTCACCTCAAACTCCAACGTGACGGGCTCCGTCTGCGGGGTGGAGACGGTTAGCTTTGCCGCGCCCTTTTTGCCGACGGTCTTAATGAAGGTTCCCGTCATGCCGCCCTCGGCGGTAACTGTATCGGGGCCAATGAGCTCCGCTTCGCCCGTGAGCTCGAGCTTTACGGGCAGCTGGGCGTAGGAGGCGGTCATCCCGTTCTCGTCGACGAGCCTTATCCTCACGGCGGCCATATCGTAGATATCGCCCTCGAAGAGCTCCGTGGAGGACGCCTTGACCTCGAGCCTGAGCTTTCGCGAGGGGCCGCGCGTTTTCGAGACGACGACCTTTCCGCCTATCTTCGCGTCGAAGCGCCAGGTCGTCATAACGCCGCCCCAGTTGCCGACGTATTTTCCGTAAAGGCGCGTGCCGTCGTCGTAGGTAAGGCCGTGGAACAGCATGCACCGCGCCATCTTCAGCTTGTCGGAAAGAGGCAGGCCGTCCATGCCGTACTTCGCCGCGGCGTTGAGGCTCTCGCGGACGAGCCTTTCCTTTTTGCCCTTATAGCCCTCGTCCTCGGCGAGAAGGCCGCCCACGACGTCGTCAAGCGCGATCGGGGGATGGGGAAGCCCGGCCTTTTTCGGCCTCAGTGTGGTAACGAAGCGGTCGTTCCTGTAAAGGTCTACCTCGTCCGCGTTCGTGAAGATGAACACCTCGCCCAATATGCCGGCGGGGTAATCGCCTATATCCATCGAGGAGCCGATCTCAAGGAAGGGCTCGCCGCCCTGGCTGCGGTAGGTCGCGGCGGAAAGCTTCGGATTGCGGAACAGATCGGTTACGCCGTGATAGCAGACGCGGTCGCCCGAGCCGAAATCCTTGTGGGTGGCGTAATCGAACATGCACCAGCCGAAGCAGCCCGCGTGCTCGCCGTCCGAATAAGCCGCGTCCAGCACGCGCGCATGGCGCAGGGCGTTCTCCTGCCGCCTTGCGGAGTTGTCGAAGGGCTTGGTGGGGAACATATGCCCGTTGTGCTCGGAGATTAGGAGCGCCTTGCCCATATCGGGCGTGACTTTTTTCTTTTTCCTGCAGCCCGCGTTGCTTCCCGAATGGGTGAAATCGTTGTACGCGTAAACGTCCTCGAGCAGATGGCTCTTCTGGAAGCATCTGACGCCGCTCGTCGCCCTTGTGGGATCGAGCGCGTGCGCGGCCTCGTTGGTCTTTCTGTAGAATTCGTCGTCGTCGGGGCTCTCGTTGATCCTCACTCCCCAAAGTATTATGGAGGGATGATGCCTGTACTGAAGCACCATCTCGCGCACGTTTTCGACCGAGCGTTCCTTCCATTTCTCATCGCCTATATGCTGCCAGCCGGGCAGCTCGGTGAAAACGAGAAGGCCCAGCTCGTCGCAGGCGTCTATAAAGCTTTGGCTCTGCGGATAGTGGCTCGTCCTCACTGCGGTGAGGCAGAGCTCCTCCTTCAGTATGCGCGCGTCCTCGTACTGGAGGGACTTGGGCGCGGCGTAGCCGATATAGGGCCAGCACTGGTGGCGGTTCAGCCCGCGGAGGAAGGTCTTTTTGCCGTTGAGATAGAAGCCGTCCGCCTTGAAGAGCGCCGTGCGGAAGCCGAACCGAGCGCTGTATTCGTCAAGCATATCCCCGTTTTCGCCGTACACCGATACCTTTAGCTCGTAGAGCTTCGGCGTTTCGGGCGACCAGGGGATAACGCCGCCGCATTCGATGAGCACGCCTCTTTTTTCGGCGTCCTCCTCGCGCTCGGCAACGAGCGAATCGCCGTCCCAAACCTCGTAACGCGCGCGCTTGGCTTCGCCCGAGAGGGTGGTTTCGAGTATAGTCAGGCGGCCGCGGTCGTCCGCGTCGAAGAGCACGGACTCTATGCAGGTACTGCCGCGCTCCTCAAGCCAAGCTTCGCGGTAAAGGCCTCCGTAGCCGAGGTAGTCCATCATAAAGCCGAACGGTGGAACGTCCGCCCGCTCGGTCGTGTCGAGCCTCACGGAGACGAGGTTTTCGCCCTCGCGGATGAAGTCGGTTATCTCCGCGCGGAAGCAGGTGTAGCCGCAGAAATGCTCGCCCGCCTTTTTTCCGTTAACGAAGAGCTCGGCCGCGTGCGCCGCCCCGTCGAACCTGAGAAAATACCGCTTCGAAAGATCGGATATCACGATCTTCCTGCGGTAGCCGAAAACGCCCGCGTAATCCTCGGGCGCGGCGTAGTGAAGGGGGGAGAGGGCGACCGTGTGCGGGAGCCTGACCGTGACGGCTCCCGGGGCGGCTTCGTCCGTTTTAAGGAACGCGTCCGTCGGGTCCTTTACGAATTCCCATCCGCTGCAAATGCTTTTCATGTGCCACCTCGCAATAAGTAGTAGTGAAAATGGCCGTTTCCAAGACGGCCCGCGGTTTTATTCGAGAATGATGGTGAGGAAGGGGTTTTCCTCCGAGGAATCGTCCAGCACGTGCCAAAGGCGGTCGGCGTATTCGCCGAGGCGGCGTTCGGCGTAGCCCCAATGCGAGATCACGAGCGTCGTCGGCTCGAATATCATGGTGAGGCAGTCGTGGAGCGCGTCGAGATTGCTGCCCCGGTAGTTCTCCTCGCCGAGGGCGTTCCTAAGGACGGCGTGCGTCTCCTGCTTGGAAACGAAATCGAAAGCGTCGACTTGATACTTCATGCTCATTCCTCCTCGCCGTAGAGCTGGGTAAAGCTCTCGTAATGGTCGTCCGTGTAGAAGATAAGCCCGTCGTTCGAGAAGATTATCCTCTTCGCCCCGCGTGAGCGTTTGCCCTTCGTGTCGATATCGCACTCGGTGTACTTCCTGCCGGATTTGGTGGGGAGCAGGCCCTCGTAATTGCCGAAATAATCGCCGCCTATCGAGCAGCCGGGGAAGTAGGGTTCAAGGCTTCCGCCCGTCCAGCCCTTGCTCCTCGCCTGGCTCTTGGTGACGTAATTGGAGGGCAGATGCCCGAACAGGTGGATGTAGAGCGCCACCTCGTCCTTCTGATCGTACTGACCGTCCTCCCTCACGGGGCATTCCGTGGGCGCTTCCGTGGGAGCCTCCGTCGGAGCGGGGGTATCCGCAGGAGCCGCCGTGGGAGCCGCGGTCTCTGCGTCGCCTTCCGTGGCGGCGGGATCGTCCGTCACCTCGATAAGGGGCTCGGGAGTCGGGACTTCGGTCTTGTTGGGATCGAGCGTGATCTCCGTAAGATCCTCGACAATGGGCTTCTTTTTGCGCTTGCATCCCGTGAAGAGGGCGAGCGCCATGAGTACTGCGAGCAATAATGCGAGCCCGCGAACGAGTTTTCCGGACATACGGACCTCCTGATAGATCAATAATTCCTCAGAACGAGCACGAGATACGCGCGCGTCCTGGTATCGAGAACGCCTGTCGGCGTAAGCCCGTAGGCTTTCTGGAACCAGGCGACCTTTGCTTTGGTTTTCGAGCCGAAATAGCCCGTGATATCGACGGTCGCTCCTATCCTCGTAAGAGCGGCCTGCAGCCACTTGACGTCGTTCCCGCGGCAGCCCTGTTCGAGCCTTCTTTCGGGCACGGGGTAGCTCGCGGGATCGTTGGGATCGTTCTGCTCCGCGCCGCCGGAGCCGAGCCTTGCAAGCAGCGCCGCCCTCGTAAGGGAGCCGCATATGCCCGTCTGAGGAAGCCGATCCTCCCTCTGGATGCGGAGCACGTTCTCCCTGGTGAGGTTCCCGAAATAGCCCGTTACGGGTATGTCCGCGCCCGTGCGCCTCAGCGCAGTCTGGAGCCATTTTACGTCGTCGCCCCGATCTCCCTGCGAAAGCGGCCGCGTCGGCAGGGGCCACTCTATGCCGCCGTTCCCCGAAGGAGCGGGGGAAGCCGTGGGCTTGGGCGTGTTCGTGGGCTTGGGAGTATTCGTCGGCTTCGGAGTACTCGTGGGCTTCGGAGTATTCGTCGGCTTCGGAGTATTCGTCGCGGGGGGCGAATAGCCGGAGGAGCCGCCGCCCGTGAGCGCAGAGAGCTTCGCCCTCGTAGTCGGGCCGCAGACGCCCGTCGCCTCCACTCCGAGGCTCCTCTGCGTGAGCTTCAGATATTTGGTCGTGACCGTTCCGAAATAGCCGGTCACGTTAAGGGGCATGCCGAGCTTTCGCATTGCGGCCTGGAGCCACCTTACGTCGCTGCCCTCCGAGCCCGATTGGAGCGTCCTTTCGGGGATGGGGAAGGAGGAGGGATCCATAGTGCCTATGCCGTGGCTTTCAAGCAGGTTCTTAAGAGCACCCCTCGTCGCGGGGCCGCAGATAGCGCTGTTCTCTATGCCGTGATCCGCCTGGAATTTTCTCAGCTGGCGGGCGGTCTGGCTGCCGAAGCTGCCGTCCACGGGGGTGGGATAGCCAAGATGCAGCAGCGCCGCCTGCAGCCATTTCACCTGAGCGCCGCGGTCCCCCTGCCTGAGAGTTCCCGTCGGGGCGGGGTAGCTCGATACGTCGAGCGGGAAGGAATAGCTCCCGCCGTAAGCGGGGAGCCCGTAGCCGCGCACTGCCACGCTGTCGAGGTAATGCCTGCGGATGCAGACGCACTTGAGCATATTCCCCTCTATCGTAACGACTATTCCGTTTTCAACGTAGAGGACCATGCCCACGTGGCTCCATTCCGTGCCCGTTCCCGTGAAATCGTAGAATATGAGATCGCCGCACTTGGGAACGCAGGCGTCTGCGGAGCGGTATTCGATATTGAAATGGTAGGGGTTATAGCTCACCCGCGCGTAGGCGGAGTTGTTGATCACGTATTTGGGAACGCCGGCGCGCCTTGCGCACCAGGAGGCGAATATCGCGCACCAGGCGTGATAGAAGCCGTCGCCCATGAGCACCTGCTCGCCGTACCAGCGGCCGTACTCGGTGAAATCGAGGTACCCGTTCACGTTGCCGCCGGCAAGATCGTTCACGGAGTTCCCCTCGTGATAGCCGAGCTGCGTCAGCGCGGTATTGACGAGATCCAGCCTCGGATCGCCGGTAAGGTTCAGCTCGCGAAGGTTCTGCCAGTAGACGGACGAGGCGTATTTTGCCGACGGCGTGTAGGAGGAGGAAGCCCCTCCCGGGCTCGAAAGCACGGGGAAAGCGAGCCCGAGCGCCGTTACGAGCGCAAGGACGACGGAAAACGCGCGCTTGATAAAGGCCGTTTTCGTCATGCTCGTTCCCCCCTTCGATGACGTATCTTTTTACCAGCCGAGCCTGCTCTTGATCGTCTTTCTGGTCTCGCTTCCGCAGATGCCGTCCGCGGCAATGCCCGCCGCCCGCTGGAAGGCGATAAGCTGCGCCTCCGTGCCGGAGCCGAATACTCCGTCGACGGTCACGGCATAGCCCAGCCGCTTCAGGGCCGTCTGCAGCCACTTCACGTCGCCGCCCGTGCAGCCCTCTTTCAGCACCCTTGCGGGCTCGGGATAGCCCGGGCCCTGCGGGGAGGCGCCTATTTTAAGGAATTCCTTCAGCTTTTTAAGCGTGTTGACGCCGCATACGCCGTCGGCCTCAAGGCCCTCGCGCTGCTGGAATTTGACGAGGTTCGCCCTGGTGTTAGTGCCGAAATAGCCCGTTATGCTCATCGTAAAGCCGTACTTTCTCAGCGCGGCCTGGAGCCACTTCACGTCGTCCCCCGACATGGTCTGTTTGAGCGTCCTCGTCGGCACGGGATATCCCGAGGGATCCGCGCCCGATCCGCCCGTCGGCTCCTGCTGCGAGCCGGTGGCCTTTATCAGCCTGCTCCTCGTTGCGGGGCCGCAGACGCCGTCCTTCGAGAGGCCGAGCCTGTTCTGCGCCCAGACGACCTTTTCCCTCGTTGCGGGGCCGAAATTGCCGTCTATCGTGATGTCCGCGCCGAGCTTCTTCAGCGCGGCCTGGAGCCATTTTACGTCGCTGCCCGTGCAGCCCTGCCTGAGCGTGCGCGTGGGGACGGGATATGTGGAGGGATCCGCCGAATTGCCGGAGCCCGCTTTGAGCCTTGCTTTTATCGCGTTAACGGTGTTCTGCCCGCAGACGCCGTCCGAAGCGAGCCCGCAGAAGCTCTGGAACCTCTTCAGCTGACGCTGGGTGTTGTAGCCGAAATTCCCGTCCACGGGGGTGGGATAGCCAAGATGCAGCAGCGCCGCCTGCAGCCATCTCACGCCGCTGCCGGAGGAGCCTACGGATATGCTCCCCGAGGGGGCGGTGTATTTGGAAACGTCGAGGGCCGAGGCGTCCGCGTTCGTGTAGGCGGGCTCGCCGTAGCCCTGTATCTCGTAATTGTTGATGGAGATGTCGCGCATGAGCACCTGATCGGAGGCGTTCCCCTCCACGGTGTGCACCCTGCCGTTTTCAACGAAGGCGACTATCCCCACGTGATCCCACTGTTTGTTGTTGAACGCCCAGTCGTAGAATATCAGATCGCCCGGCTTGGGGACGTAGGTCCCGCTCCTGTGATAGGTCATGTTGAAGTAGAAGGGGTTTGAGCCTGCGTGCGCGTACGAGGCGTTGTTTATCACCGAGGTCGGTATCCTTGCCTGCCTTGCGGACCAGGCGGTGAACATGGCGCACCACTCGTAGAAGAAGCCGGTATCGTGCCCGAGCACGCTCCTGCCGTACCAGTAGCCGTATTCGGTGTAGTTCATGGAGCCGGAGGAGTTGCTTCCCGTGAGCTGGCTGAAGCTGTTCCCCTCGTGATAGCCCACCTGCGAGAGCGCGGCGTTGACGAGATCGAGCCTCTGATTGCCGGAGAGCACGACCTCGCGGATATTCGAATAGTAGACGCTCGAGGAATAATGGGAGCTCGGCTGATAGGTGAGCGTTATGAAGCTCCCCGGAGAGGGGGAGACCGAAACGGACGAAAGCCCCCTTGCCGCCGCAGCGGCGGGGATGGTCAGCGCGGCAAGTACCGCGAGCAGTAAAGCTGTCATCCGCTTCATAAAAAACTCCTTTCGAAAAAGCCGATACCCATTCAACCTATTATATCATGCCGAAGCCCCGAAATAAAGCCGAAACTTCCGCAAAAACCGCGCACGCGCCGAAAAAACGCGTCAGCGGAACCTGTCCTTCACGAACTCTATGAACGCCCTCGCGGCGGGGGAGCTGTCCTTTCCCGGGCGGGAGACTATGCCTATCGTCCTCGTAAACGGGGGATCGAGCTCCATCACGGCGACATTGTCCGATCTCCCCTTAAGCACGAGCTCGGGCAGTATCGTTATGCCGAGGCCCTTTTCGACCATCGAAAGAGCGGCGTAGTCGTCCGAAAGGGCGTACTTCACGCGGGGCGTCACGCGGCAGGCGCGGAAGATCTCGCCTATGTCGTAATTCGAGCCCTCGCCGGGGATTATGAAATCCTCGCTGCCTATCATGGCGGCGGGCAGTTTTTTGAGCCCCGCAGGATACCGCCCCCGGGGAACGACGGCGAGCAGCCTGTCCCGCGCGAGCTCGCGGAATACCAGGTCGCGCTTCGTCATCTTGGTGAGGAAGCCGCAGTCGAGCCTTTCGTCTATTACCATGTTCTCTATCTCCTGATACAGGCCGGAGAAGAGCTCTATCTTTATGTTGGGGTATATGGCGGAAAAGCTCTTTATCATTTCGGGCGCCCAATGCACGGCGACGCTCGAAAACATGCCCACCCTCACAACGCCGGAACGCAGGCCGTTCGTTTCGTCGATAAAGGCCGAAAGCTGCTCCTCCGCGCGCATGAGCTGACGCACGGGCTCGAGCAGCTTCTCGCCGTCCTTGGTGAGGGAGGACCCCGTTTTTGCGCGCAGAACGAGAGGGAACCCGCATTCGGCTTCCAGATCGGCTATTATGTGGCTGACGCCCGACTGCGTGTAGCCGAGCTTGTCCGCCGCGGCGGTGAGCGAACCCGTTTCGGCAACGGCGTTAAGCACGAAGTACTTCGCCGGGTTCGTTATCCTGCTCATGCAAGCCCCTCCTAACATGAAAAATTCTCATGTTTATTATAACAAACATTCGCTTTTATTGCAAGCCCCTTTGTTGTATTATTCATAGAGACGGAAAAACCGTCTTTTTTGTCGAAATCAAGTTTTTCAAGGGGTATCGTTTCCGACCATGAATATGGAAAAGTTTAAGCCCGCAAGGCAAAAAAAGCATATGCCTCTGTGGCTGTCGGCGCTCATCTGCCTCGTTCTCGTGGTGGGTGTATTCGCCCTGTTCGCAATACCCATGGGGCTTTCGAATATGTTCAGCACCCTCATGAACACGGCGCACAGGCTGCTCGTCGATACATGCCTGTATATAATGGCTATCGCCGTGCTGATGGGGGCGCTTTCCGCGCTCTTCACGGAGTTCGGCGTGGTCGATCTTCTCAACAAGATACTCTCGCCCCTCATGAAGCCCCTTTACGATCTTCCCGGCGCGGCTTCCCTCGGCGTTGTAACGACCTATCTTTCGGATAATCCCGCCATACTCTCCCTTGCGGACGACAAGGGCTTCAGGCTCTTCTTCAAAAGGTACCAGCTCCCCGCGCTGACGAACATCGGCACCGCCTTCGGCATGGGCCTCATTGTCACGACCTTCATGCTCGGTCAGGAGGGCGTCGCCAAAACGAACCTCATGCCCGCGATACTCGTCGGCAACCTCTCCGCCATAATCGGCTCCGTCGTCAGCACGAGGATAATGCTCGGCTTCACGAAAAAGCTCTTCGGCAAGGATGCGCCCGCCGTTGAGGAGAAGGATCTTCCCAAGCCGGACGAGCTTCGCAAGAAGGAGCAGAACCTCGGCATGAGGACCATGAACGCCCTTCTGGAGGGCGGCAAGAGCGGCGTTACGCTGGGCCTCGGCATAATCCCCGGCGTGGTAATAATCTGCACGCTCGTCATGATGCTCACAAGCTCCACCGAGACCTTCACCGGCGCCGCCTACGAGGGCATCGGCCTGCTCCCCAAGATAGCGGATAAGATCAATTTCATATTGAAGCCCCTTTTCGGGTTCGCGTCCTCCGGCGCGGTAGCGGTCCCCATTACGGCCCTCGGCTCCGCGGGCGCGGCGATGGGCATGGTCCCCGCTCTGCTCGAAAACGGCCTCGCCAACGCGCACGACGTCGCGGTATTCACGGCTATGTGCATGTGCTGGAGCGGCTATCTCTCCACCCACGTCTCCATGATGGACAGCCTCGGCTTCAAGTACCTGACGGGCAAGGCGATACTCAGCCACACCGTCGGCGGGCTTGCCGCGGGCGCGGCGGCCAACTGGATATACCGCCTGGTCGCTCTGATATTCGCTTTGGGCTGATGATATTTGCGGGGGGCGGAACTCCCCGCTTTTTTTCGGAATAATACTTACTATGGCTATTTCAAGCGCCGAGCAGCATAAAAGGATGACCGGCACCGCGATACCGAGGCTCGTCGCCTCGCTCGCGATACCGACCACCGTAAGCCAGCTCATCACTGTGATCTATAACACGGCGGATACCTATTTCGTCTCCCACATCGACACGAGCGCTTCGGCGGCTGTCGGTGTGGCTTTTGCGCTTCAGGCGATAATCCAGGCGTTCGGCTTCGGGATCAGCATGGGCTGTTCCAGCCTCGTTTCAAGGCGCCTCGGCGAAAAGAAGGACGAAGAGGCCGAGATGTACGCCGCGAGCGCGTCCGTCGGCGCGATAATACTGGGCTTCATGCTCATGGCGGGCGGCCTTCTGACGCTCGCGCCCCTCATGCGCCTGCTCGGAGCGACGGAAACGATACTGCCCTACGCCTGCGATTACACGAGGATAATCCTCATAGGCGCGCCTGTGATGTGCGCCTCGTTCGTGCTCAACGCGATACTGAAGGCGGAGGGGGAGGCCAACCTTTCCATGATAGGCCTCTGCGCGGGCGGCGTTGTGAATATCGGGCTCGATCCGCTCTTCATCTACACCTTCAAAATGGGCATAGCCGGCGCGGCCCTCGCCACTGTCATAAGCCAGGGCGTGAGCCTCGTTATACTGCTCGTCATATTCCGCTCGGGCAGGAGCATAATAAAGCTCCGCGCGGGAGCCGTCTCGAAGGATATCGCCGTCTACTGGCGCCTTCTCAGGATAGGCTTCCCGACCATCTGCCGCCAGGGCATGGCAAGCGTCGCCTCGGCGCTGCTCAATCACGGCGCGGCGCATTGGGCCGGCGCGGACGCGGACGCCGCGGTGGCCGCCGTCACTATCTCCAACAAGGTCTACATGCTCGTCCGCTCGATAATGATAGGCATAGGCCAGGGCTTTCAGCCCGTGGCGGGCTACAACTACGGCGCGGGCATTTATTCGAGGGTAAAGCGGGCGTTCCGGTTCTCCACAGCCGTGGGGACGGTCATAGCCGTCGCAGCCGCCGCCGCGATAGGCTTCAATACGGAGGCCGTCATGCATTGGTTCAGGGACGATCCCAAGGTCGTCGAGATAGGCGCCCTCGCCCTGAAATTCGCCTGCGCGGTGATGCCGCTCATGGCCTATTCCACTTTTGTGAATCAGCTCTATCAATGCCTCGGCTTCAGTCTTGCGGCTTCGATACTCGCATCCTGCCGCCAGGGGATATTCTTCGTTCCGATAATACTCCTTCTGCCGCGGCTCATAGGCCTTGCCGGAGTGCAGATGACTCAGCCCGCCGCCGATCTTCTGACGTTCATTGTCTCAGTGCCCTTCCAGATCGGCTTCTTCAAACGGGTTCTGGATAAGCCCGACGCGCTCCCCGCGGCCGAGGGGACGGATTGAAAGCAAGCTGATGTGCACCAAGTCGAACCAATGGGAACCGCACCAACGAGGGCGATTCCTTTTGTTGTACCAATGGTTTTCGGTGCAAACCACACCAACGGGGACTGTTCACGCCTGTAAGCATCCAAGTCAGCGCAAGGGCAAATGATATATTTTATTTTTCTTGTCCATATCGGGCGGTTTCGAGTGTTGTATATATAGAGGGACGAAAAAGAGCATCGGCGCAGGATCGCGTTATCGCCGGAAAAGGAGGCGTGATCACGAGCCCGAGAAGCCGTCCCGACGGAAACTGCAAAACAATAAGGAGGAATAAATGAAAAAGGGATCGCTTCATGCACACCGGGGGAAGGCTGCATTGACGGCCGCGAACGGGGCGTTTATAATATGATTTAATGAAATAAATAAAGATTTTACGGAACCGACGGCCGTGCCGGAACGTTCTATACAAAGAGGATCATTTAGAAATGTGAACATGAAATAGTATGGAGGCTGTCATGAAAAACTCAGTAATTAAAACAATAACCTTGCTGCTGATTGCGGCAATGCTTATAACGGCCTTTGCCGCGTGCAAGACGCCTGAGGCGCCCGTCGACAATTCCCCGGCTCCGACCGAGCAGCAGGCCGAAGCTCCGACGGAAGCTCCCACCGAGGAACCGACAGCCGCGCCTTCCCCCGCTACCACGGCGACTCCTGTTCCGGAGCCCGTTATTCTGTCGTTTGAGGAACGCGCCGAGGAGATACTCAGGCTCAGACCGTATAAAGCCGATGACGGTCCTCTCCCGGATGATGCGGCAGATGATGAAGTGCTCTATATAAATGATAGCCCGGATGATCTCTGCGCATGGGGACCGCTGCTCTGGGCGGTCGACGGCGATACGAAGGTTATCTGCGATATGGGAGAGTTCCCCATCAGGGGCCTGTTTGTGTATGGAGAAGACAATACACTGCTCAGCCGCAAAACTATCTGGCATCCGGGCGACAGGCTCGCGGCGCTTTCGGACGGCATTTTGTTTACGCTTGAAGGCATCTATGATATTAATACGGGCGAGCTTTTGAAAATAGTAAAGCTTCCCGATAACGAGGATTTCTGGGAATGCCGTTTTCTGCAGACCGAGAGGCTGCCAAAGCTGGTGGGCGGCGAGTCCGAAGAGATAGACAAGGTCTATACCATATTCTATTCATACTATGAGCTAAATGACGGCTCCGGCGAGATAGAAGCCTCGAGGGGCGGAGCAGCTTCCGCGGTTTACTGCGGCGCAAAAAGGACGTCTGACAATGCGGGATATGACGAATGGAAGAAGACCGATCTTATCTGTAAGGTCGTTGAGGACTATTACGGCAAGTGGACCAAGGTGACGCTGCAGTCCGGAGCCGAATTTACATTTGACGGCGGCGGATATGAGCCGATGGGTATCGACCTCGAGGGCAACTATTATTTCTGGAAGATGGATGTAATGGACGGGATCATTAAGGTCGCACCTTCCGGAGCGATCCTTTCGGAGCTTGAAATACCGATCGATAAAAACGATCTATGGGAACCCGGGATCAAGATGACGCTTTCGGAGGACGGAACGATCATGATCGCCGCGGCATTGTGGGACGCGTTCGTGATCTGGAAGGTAACTATGTAACCTATGAGGGCAAGGAGATCGTCATTTATAATGGCGAAAATACGCTGCCGAATGGTCTGCGTGTCGGGAAAAGCAGGGTTTATCTAATGATATGTGAGTATCGCAACGGGGTTCCCAAACCCGAGTCTGAGTACAGCTATCGGGTTTATAACTATGAAGGCGAATTAATAGGCGCAACAGTAGTCGATCTCAGGAACAACCGAGAAAGCTATCCGCACGGATCTATGTTTGTGGACTCCGATGGAACACTTTATGTCATGAGCAATATGCAGGACGGCGTATACATCACGAAGCCGAATCTGCGTACGGAATACGTTTCGCATCTGGGCGAGTCCGCCGAAAGCGGGAACTGAAACAGGATCTTACGCACCACAGGAGGCTGTCATGAAAAACTCAGTAATTAAAACAATAACCTTGTTGCTGATTGCAGTAATGCTTATAACGGCCTTTGCCGCTTGCAATAAGCCCGATGTGCCCGTCGACAACTCCCCCGCGCCGACCGAGCAGCAGGCGGAAGCGCCGACGGAAGCGCCCACCGCAGCTCCCACGGAGGCGCCGACGGAGGCGCCCGCGGCAGATCCCGCGATCACAGAGGCGGCATGGGCGATCGCCGAAAAGATCGAAGAAGTACACGGTCAGAAATTCGATAAGGACGGGGCGACGGTCAAGCTTTCCGAGCATTTCGCCGAGGTGCGCTTCCCGTGCGTCACCTATGAGGAAGAGGTGCTCGTCGTAACGGTCGAAAAGGACGGAGAGGGCAGTTATAAGGCCGACGCCGAAAGCGTATACGCCGAGCTCGCGGAGGGAGCCCGGGACCGGCTCAATGCAAGGTTCGATCCTGATGCAACAGGCGAAAAGCAGGAGGAGTTCCGTAAAGCCGAGATCACGGTCACGGCCGACGAGATCCGGGCGCGCGGCTGTGAGGCCGAGATCGGATCGGACGAGTACAAGGCGGCGGCAGCGGCGGTTTACGGCGAGAAGCTTGCCGAATACTACCGCGGGAGCCTTACGGAGGATTCTCCGTTCTGCTGCTATGACGTTCGCTGCGTCGGCACGGAAACGAACGATGATTACGAGGATTCGTATAACGTCCTAATCGGCTTCCGCTTCCGCGACATGCTCCTGTTCTCCTATCTGTTCGATTACGGCCCCACCTATGAAGACGGGATGCTGTATCCCGGCTATGAGGGCTGGCTCGTGGGATGGACGCTCGTTGAAGTCGAGCTTCGGGATGACGGAAGCTTCGTCGCGAACGCCTGGCTCAACAGCGCGGCCTGACGGCCGGAGCCTGAAAAAGAAACGATATAATAAAGCGAAAGAAAGATCCGAGGATATCGCTGTCCCCGGATCTTATTGTATTCATTGGGTTTCTACAGGCTGAAAACCTGCATCTCCTTAAGTGAATGCACCCAAGGGAGCCCTTTGGTATTGTATTGCATTCATTCGTCCGGGCCGAGGCCTTCGGCCCTTTTCACGCGGCGCTCACCTTCTGCCGCTTCCGAAGCCGCCCTTGCCGAAGCCTCCGCGGGAGGAGCCTCCGAAGCCCGTCTTGGGGCCGCTGAAGCCGCCCCTTGCGGAGCCGCCGAAGCCGGCGCGCCCGGAGCCCGGGGAACGGCTTTGGCCGGAGCCGGAGGTCCTCGTGCTCCTCATACCGCCCACGATGGGGGGGATGAACACGGGGAATATCGTGGTGCGCCTGGTGGGAGCTTCCATCCTTTTGACGCCGCCCTTGGAGATGGCCTTGATCACGATTATCACAACGAATATTATGACTATGATCTTGATGGCCGACATGCCGCGGCAGCTGTCCGTGAAATCGCCTATGGGGAATACGTCCGTGAAGCTGCTGCTGCTTTGATAGCCCGAAAGATCGACGGAGGAATAGAACTCGTCCGCTGCCTTCATGAAGGCGGTCACGGCGGCGTCCGCGTTCCCGGTGAAGAAGGGCTCTTCAACTGCGCTCTTGAACTTCTTCTCCCAATCGGAGGTGATCCTCTTGGATACCTTCTGCCCGTAGGAAACGTACCAGTCGCTGTCCTTCACGAGGAGCAGGAGCATATCGTTCGAGCCGAGCTTCCACTTTTCGCCCAGGGCCTCCGCGTAATCGCTTATCTCCCAGCGGTTGAGGCGGGGGAGAGTGGCGACCGCGACGACGGCCTCATGCTTGGAGTTCCACGAGGTATCATAGCTCTTGACGGCGTTTTCGGTCTCCTCCGAAAGGATCGACGCATCGTCGCAGACCCAGGTGTAATACTTGACGTCAAGGAGCTTCGTCTGCTTCTTGGACTCGAAATAGTCCTTGCGGTAAAGGCCCAGAGCGACCGACCCCGCGACGACAAGTATGAGCACGATCCATGCGACCGCTCGATTCCCGAATATCTTCTTCATAGCAATACCTCCTTTCGGAAGGGGAGGGGAAACGCCCGCAAATGATGCGGGTAATGGTTACGCCTTCAGCTCCAGCAGCTTCTGCTTGAGCTCGCCCTCTATGCGGCCGAGCTCCGCCTCGGCGGCCTTGCGCTTCTCCGCGCCATCGCGCTGGATGGCAAGCACCTCGTCAAGGGTGGAGATGAGCTGCTGATTGGTGTGCTGCAGGGTCTCGATGTCGACGATCGCGCGCTCGGACTCCTTGGCTGTGGCGATGGTGCCGAGCTTAAGCTTGTCGGCGTTCTGCTTCAGGAGCTGGTTCGTCATCTCGGTGACGGCGTTCTGCGCGGCGGTAGCCTGGTTCGCATGCTCCATACCGAGAGCGAGCACCATCTGGCTCTTCCAGAGGGGGATGGTGTTGACGAGCGAGGACTGGATCTTTTCGATCATCAGCGTGTCGTTGTTCTGAAGGAGACGGGTCTGCGGGCCCATCTGGATGGATACCATGCGGGTGAGCTCGAGATCGTGGATCTTCTTCTCGAACCTGGTGCAGAGGTTCGCAAAGTCGTTGTAGGCCTGCGCGTCCTCGGCAAGGCCGCTCTCGTCGGCCTTGATGCGAAGCTGCTCCAGCTCGTTCGCCTTGACCTCGTCAAGACGCTTCTTGCCGGCGAGTATGTACATCGTCAGCTCCTTGTAGTATTTGAGGTTGAGGTCGTACATCTGGTCGAACATCGCAACGTCCTTCATCAGCGTTACCTGATGGTTTTCGAGGTTCTGGGCGATCTTGTCGACGTTCGCCTCCACCTTGGAGTACTGGGTCTTCATGATCTCGAGCTTGCTCGCGCTCTTCTTGAAGAGGCCGAGGATGCCTTTTTTCTCCTCGGGGCCGAAGCCCTTGAGCTCGACGACGAGCTTGCTGAGATCCTCGCCGATCTCGCCCAGATCCTTGCTCCTGACGGAGCTGAGGGCGTTCTCGGAAAAGCTCGCCACGTTCTTCTGCGCGGCGGCGCCGTACTGGAGCACCATGTTGGTATCGCGGATATCGATCTGCTTGGCGAAATCCTCGACTACCTTGCGCTCCGCCTCGGTAAGGAGCTTCTCGTCCATTTCAACGGGCTGGATCTGCTGCTCCTCCTTCTCGGCCTCCTCTTCGGGCTCGGGCTCGTCGGGAGTGAGCGTAAGGGTGGGGATCTCCATTTCGGGGATCTTGTCGTTCTTTACTTCGTCTGCCATGGTATTTGCTTCCTTTCTTGTGTGAAATTGAATTGCTTTCAGTAGGTCTCGAGCCTTATCTCGTCCTTTTCGGCGAGGGAGGGCTTTTTAACGGGGACTTTGCCCTCGTTTTGATACGTATGGATGGGATCGTCGCTCAGGCCTTCCCTTGCCATCATGTTTTCAAGCACGGTGATATCGGTGGAGATATCGAGCGCCTGATCGCCGAAGAGGCTGTCCAGCTGCCTGTCGAACGCGGCGACTATGCTGTCCATGATGCCCTCGACGCCCTCCTTGGTGGAGTTGATGTTGACGCCCTCGACGCCCTGCTGATCCATGCGGTCGTAGGCGTTCAAAAGCTTCAGCGTGGTGGGGAGGTAGTAGTTCATGAACTTGCGGATCTGCGGGAGCTTCTTGGGATCCATCCTCACCTGCTCGAAGATCTTCGCGCTCGTCCTCTCGAGCTTGACTATGTCGGCGCTGATCTTCTCGTCGGCGATGTTGTCGTCAAGACGCTTCATCTCCTCGATCGCGAGCCTGCCGTCCTTGAGCATCCTGTCAAGCTCCTCGTTGCCGGTGGTCTCGGGCTCGGGCTTGGGCTCTTCGGGAACTTCCTCGACCCGATCCTTGCTGACGGCCTTCGCAATGAGCCCCGCGGCCGCGGCCAGCGCTGCGGCTATCAGGAAATGATGCACGCGGTAGAGCGGGAACAGGAGCGCGTAAACGAGCCAGACGATCGCCGCGGTGTAGAGCGGCGCGTTGGATTTATGAACTATCTTTTTCATTCGGTCGCCTCCTTCCGAGGGCTGTGCTCGCCTCTTGCGTTTTTTACGATACATATTATATATGCGCCGCCGCCCGCAGTCAAGTAAAATCGGTGTAAATAAGAGGTAAAGGGCGGGTGACGGGGTTTCGAAAACGGACCGCTTCCATGCAGTCCGTTGATTTATTATAAGGTATGAGCCGTCAGCCCATCAGGCGGGCGATCAGTTCGAACGGAAGCCTTCGCCTAACTGGCCTTCCGAGCCTTTCGAGGAGCACGAAGTCCAGCGACGCGCCGTCGGATTTCTTGTCGAGCGGAAGAAGGGGCAGAGCGTCCGCTGTGAGCGCCTCCCAACGGGCGCCGAGGCCCGCCCTTTCGCAGGCGCTTTCAACGGCCTCGTAAACGCCGCTTTCGGTCACGCCGAGCCTTTCGCCGAGGCGGATCGCCGCGAGCATGCCGAGAGCCACCGCCCGCCCGTGGGGAAGACGGAAGCCCGAAGCCTCCTCGAAGGCGTGCCCGAAGGTATGCCCGAAATTCAAAACGCGCCTCTCGCCCATGTCGAAGGGATCCGCAAGCACGAAGCTCTGCTTTATCTTCGCGCAGGCGAAGACCGTCTCGTCGGAGGGCAGATCGCGGGCGACGTTCTCCAAAATGGAGGGCTCGGCTATCGCGCCGTATTTTATGACCTCGCCCAGCCCCGAGACGCGCTCCTCTTCGGGGAGCGTCGCGAGAAAGTCCGTGTCGCAGATTATCGCGGCGGGACGGCTGAAAGCGCCGATGAGGTTCTTGCCCTCTCTGAAATCGACGCCCGTCTTGCCGCCGTACGCGCTGTCCGTCTGGGAGATTATCGTCGTCGGGACGGAAACGAAGGGCAGCCCCCTTTTATAGACCGCCGCAGCGAAGCCCGCCGTATCGCCGACCATGCCTCCGCCGAGGCCTACGACCGCGTCCGTCCGCGTAAAGCCTTTATCGTACAGGAAGCCCCATATCGCTTCGAGCGAGGCGAGGTTCTTGTTTTCCTCCCCGCGGGGGATGACGAACGTGAACACGGCAAAGCCCGCCGCTTCGAGCTCTTCGGCGGCTTTTTCGATATGCTCCCCCGGGACGCCCCCGTCCGTTATGAGCGCGGCCCTGATCCCCGGCGCGCACTCGCGGCATGCTGCGCCGAGCAGGGCCGAGGCGCCCGAGCCTATTACGGCTGCGCGGCCTTTCCCGTCGTGAAGTTCGTACATTTTCGCATACCTCCCGCAGGTTTTGTCAATAATATAACTCAAACGGCGAAATAAAGCAATCGGCAAAACAAGCGTTTTTTCGCGGCAGGAGATAAAGCCCTCCGCAGCGAATAACCGATCGAATAAACAAAAGGAGACCTTGCCATGAGGCTGACCGTAAAAAAACAGGGGGACAAGCTGTTGGTGGTTATGAAGGGCGAGCTCGACCAGAACGCGGCGGACGGCGTGAGGGAGAGGCTCGAGAGCGAGCTCGACGACGAGAGCGTCCGCAGGATGGAGTTCGATATGGGAGGCGTCACTTTCATGGACAGCTCCGGCATAGGGGTGCTCCTGGGGCGGTACCGCAGGCTCAAGAAAAGGGGCGGCGGCATGGACGTTCTCAACGCCCCCAAACAGGTCGAAAAGATACTGCGAATGTCCGGCGTTTACACGCTTTGCACGAAAAGGAGCAGCCGATGAAAAACATCCTCAAAACGAGCTTTCCCGCGCTCACAAGAAACGAGGCGCTTGCAAGGGGCGTCGCGGCGCAGTTCTGCATGCTCTTCGATCCCACGGTCGAGGAGCTTTCCGACGTCCGCACGGCGGTCTCCGAGGCTGTCACGAACGCGGTCATCCACGGCTACGGGCAAAACGGCGGCACGGTGTTCATGGAGCTTTGCGCCGAGGGCGACCTTCTCACAGTCACCGTCCGCGACGAGGGGCGGGGCATAGAGGATATCGAGCTTGCGCGCCGCCCGTTCTACACATCCATGCCGGAGGCCGAACGCTCGGGCATGGGCTTCTCCGTCATGGAGGCGTTCATGGATTCGGTGGACGTGCTCTCCGAAAAGGGGCGGGGGACGACCGTTATAATGCGCAAGCGCATCGGCAAAGATGGCTGAGCGCGGCCTTTCGGAAAGGGAGACGGACGTTCTGATTGCCGAGTGCCGAAGGGGCAGCGGGGAGGCCCTTGACGAGCTGACCCGCCGGAACCTCGCCCTCGTGAGATCGGTCGCGCTGAGGTTCCGCGGAAGGGGCGCGGAGTACGACGATCTCGTTCAGACGGGCTCCGTCGGGCTCGTGAAGGCGATAGTCAATTTCGATCCCGCGTTCGGCACGCGCTTCTCGACCTACGCCGTGCCCATGATCTCGGGCGAGATAAAACGATCGCTCAGGGACGGGGGCGTTATAAAGGTCAGCAGGCGGTACAAGGAGCTCGCGCTCTCGATAAAACGCCTTACGATGGAAGCCGAAAGGAGGGGAGAGGAGCCGCCGAGGGCGAGCGAACTGGCCAAGGAGCTGGGCGTGAAGCCCGCGGAGATAGCGATAGCTCTGGAGGCCGCCGCGCCCTGTATTTCGCTCTGCGAGCCCGTATCGGGGGAGGACGGCGCGAAAACGATAGCGGACACCCTGAAGGATCCCTCCGCAATGGAGCAGACGGCCTGCGACAGGGCGCTGCTGTCCGAGCTCATGCGGCCCCTTTGCCCGCGCGAAAGGAGCCTTATAAGGCTGCGGTTCTTTCTCGATCTCACTCAGAAGGAGACGGCAAAGAGGCTCGGCCTCTCCCAGGTGCAGGTGTCCCGCCTCGAAAAGCGGATACTCGCCGAAATGCGCGAGCGTGCGGGAGGGGAGGAGGCGAACGGATAGCGAGCGCAAAAAAAGACGGCCGGGGTAATGGCCGTCCATTTTGCCGTTCGGTCAATCCTTGAAGGCCCAGGTGTGTCCGCCGTCCTCCGTTATGAAGCAGCGGGTGAGGTTCCTTCCGTATTCGCCCCATTCGTCAAGATGAACAGACACGAAAACAATGCCGCGTTCGCCCTCGAAATAGGGGAAGAAAGCCTCGGCATAGGTGAAGCCGCGATACTTTTCGGGAAGCTCCAGCCCGAGCTCCTGCCAGGTCTCGCCTCCGTCAAAGGTGCCGAAAACCTTGAATCCCACGGCGAGATCGCTTGTGTAGGGATCCTCCTGACAGATAAAGCCCGTGGAGCCCGAAACTATGCAGGCCCCGGTGACATAGCCCGGCCATTCGTTGTTGTGGCCGAACTCATGGTAATTCTCGCCGTCGTCGGTGCGCCAGATCGCGTGCACGTACCTGTTCATGGCGGGATCCTGCGAGCTTATCAGCATCCAGTCTTCCCCGGTGAACGCCTCTGCGGGCATGTACCTGTCGGAAGGAAGCTCCCGATCCTCCGTTTCGGCCACGTCCATATGCAGATACTCCTTCGTGTATTGCGCGATCCGATCCAAAGAATCCTTCTCCAGTTCAGCAGGGAAGCTCTTTACGGGATCGTTCACCTTATATCGGAATTCGTATAGGTACGGCGCTTCGGCGCTTTTCCTCGAATAAAACTCATATTCGCCGTAAGCGGTCCAGCTGTCCCCCGAGGGGCCCTCCGTGCGGCGCAGATAAAGGCAGGGAGAGCAGAGCTTGACGTCCGCGGCATAAGCAGTCCCCGAAAGCACAGCCCTTGCCGCCGCCTCGAGATAATCGCGGCAGCTCGCTTCACTGCCTTCAAGCTTCCAGTTGTCCTCCTCGCCCGTTGGCTCCTCGGAGGGCGCCTCCGTAACAACGGGAGCTTCCGTCGCCTTCTCTGAAGGCGCGGGGGTATCGGTAGGTTCGGAAGCCGCTTCTGCCGTCCCGGCCGGAGCTTCCGTCGGGTCCGACTGCTTCTCTGGTACGGGAGTTGCTTGTGCGCTGATTGTCGGCTTGCTGCACGCGCAGATCGAAACAAATGCCAAAACAAACAGAAAAACGAAACACCGTTTAATTACGCTGTGTCTATTCATCCTGTTCCTCTTGTGCCATGAATCGGTCAAGATGGCATTAAATGTGGATTGATTTTCGGTGGCGTGCAAGCGGAGAGAAGTATCATAACCTTTAACCTGTGTCACATAACAGCACTCCTTTCAAGTTATCTGATATTATTCTACTGCTAAAAATAATAATCGTCAACGGATGAGGGATGATCTGCGACAAAGGGTTCCTGGGAACTTTTGCTTTGATTTGTGTATTTCTCTGTACTTTTTTGCGGTTTCATGGTACAATCCGAATGTAAAAAGGGGCAGAGCTGCCCGACAGAATACAGGAGGAAACCAATTATGGCACAGCAAAAGCGCATCCCCAAGCGTTCCGAGGTCGAAAAGCAGTATACCTGGGCGACCGAGGATCTTTTCGCGACAGACGCTCTTTGGGAGGAGGCCCTTGAAAAGGCCAAGGCTTATCCCGAAAGGATAGCCGCCTTCCGCGGAAAACTGGGCGAGTCCCCCGATACCCTCTATGACTATTTCAAGCTCGAGGACGAGATCTCCGTCAAGGTCGAAAGGCTCGGCAATTACGCCATGCGCAAGGCCGACGAGGATACCGGCAACTCCTTCTATCAGGGCATGAAGGGCAAAATAATGAACCTTTACGTGGCCCTCGGCTCCGCGAGCTCCTTCGCGACGCCCGAGATAATCGCCATTCCCGACGAGACGATCGCCGATTTCATGGCGAAGAAGCCCGAGCTCAAGCTCTACGAGAGGCCCATTTCGAAGATCCGCCGCTATAAGGAGCATACCCTCTCCGACGCGGAGGAACGCATACTCGCCCTCTCCGGCCAGGTGACCTCCGCTCCCGGCGAGACGGCCTCCGCCTTCCGCAACGCCGACCTCAAATTCCCCGACATACAGGACGCCGAGGGCAACTCGCTGAAGGTGACGCAGGGCTCCTACATACCTCTTCTCGAGAACCCCGACAGGAACGTGAGGAAGGCCGCTTTCGAAAGCCTTTATCACACCTTCGCCCAGTTCAAAAACACCTCCGCAGCGTTCCTCGATTCCCAGGTCAAGGGCCTCATTTTCAGGGCGCGCGCAAGGAAATACGAATCCACTCTGCACGCCGCGCTGGACCGCACGGAGGTCCCCGTCTCCGTCTATCACAACCTGATCGACGCCGTGCACGCCAATATCGGCTATATGCATAAGTACGCCGAGCTGAGGAAAAAGCTCATGGGCCTGGACGAGCTCCACATGTACGATCTGTACACCCCCATAGTGGGCGACGCCGACAGGGAGATCCCCTACGAGGAGGCGAAGGAGATCATATTGAAGGCCCTCAAGCCCCTCGGCGAGGAATACCTCGATATCCTGAGGGAGGGCTTCAACAGCCGCTGGATCGACGTCTACGAGAACGAGGGCAAGAGGAGCGGCGCATACTCCTCCTGCGGAGACCCGCATCCCTACGTGCTCCTCAACCAGAAGGACACCCTCGATTCCATGTTCACCATAGCGCACGAGATGGGCCATTCGCTCCATACCTACTATTCGATGAAGAATCAGCCCGTCTGCATGCAGGATTACGTCATATTCGTGGCCGAGGTCGCCTCCACCTGCAACGAGGTGCTGCTCGTCAGGTACCTGCTCGACAACACGACCGACAAGCGCGAGAGGGCGTACCTCATCAACCACTTCCTCGAGAGCTTCCGCGGCACGGTCTACCGCCAGACGATGTTCGCCGAGTTTGAGCTGTTCATGAACCGCCTTGCGGAGACGGGGGAGAGCCTCACCGCGGACGCGCTCTGCAACAAGTATTACGAGCTCAACAAGTTCTACTTCGGCGACGCCGTCGTGAGCGACCCGGAGATCGCCTGCGAGTGGGAGCGCATACCGCATTTCTTCTACAATTTCTACGTATTCCAGTACGCAACGGGTTTCTCCGCGGCCTGCGCCATCGCGAACCGCATACTCAAGGAGGGCGAGCCCGCAGTCAGGGATTACAAGAAATTCCTCTCCGCCGGCGGCAGCACCGATCCCATCACGATACTCAAGTACGCGGGTGTCGACATGACCACCGCCGCCCCCGTGAACGAGGCGCTGAAGCTCTTCGGCGACCTGCTCGACGAGATGGAAGAGCTTATGAAGTAATAAACGAAAACAAACGCGCAAGGCCCTCCGAAAGGCGGGTGCTCCCCATGGAACACCCGCCTTAAGTGAGCAAAGCGAACGCCGCCCACGTGGCCGAAAAATGTTTTTTTCGAGCCGAGTGGCATGGAGCGTTAATAAAGGGCTGCAGTGCAGCGCTTTTAGCGAAATGCCGATGAAGCTGTGCTTCGAGGGCGCCGCGAGAGGCGCGGAACGCGATCACGCAAGAAAGTAGGATCGCTCCTGCGAGACATATCCCGGTTTTTATAAAAACAAAGCATGGCAAGGGATCTTCCCATGACGCCATGCTCTTTTTGTCAATAGTACAGTTGATTGGGAAACGATAGTTTTTATCCATAATATGCCACGCCTAAAATCGATCCTTGCGCGTTCTTCCCAGACACGGGTCTGCCATATTTCCGACAAATCATTGTTGACTGGATATATATTTGATGATATAATGGTTGCGTATGGAGCATTGAATATGGGAGTAAGCCTACGTGCTTTCCCGTATTCCTGCCCGGAAGGAAGGTAAAAAGCTTAATGAATTCAAAGACAGCGTTCTACATCTTCAAGAGGATCCTTCTTGCGATCCTGACCGTTTGGGTCGTCATAACGGTGACGTTCTTCGTAATGCACGCCGTTCCGGGCGGCCCGTTCCTCAGCGAGAAGGCGGTCTCTCCCGCCGCGCAGAAGGCGCTCGAGGCCAAGTACGGTCTGGATAAGCCTCTGCTCGAACAGTACGTCACGTACCTCAAGGATATCGTGACCAAGTTCGATTTCGGTCCCTCCATCAAGAAGAGGGGCCGCATGGTGCTCGAGATAATCGGCGACGGCATGAAGACCTCCGCAAAGCTGGGCGTCATCGCCGCCGTTATCGCCGCGATAACCGGCATCGTGCTTGGCGCGGTAGCCGCGCTCCGCAGGAACAAATTCATAGATAAGGTGATAATGGTCATCACGACGGCGTTCGTCTCCATGCCGTCGTTCATAATGGGATCGCTGTTGTTGGTGCTGCTGACTACAACGATAAGGCTGTTCCCGGCCAACGGAGACGAGCCGGGGGGTCTTGTGCTGCCCATAATAACACTTTCGCTCTATCCCATGGCCTACATCACCAGGCTGACCCGTTCCTCCATGCTCGACGTTTTGGGCCAGGATTATATCAGAACGGCGAAGGCCAAGGGCGTTTCGGGGCCGAAGATCATATTCGGTCACGCTCTCAAGAATTCGCTCATACCCGTCATCACCTACTTCGGCCCGATGCTCGCCTACATCGTCACGGGTTCGCTCGTCGTTGAAAAGGTGTTCTCGGTACCGGGGATCGGCCGCGCGTTCGTCAACAGCATAACAGGCCGTGATTATCCCCTCCTCATGGGCACGACGATCATACTCGCCGTGCTGATAGTCGTAATGAACCTCGTGAGCGACATCCTTTATAAGATAGTCGATCCGAGGATCAATCTGGAGTAAAGGGGGGATATTCATGGAAAAGAAGCCTTTCAGCATGCACGTGGACGTTGATTCCTTCATTCCCGCAACGGAAGAGGAAAAGGCCTACATGGTCCAGATGCGCGAGTCTTCGACCTTCTTCAGGGACGGCATGAAGCGTCTCCTCAAGAACAAGGTCGCGACGGTAAGCCTCATAATCATCATCGTCATAACCCTGAGCTCCATTTTTATCCCCATCTTCTGGCCCTACACCTACGAGCAGCAGCTCGGCGTCGTTCCCGGCAAGGAGGTCGACAACACGTATCTTAACCTCAAGCCCTTCCAGTACGGAGAGACCGAACAGAAGCGCATAGAGGCGGGCGAAAAGGTGTTCCCGCACCTGTTCGGAACGGATTCGAGCGGCCGCGATTACTTCATAAGGACGGTCTACGGCACGAGGATATCCCTTGCCGTCGGCTTCTTCGCGAGCATAATAGTCCTCATAATCGGCATGGTGATAGGCTCCATCGCGGGCTACTGCGGAGGAGCGGTCGATCTTATCATAATGCGAATAGTCGACATCATCTACTCCCTGCCCGATATGCTGATGATAATACTGCTGGCCTCCGTTCTGAGGCAGTCCGGCTTCGATCAGGTGATCGCCGGCACCGCGCTTGAGAAGATCGGCAGCAACATCATAAGCCTGTTCATAGTATTCGGCATACTCTACTGGGTCAGCATGGCGAGGCTCATAAGGGGCCAGCTGCTCTCCCTCAGAGAGCAGGAATACGTTCTGGCTTCGAGGGCCGCGGGCGCAAAGGGCGGCTGGATAATCAGAAAGCACCTGCTGCCCAACAGCATAAGCGTCATTATCATCTCCACTGCGCTGCAGATCCCCAACGCGATATTCACGGAGAGCTTCCTCTCATTCCTGGGCCTCGGCGTAGACGCGCCCATGCCCTCGCTGGGTCAGCTCGCTTCGGACGCGATCAACGGCCAGTCCACGTATCCGTACCGTCTGATAATCCCCGCCGTGGTCATCTCCCTCATAGTGCTCTCGCTGAACCTCTTCGGCGACGGCCTCAGGGACGCCTTCGACCCGAAACTGAGAGACTGAAAGGAGGATGGGCATTATGGCAAACGAACCGCTGTTAAAGGTACGCGATCTGCATACCTCCTTCTTCACTCCCGCGGGCGAAGTCAAGGCCGTCAACGGCGTATCCTTCAATCTGGACAGGGGCAAGGTTTTGGGCATAGTGGGCGAGAGCGGCTCCGGCAAATCCGTCACCGCTTACTCCATCATGCAGATACTCGCCGGCACGGGCAAGATAGTCTCCGGCTCAATAAAGCTTGACGGGCAGGAGCTCGTCGGCGCGGGCGAGACCGTCATGAAGACCGTGAGGGGCAACAAGGTCTCGATCATATTCCAGGATCCGATGACCTCCCTCAACCCCACCTACACGATAGGCCATCAGCTGATGGAGGCGATACTCCTCCACACCAACCGCACCAAGGAACAGGCCCGCGAGCGCGCCGTCGAGATGCTCAGGCTCGTCAACGTCAACGAGCCCGAGAAGCGCATGAAGCAGTATCCGTTCGAGTTCTCGGGCGGTATGCGTCAGCGCGTCATGATAGCCATGGCGCTGGCCTGCGAGCCGGATATCCTGATAGCCGACGAGCCCACCACCGCGCTGGACGTCACCATCCAGGCGCAGATACTGGAGCTCATGAAGTCCCTGCAGGAAGAGCTCGGCATGGCGATCATTATGATCACCCACGATCTGGGCGTCGTGGCTCAGATGTGCGACGAGGTCATCGTCATGTACGCCGGCTCCATCTGCGAGCAGGGCACGGCGGAGGAGATATTCTACAATCCCAAGCACGAATACACCAAGGGCCTCATGCGCTCGATACCGACGGCAGATACCGCGGGCAGCAAGCTGAAGCCCATAACGGGAACGCCCATCGACCTTTTGAATATGCCGGAGGGCTGCCCCTTCGCGCCCCGCTGCGACAACGCGATGAAGATCTGCATCAAGAAGAAATGCGAACGCATGCGCATCAATGAATTCCATTTCGCCTCCTGCTGGATGAACGTCAAGGAGGGCATCGAAAACGGGACCATCCTGAATTCGAAGGAAGGCGGTGAAGAAGCATGAGCGAAAACAGCATGAACAAAGACGGCATCCTCGTTGACGTACAGCACCTCAAGCAGTACTTCAATATCAACGTCGGCCCCATGCAGACGAAGCCCTTAAAGGCCGTCGACGACGTATCCTTCGCCATAAAGAAGGGCGAAACGCTCGGCCTCGTCGGCGAATCCGGCTGCGGAAAGACGACTGTCGGCCGTTCGATACTGCACCTCTACAAGCCCACCGGCGGCGAGGTCGTGTTCAACGGCAGGCCCATAAAGGGCAAGGCCGATATCAACATGCTGAGGAGGAAGGCCACGATGGTCTTCCAGGATCCGTACTCCTCCTTAAACCCCAGGATGACGGTCTCCGATATCATCGGCGAGCCTCTCGATATCCACAGGATGTATAAAAACAAGGCCGAGCGCCGCGAACGCATACTGGAGCTCATGGATCAGGTGGGCCTCAACAGCGAGCACGCATCGAGGTACGCGCACGAGTTCTCCGGCGGTCAGCGCCAGCGTATCGGCATCGCGAGGGCGCTTGCCTTAAGGCCTGAGTTCATCGTCTGCGACGAGCCCGTCTCCGCGCTCGACGTTTCGATCCAGGCGCAGGTCATCAATATGTTCGTCGAGCTGCAGGAGAAGATGGATCTGACCTATCTCTTCATAGCTCACGATATCCTCGTCGTCCGCCACATAAGCGACCGCATCGCCGTCATGTATCTCGGCAAGATGGTCGAGCTCGCGGACGCCGCGGAGATCTACGAGCATCCCCTGCACCCCTATACCCGTTCGCTCATGTCCGCGGTGCCCCAGCCCGATCCGAACGTGGCCAAGGCCAACAAGCGCATAGTGCTCTCCGGCGATATCCCCAGCCCCCTAAACGCGCCCTCCGGCTGCCCGTTCCGCACGCGCTGCCGCTACGCAGCCGACTGCTGCGCCGAGAGCATGCCCGAATTCAAGGAAGTCGCCTCCGGGCACTTCGTCGCCTGCCACAGGCTGGGCGAGATCGACTAAGTTCAATCGGCGCGGGCCTTCCGCGCGTTTGAAAATAAATAAAGAGAAAGGATAGAAAAAATGAAGAAAATCCTTGCACTGCTGCTGGCTGTTCTGATGGTTCTCGCCATCTCGACCGCCTGCACCAAGAAGCAGACCGGTGCTACCAGCATCAAAGTCTGCCTGTCCTCCGAGCCCGACACCCTCGACCCGGCCCTCAACTCCGCGGTCGACGGCGCTACCCTCATCAGCCACCTGTTCTCCGGCCTCGCAAAGTGGTCGCAGGATGACTCCGGCAAGCTGGTCATCGTTGCCGACGCCGCCAAGGAACTCGTCAAGGGCGTTGAAAACGCCGACGGCACCGTGACCTACACCTACACCCTCCGTGACGGCCTCAAGTGGTCCGACGGCAAGGACGTTACCGCGAATGACTTCGTATTCGCCTGGAACCGTGCCGCATCTGCCGCTCTTGGCGCTGACTACGGCTATATGTTCGAGGTAGTCGACGGTTATGAAGAGGTCTGCGCAGCCGATGATGAAGGCAATCCCGTCAATCCCGATGCGAAGCTGAACGCAAAAGCGGTCGACGAGAAGACCATCGAGGTCACTCTGTACAACTCCGTCTCCTACTGGGACGAGCTGCTCGCCTTCCCCGTGTACTTCCCCGTACGCGAGGACGTCGTCTCCAACGAGAGCTGGGCTACCGATCCCAAGACCTACGTCTCCAACGGCGCTTACACCATGACCGCATGGACTCATGACAGCGTCATCACCATCGAGAAGAACCCCAACTACGTCGACGCCGACCAGGTCAAGATGGACAAGATCGAGTTCTATCTCTCCGATGATGAGAACAACATGGTCGCCAACTTCAAGAACGGCACCTGGCAGCTCATCGACGGCGTTCCCACCAACGAGATGGCTACCCTCCAGAAGGAGTATCCCGATGAGTACAAGGTAGTCGGCCAGATCGGCACCTACTACGTATGCTGGAACGTCAACGAGGAGATCCTCCCCGCTGAGCTGGGCCTCACCGGCGTTGAAGCCGAGAATGCAAAGGCCGAGATCCGCAACGCCATCGCCCTCATGTTCGACCGCAACTACATCGTTGAGGCTATCGGTCAGGCCGGTCAGGTCCCCGCTTCCTCCTTCGTTGCGATGGGCATGACCAACCCCGACGGTTCCGAGTTCTACAAGACCGCCGGTCATAACGACGGCTTCTCCGGTTACTACAACGTAGCCAAGGACGCCTTCGAGGCGAACTTCAACACCGCCAAGGAAGTCCTCAAGAAGTACTACGCCTTCGACGAGGCCTCCGGCAAGTTCACCAACTTCCCGACCCTCAACTACCTGTACAACACCTCCGAGGGCCACAAGGCCATCGGTGAGTACCTCCAGGCTCAGCTTGCCGGCGTAGGCATCACCATGAAGCTCGAGAACCAGGAGTGGAACACCTTCCTCAACACCCGTAAGCAGGGCGATTACTCCATCGCGCGTAACGGCTGGCTCGCTGACTACAACGATCCCATCTGCTTCCTCGATATGTGGACCACCGCTTCCGGCAACAACGACGTTCAGTTCGGCAAGGGCGCTCACGCCAACGTCGCCGCTTACAGCCTCGATCTGACCGATCTCGGTTACGACATCAAGGTCGAGAACGGCACCTGGGCAGAGACCTATGACGTCCTCATCAAGACGATCAAGAGCTGCACCGACAACGAGGTCCGTTATCAGCTCATGCACCGCGCCGAGGATCTGCTCATGTCCACCGGCTGCATCTGCCCGCTGTACTTCTACACCGACACCTTCATGATCAGCAAGAACGTTAAGGGCTTCTTCTGCAACCCGCTCGGATACAAGTACTTCATGTACTGCACCGTCGAGGGCTGAGAGCTTGACTGACACACAAAAGGAGCCGGCAAAAGCCGGCTCCTTTTTCATGCCTGTTATTTAATGAGAAGGGAAGAGTATGATCTCCGCCTCGAAGGGGACGGAGGAGACGACGGAGCCCGTGTACCCCTCGCCCGTGAAGGGGAGAGCGAAGCCTGCGGGCGCTCCGTCGAGGAATACCGTCGGGAAGCCGCCCGTAACTCTTGAAAGCCCGCCCGAAAGCCCCGCGCCGGTCATCTTAAAAAAGGCCTCCTTCATAACGAAGCGGCGAAGGGGATAGCTCTCGTCCTTCGAGATGGCGAATTCCTCCCGCTCAGCGGCCGAGAGTATGCGCGAAACGGCCCTTTGGCTTATCGTCCGCGGCGCTTCGATATCCACTCCGACGGGAAAAGAGGAAAGAGCGCATACCGCGAACCCGCCCGAGTGGGCGAGGGAGACGAAGCCCTTATCGGTAACGGGGCGGCCGCTCTCCTCATAGCGGTAAACGGGGGGAAGCAGCGCGTCGCCGGACAGAGCGTAAGAAAAAGCAAGCTCCGCAGCGTAACCCTGCATACGGCGCGCTTCGTCCTTTATGCGCGCGCAGGAGGCGAGCCTCCGCTTCGAGCAGAAACGCGCGGGCTTTGCAAGGAGAGCTCCTGCTTTTTCGATATTCACGATAACGACATTGACCTTCATATAATGGATTGTACACGCAAAAAGCGCGGCCGTCAACGAATTTGCCGAAAATCGTGCTTGACAACCGCCCGTATGAGTGCTATAATCCATTCGTTGTCACGAAGGGGCATGATGTAATGGTAACATAGCGGTCTCCAAAACCGTTCTTCTGAGTTCGAATCTTAGTGCCCCTGCCAATAAAAAGCGGATGCCATCGGCATCCGCTTTTTATTGGCCGTGAGAGTTAGAATGATGAACTCCGAATTTGCGAAGCAAATTCTGACGCTTCGCACACGCAGGCAGGGCTAAGATCAAGTAACTGCGAAGCGGGAGTTCAGAATCTTAGTGCCCCTGCCACAAAGCGAAAAGCCGATCGCGCAAGCGGTTGGCTTTTCGCTTTGAATTATTCGTTTTTCAGTCTTCAGTATTAATTATTCATTATTCTTTGCGCGATGGCTTTTCTAAATGAATACTGAAAACTGAAGAATGAATAATGAATAATT
The DNA here is from genome assembly GCA_024698505.1 of Clostridiales bacterium. Classification (GTDB taxonomy): domain Bacteria; phylum Bacillota; class Clostridia; order Christensenellales; family CAG-138; genus UBA3857. The sequence continues at coordinate 28,298 of JAILRE010000001.1, read as the reverse complement.
ACGGAAGCTTTGCCCACGGCAAAGCGATTATAATATTGAAAAACATCCTTGGTTCCTGTATAATCTCTTTGAGGTGATAGTATGAAAGAGAACATTCTTATTGAAAAATCCATTGATTTCGGCGCGCGCATAGTCAAGCTGCACCGCTATCTTGTTAAGGAGAAGCGAGAAACTGTTCTGTCAAAACAGATCCTCCGCAGCGGCACTTCAATAGGCGCGAACATTAACGAGGCGCAGTACGGACAGAGCAAGGCGGATTTTATCTCAAAGCTTCAAATCGCCTTAAAGGAAACCGCGGAGACGGAGTATTGGCTTCATATCCTTCAAAAGTCGGATTACCTTGATGAACAGCAGGCAGGTTCGCTATTGAACGACTGCCTGGAGATAAAGCGGATCTTGATCTCCTCTGTTAATACCGCAAAGAACGGCATGGACAACAACCAACCGAATTGAGTCACATACGCAAGCCCGACGGATCGCCGCCGGGCTTGCCCCATTATTATCGACTCTTTTGCATGTAATAAGAGCCCATGCTTTATGGAATGTGACTTTGTTTTTCCTCGCTGCTCTCGTTAACATAATGCTTACTCAAATAAGCTTTAACCGCCATGTTAATATACTGAGACAACGACCGATCGTCTGCTTCTGCTGCCGCTCTTGCTGCCTCAAGGATATCACTGTCTATCGTAATACTGATTTTTTCCTTTAATGGTTTCATAGCTCCTCCCAATTCATATACTATTATACCCATAAATCGGATTTTGTCTTGACAAGTAGGGGAAAGTAGGATATAATACTACTGAAGTGAATGTTCTGCACAAGCCGAGTATTGCAGTCAGACAAATATGGTGTGTTTTTCACAGATGAAAGCATAGCCTCTAAATAGGTATCCATCGTGTATGGCTTTAGTCAATGGTTTGTGTGGCAACGAACGGGGCTCTGCGTTTTTCGTGTGTAGTTCCGCACGGAACTATTTACTTTTTACAGGGGGTATTAAAGAGCATGAAAGCAATAGCATGTGAGATGTGCGGTAGTAATGACATAATAAAGAAGGATGGGCAATATGTCTGCCAGCATTGCGGAACAAAGTATTCTGTTGAAGAAGCAAAAAAGTTGATGATTGAGGGAACTGTGGATGTTTCTGGAAGTACTGTAAAGCTTGATCAGTCAGATGAACTTAAGAATCTTTACGAATTGGCTAGAAGAGCAAAGAATGATAATAATAGCGAAAATGCGCAGAAATATTACGATCAACTTTTATTGAAGGATCCCTCCAGCTGGGAAGCAAACTTCTATTCAGTATACTATCAGTCGATGAACTGCAAAATTGCTCAGATTCAAAGTGCAGCAATTAGACTAAGCAACTGCGAGGACACAGTTCTTCAGCTGATTAAAGATAATGTGTCTGATCCTCAAGAACAGAAGAAAGCAGTAGACGAGATGGCTGCAAGGATAATAAGCATATCTAGAATGCTCTATAATGCCGCCAAAAGTCATTACAATGGTATTGGAGACTCGATAAGAAGCAACTATACGCAGGAAATGATTAATAACTGTTGCGCGGCAAGGGATATTTGTTATAACTTTGGCGACTATGTTGTAAAGCTCTTCGGAGACGAGTACGGCAAGGATATTGCTGTTCCGTGCTGGAAAACAGGCATTACCCAGCACAATGGTGTTATGACATATTTTGCTCAGAAAGAATCCAACAAGAATGTGATCATGGATTATGCTTCAAAAATCCAGAAGTATGATTCTTCTTATCAGGCACCAACAGTTAATACTTCTAGCGGTTGTTACGTTGCAACGGCTGTTTATGGTTCTTATGATTGTCCGCAAGTATGGACCTTGCGCCGTTACCGTGATTATGATCTTGCCAGCACTTGGTATGGCCGCACATTTATTCGTACCTATTATACTGTCAGCCCGATATTGGTAAAATGGTTCGGTGAGACAAAGTGGTTTAAGAGAATGTGGAAAGGAAAACTCGACCGCATGGTAGCCGATCTACAGAAGAAGGGATATGAATCGACTCCTTACGAGGATAGAAACTGGTAATGTTAGTTTATTAGTAATCTGCAAGGAGAGAACTATTATGGCCGATATGGGAACTAAAGAAGCTGCTGAAAAATGGGGAGTACCACAACGAAAAGTCGCGGAATGATGCAGGAAGATAAAAGACCCTCGAATAACGCAGGATAAGCCTAGAAGGCCATGGCACATACCAAAAGATTATCCCAATCCATTTAATATTGCTTGCAAATAATTGAATGCAATGGTTAGGACTGTTGCACCCGGGAAAATCATAATGCACCCGAAGGAGGTTAGATGCACCTTATGAGATGCCAGAATGCACCCAAAACCGCTTAAGGGTGCATTGTATCAGAATGAAGCACTCAACCCAATAAAAAGCGGATGCCATCGGCATCCGCTTTTTATTGGCCGTGAGAGCTTGAATGATGAACTCCGAATTTGCGAAGCAAATTCTGACGCTTCGCACACGCAGGCAGGGCTAAGATCAAGCAACTGCGAAACGGGAGTTCAGAATCTTAGTGCCCTTGCCATGCGGAGTTCAGAATCTTTGTGCCCCGAGAGCCTGAATACCGCTTTCAATTCCCCCTTGACCTTCGCCGTCCTTTGGCATAAAATCAAGTCAGAAAAACACGTCGGAGGATCAAACATGAGATCATTCGGATTCTGGCTCGTACTTGCGCTGACGGTACTCGTGTTCGCGGCGCTGCTCGAACTCAACAAAAATTCCGTTTGGGGCTTTATAGCGCTGCTTGCGCTCGCCGTTCTGTACGTCATTGCCGCGGCCAAGCTGCCCGAGGGGACGAAATGGATCGCCAAATTCGGTCTGTGGCTGCTCTTTGCCGCGCTCCTTGCGGGGGTGTTCCTGCTCTCTTGGCCGAGGACGAAGCGCGTTCCCGCGGCGGAGGGAAGATCCCTTTCCCGCACGGAGACGGTGGAGGTCTCCCAGGGGAGCCTTCGCGGCGTGATCACCGCGGACGGCAGGGTGGAGGTCTTCGCCGGCGTTCCATATGCGAAGCCCCCGGTGGGCGAGCTCAGGTGGAAGGAGCCGCAGGATCCCGATAAATGGGAGGGCGTGCTCGAAGCGGATCATTTCGCGCCAATGAGCATGCAGCCGACTTCAATGCCCCTCGTCGATTCGCTGAAGCAGATAATAGGCTACCACGATTACAAGATCTCGCTCAGCGACAATTACGTCGCCCCCGTGAGCGAGGATTCGCTCTATCTCAATATCTGGCGCCCCGCGGGGGAGCGTGAGAAGCTTCCCGTGCTCGTGTTCATACACGGCGGATCTCTGCAGACGGGCCAGCCCTGGTACGGCGATTACAGCGGCGAGGGCCTTGCAAGGCAGGGAGTCATAGTCGTCAATATGGGCTATCGCCTCGGCGTGTTCGGGTTCATGGCGGCGGAGGAGTTTGCCGCGGAGTCCCCGAACGGCACGACGGGCAATTACGGCCTGCTAGATCAGATAAAGGCCCTCGAATGGGTGAGGGACAATATCGCGGCCTTCGGCGGAGATCCCGAAAACGTGACGGTCTCCGGCGAATCGGCGGGCGCCGCCTGCGTGAGCGCGCTCTGCACCTCGCCGCTCGCAAAGGGCCTGTTCAGAAGGGCCGTGATCGAGAGCTCGACCGTCGCTTCAAAGGAGCCGCCCCATTCGTTCAGGCTGTTCGGCGAGGCGATAAAGAGCGGCAAAGAGCTCATGGAAAGGCATAACTGCGCCTCCGTTTCGGAGCTTCGGAAGCTCTCCGCGAAGGAGCTCGTGAGCGAGGCCTACACCCAGCACCATATCACCGTCGACGGCTATGCTCTGACGGAGACGCCCTACGAATCCTACAAGAAGGGCGTCCACAACGAGGAAGCGCTCATGCACGGCTACAATAAGGAGGAGAGCGCCGCGTTCATACTGTTCGACAGGACGGATCTGAAGAGCTTTGAGAGCAAGGTGAGGAAGACCTTCGGCGAGCTTGCGGACGAGGTGCTTGCGCTTTATCCCGTTTCTTCCGACAGGGAGGCCGCCTCCGCCTGGGCCGAGATCTGGGGCGCGCTGTTCTTCGACCGCGCGCATTACGACCTGAACGTGCTTGCCGCCGAGAACGGCATACCCGTTTACGAGTACACCTTCACCAAGAAAAACGGCAGGCTCGGCGCGTGGCACAGCGGCGAGATGGTCTATCTCTACGGCAACGTGCCCGAGGGCTCGCGCCTCTACACGGAGCGCGACAGGGAGCTTTCGGGGGAGATGACCGCCTATCTGCTCAATTTCGTCAAATACGGCGATCCGAACGAGAGCGGGCTTCCCGCATGGCCCGTCAACTCGGCTTCGGACGAGCTTATGGAGTTCGGCGAAACGACCTCGCTGATAAAGGAGAGGAAGATCGCCCTCTACGAAATAATGGGCAGGATGAAAAACGACTGACGATCCGATATTTGCGCATTCACTTACGGCCTCCGCGATTTATTCGCGGGGGCTTTTGTTTTTTCACGGGCTGTGATATACTTAATGCAGTGAATAAGATTTCGACAAATGAAAGGAGGCTCCGATGAACAACGCGAAATTTACGCTCAATTCGGCGCTGATAATACTGATAATTGCCGCAGCCCTCATTTTCTTCGTTATGATAACGCTCTTCGACCTGGCGAATTTCCTGCCGATGAATCTGTATTACAGGGTGGGCGACACCGACCTCGGCGTGAGGTACTCCTCGCTCGAGGGCAACGGCCTTTTCAAAGGGCCAGAGAAGACCTGCAAGAAGGTGCTCGAGGGCAATTTCGGCTACGAATGGGGTCTCGTTCTGGACGGGAACAGCATCTACACCAACGAATACGAGACCACCTCATTCCAGATGGTGCTCTGCAGCGTGGTAAGGATAGACGCCGAGACCTACGAGAAGGAGGTCCTTTTCAGGGATACGATCCTCCGCGGAAGATGCGCTTCGGGCGAGATAGTCTGCGTGAAGGACGCCGTGATGGACGCGAACTTCCCCAAGACGAATTCGCTCTTCAAGCTGTATTCGATTGCCAAGCCCCGGATCGATCCCGCGGGCGGCGCGGCGACGGTCATATTCCTCGATCCCGCCACGGGGGAGATCGTCTGGGAGGTAAAAGAGACTTCCGCCCTGAACGATAAGCAGTTCAAAGCGTTCTACCTTGACAAGACGCTCGAGGAGGTGAAAAAATGAGATACGGCAAGTATTTGACAAAGAGGCTCTCCTGCGCGGATATCTACGTCAGGATATTTCAGGTATTATCGATGCTCGCCTCGCTCTATCTCATAATCGCCCCGGGGGAGATGTCGATCCTGACGAAGCGCGGCCTGTTCCCGTATCTGTTCGATCTGGGCATGGAGAACCTTCCCAAATGGCTTGAATACGGCGTCGCGCAGGTCTATGTGCTCTCAAAGAGCGAGGTCGCAGTATGCTTCATACTGCTTGGCTTCGCGCTCGCCTTCGGGCTGGCGGCCGGCGCGCTTCTCCACGGGAAACGCTGCGCGGCAAAGACGACGCGCATAGTCCTCGCCGCGCTCATTGCGGCGGATCTGGCGGTCAGGCTCCTGCCTCTTGATATCAACAAGGCGTTCGGGCCCGCAGCCTCGATACCCGCCTTCGTTATCAGGGCCGTCTGCCTCGCGCTGATACTCGCCGATCTTATCTATGAAGCGATAAGGAAAAAGCAAAACGCCGCCGAATGACGAACGGGTGCCGCCTGCGATAAAAAATCCGTGCATATCGCGGCGGAATGAGTTATAATATAGTTTGAACTTTCGGATCATTACGGAGATATATATGGAGAAAAACAAAAAGTCCTTCATAAAAGGCGCGGCGATACTCGGCATAGCGGGCCTTATCGTAAAGATAATAGGCGCGTTTTACCGCATTCCGCTGACCAATATACTTCAGCGCGGCGAATACGACGGCATGATCTACTACGCCACGGCGTATCCCTATTATTCGTGGCTGCTCGTAATATCATCCGCCGGATTCCCGACCGCTATCTCCAAGCTCGTTTCCGAAAGGGTCGCCGTGGGTGACAGGAAGGGCGCGACCGCCGTATTCAAAACGGCGTTCCGTCTGCTCCTTATGATAGGCGTCGTCACGACGGTGCTCCTGTTCGCCTGCGCGCCGCTCATAGCGAAGCTCGCAGACGTTCCCGGCGCCTCCTACTCGATAATGGCGCTCGCGCCGTCGCTCCTCATAGTTTCGATCATGTGCGCATACCGCGGGTATCTGCAGGGCATGCAGATGATGACGGGCACGGCCCTCTCGCAGGTGACGGAGCAGGTGGGCAAGCTGATAGCGAGCTATTCGCTGGCGTTCCTCTTCGTAAAGCTCTATCCCGGCAGGCCCGATCTTTGGGCGATGGGCACGCTTATCGGCATCAGCATATCCGAGATACTGGGCCTTGCCGTTATCTGGATCGTCTACCGCAGGAACCGCAGACAGCTCCCCTCCTATAAGCTTGAGGGGATGGCCCTCAAAAAGAGCGCCTTCAAGAAGGTCGGCATGAGCCTTCTTGCGATCGCGATCCCCATCACGATAGGCGCCTCCATAATGCCCATCACCGGCATAGCCGATACCATATTCATAAAGAGGCTGCTCCAGAGCCGCTACCTCGCGCTGGGCTTCGGGGCCGATCTGGCAGACGCCATGGCGGGGGACGGTTTCGTAGCTCTGCGCTCCTACGTGACGCCCCTCATCAATATGCCCGCGGTGCTTACGCTCGCGCTCTCGATGAGCCTCGTCCCCGCGATAGCGCCCATGAAGGCGGCGAGGGACAGGCGCGGCATAAGGAAGGTCGGAACGACGGGCATGAAGCTCGCAATGCTGATAGGCGCCCCCTGCGCGGCGGGCCTTTTCGTGCTCGGCGCTCCCATAATGGCGATGCTCTATACCAAGGTCGGTTCAAGCGTGGATAAGTACTATATCTCCGGCTTCATACAGCAGATACTTGCCATGAAGCCCGGGCAGGAGGTCTCGATATACGCGCTTGCGGGCGGCATAATGCAGATATCAGCAATAGGCATACTCTTCCTCTCGCTCGTGCAGACGCTGACCGGCGTTATACAGGGCATGGGCAAGCAGAATATCCCCGTCATGTTCCTGATACTGGGCGGCGCGCTGAAGATACTCTCCATGATAATACTCATGAAGTACACCAAGCTCGGCGTGTTGGGCGCCGCGATCTCCACCGTGCTCTGCTATCTCGTCGCCGGGATAGGGGATACCGTTTATACGATACGGCATGCCGATATCGAGTTCAACGTTTTCGATACGTTCGGCAAGCCCGTGCTCTCCGCGCTCGTTATGGGCATAGCCGTGTACTTCTTCTACGGCCTCATCTACAGGATGGGCCATCCCACGATAGCCACGCTCGGCTCCGTGGTCGTCGGCATGATAGTCTACGCCGCGTGCCTCTGGGTGCTCAGGGCCTTCAATAAGGACGATCTTTCCTTCATGCCGGGTTCCCGTAAGATAGCAAAGGTATTCCGCGTCAGCATGAAATGACGATTCGGCAAGGTACTATGGACGACAGCTTCCGCAAAATGATAGAACAGCGAGAGTACGATACTCTCTCCCCGTTCGCCGCCAAAAGCGCGGAGACAAAGGGGAGAGAGCGCCCGCTTGCCCCATGCCCGATAAGGACGGACTTTATAAGGGACAGGGACAGGATACTCCACTGCAAGAGCTTCAGAAGGCTCAAGCACAAGACGCAGGTCTTCCTTTCGCCGGTAGGCGATCATTACAGGACACGCCTTACGCACACGCTGGAGGTCAGCCAGATAGCGAGGACGATCTCCCGCGGGCTGAGGCTGAACGAGGACCTGACCGAGGCCATCGCCATGGGGCACGATCTTGGGCATACCCCGTTCGGGCATTCGGGCGAAAAGGTGCTGAACGACCTCGTCCCCGGCGGGTTCGAGCATAACGTGCAGAGCCTCCGTGTGGTCGAAAAGCTGGAGAACAACGGCGAGGGCCTTAACCTCACGTTCGAGGTGAGGGACGGCATCGTGAATCACACCTCCAAGGGCAGGCCTGCGACGCTCGAAGGCTGCGTAGTCTCCCTTTCGGACAGGATCGCCTATATCAATCACGATATCGACGACGCCATAAGGGCGGGCATACTCTCCGAGGAGATGCTCCCCGATACCTGCAAAAGGACGATAGGCGCATCCCACGGGCAGAGGATAAACAACCTCATCGTGAACGTGCTTAACGAATCGAAGGACAAGCCCTACGTCCGCATGACGGACGATATGTGGCGGGAGTTCAACAAGCTCCGCGATTTCCTTTTCGAGAACCTGTATTTCAACAGGGTAGCCAAGGCGGAGGAGTCCAAGGCCGAGGGCGTTATAAGGGCGCTCTGGTACTATTATCTCGACCACGTGGACGATCTGCCCGAGGAATTCAAAAAGAACCTCCCGAAGGACGGCTTCGAGAGGGTGGTCGCGGATCATATCGCCTGCATGACCGACCGCTATGCGATAGACGATTACAAGAGGCTGTTCGTCCCGCAGGACTGGATGTAAGACAGGAGCTTATTATGAAGGATCTTCTTTCCGAAACGGACGGGCTTTTCCCGGTGAGAAACAGCACGGAGCAAAAGAAGGCGTTCCGCGCCTTTGCTCTGACCGAGGCCGAAAAGGCGGGCGTCATTGCCGCCGAGGAGGAGAACGAGGGTCATGTGAACCTCGTTTTTTCCGATCCCGAAAAGGCGGAAGTGATATTCACCGCCCATTACGACACCCCGCGAAGGGCGCTGCTCCCCAACATGATGTTCGTGACGAACAGGCTGCTGTTTTATCTGTATCTGGCTGCCGTCGTTTCTCTTATGCTTATTCCGGCCGTCGCCGCGGCGTTCGCAGTGAAGGCCGCTTTCAGGCTGGACTTTCAGCTGCTTGAGCACAGACTGCTGATGATCTTGGCATATCTTTCCGTTTATTTCGGCTTATTTACGCTGCTGATGCACGGCCCGGCGAACAAAAGGAACCTCAACGACAACACCAGCGGTACTGCGGCGATACTGGAGCTCGTCTTAGCGCTCGGGGATAATAAGCGCGCAGCGTTCATTCTCTTCGACGATGAGGAGAAGGGCAAGAAGGGCAGTAAGGCCTATGCGAAAGCCCATCCCGAAATAAAGAAGGGCAAGCTGATAGTCAATCTCGACTGCGTGGGAAACGGCGGGACGTTCGTGTTCTGCGGCACAAAGGGAGCGGAAGAACATCCGGCTTATGACAGACTTGTCGAATCGGTTGGAGAGAGCGGCATAAACGCGCGCTTCTTCGCGTCCGGCAAAGCTCGGATGAACAGCGATCACAGGAGCTTCGATAAGGCCGTGGGCGTTTGCGCATGCACCTATAAGAAGGGGCTCGGGTACTATACCGGGCGCATCCACACGAAGCGGGATTCCGTCGCGGACAGCGAAACCGTCGGGGCTTTGGCAAAAGCGCTCGCCTCGTTCGTTGAAAACATGGAATAAAAGTACAAAAAAGCGGCGTACCGATTGACCGGTGCGCCGCTTTCGTTATGCTTCTTACGCGTTGAGCAGGAACGCCTTGTAGCCCTTCATGGCCTCGTAGAGGTCGGCTTTGCTGATTATCTCCCAGGGAGCGTGCATGGAGAGCACGGCAACGCCGGAGTCGATAACGTTCATGCAGTAGAGAGCGCAGATGTAGGCGATGGTGCCGCCGCCGCCGAGATCGACGCGGCCGAGCTCTGCAGTCTGGAAGGAGACGTTCGCGTCGTCCATTATCCTGCGGACCTCCGCCATGTATTCGGCGTTGGCGTCGTTGGAGCCGGACTTGCCGCGGGAGCCGGTGTACTTGTTGAAGCAGACGCCGCGGCCGAGGAACGCCGCGTTCTTCTTCTCGAAGGCGGAACCGAAGTTGGGATCGTAGCCGGCGGAAACGTCGCAGGAGAGCATCTTGCTGGCGGCAAGACCGCGGCGGAGCTTGAGATCGCAGTAATCGCCGGTGAGCGCCATCAGCTCGGCGAACGCGTTCTCGAAATAGTGGGCCTGCATGCCCGTCGCGCCGACGGAGCCGATCTCCTCCTTATCGGCGAAGAGACAGCAGCAGGTGCGCTCGGGAACGCCCTCTATGCCGAATATGGCCTCCATCTCGGCAAAGGCGCAGACTCTGTCGTCGTGACCGTAGCCGAGTATCATGCTCCTGTCAAGGCCGAGATCCCTCGCCCTGCCGGCGGGAACTATCTCGATCTCCGCGGAGAGGAAATCCTCCTCCTCGAAGCCGTACTTTTCCTTGAGGATGTTGAGGATGTTCGCCTTGACGGGCTCCTTCTCCTTATCGTCCTCGGAGATGATGGGCCTGCCGCCGATGATGAGGTTCAGATCCTCGCCGCCGATGACCTCTGCGGCCTTCTTCTGCATCTGCTCCTGGGAGAGATGGATGAGCAGGTCGGAAATGCAGAGCACGGGATCGGCGTCGTCCTCGCCGACGACCACGTTGATCTTCGTGCCGTCCTTCTTGACGACCACGCCGTGAAGCGCCAGGGGCAGCGTGACCCACTGATACTTCTTGATGCCGCCGTAATAATGGGTGTCGAGATAAACGAGATCGGAGTCCTCGTAAAGGGGATTCTGCTTGAGGTCGATCCTCGGGCTGTCGATATGAGCGCCGACGATGTTGATGCCCTTTTCAAGTGGCTGTTTGCCGATGATGAAGAGCATTATGGTCTTGCCCATGGGGGAGGAGTAGAGCTTTGCGCCGGGCTCGAGCTTTTTGCCCGCGGCGACCGCGCTCTCAAGGGAGATATAGCCGCGCTCCTCGGCCGCCTTCACGGCGAAATCGGCGCACTCGCGCTCGGTTTTGCCGCTGTCAAGGAAGCCCTTGTAACGGCGGGAGAGCTCTTCAAGCTCCGAAAGAGCGGCTTCGTCATACTTTTTCCATGCGTTTTCTCTTTCCATACAATACCTTTCCGACCCATTTGGAAATTGCGCCGTGCGGGTCTTCTTACCGGCGCGTTCGTTCACGGAATAATGTACCATTTTACGAGCGAATAATCAAGTATCCGCGGGCGCGGGATGGGGCGGACGGCATAAATATATTATCCGCGGCGTAAAGACGGGAAGAGGCTTTGCATATCGTTTACCGAAACGAAAGCCTTGAATGGGCGTCCTTATGGGATACGCCCTAAGGGAGGGAGGACTATGGATAAGAAAAGGAAACTGCTCGGCGTGAATTTAGCGGTGCTCGCCGTGTTTGCGCTGCTCTACGCCGCGCTCGCGTCTCCTGCGGGTGTTATGACGATGGCGGGAAGCGTGAAATACCCCGTTTACAGGGGCGCTTCCGATACCTGCGTTTCGATCCAGTGCAGCGTGACCTGGGACGCCGCCGCGCTGGAAAGGATACTTGAGATCCTCGAAGAGCAGGGCGTGAGCATCACCTTCGGCGTGACGGCCGATTGGGCGAAGGCTCACCCGACGCTGCTCTCTAACATGGCGAAGAGCGGGCACGAAATAGCCGCCGCAGCGGCGCCGGGAAAAAGCCGCGCCGGTTACGGGAGCCTGAAGGCCGAAACAGAGGAATGCGCGCTGTTGATAGAGCGCATAACGGGGGAGAGGCCGAAGCTCCTCCTCTGCGGGAGCGAGGACGCGGAGAAATCGGCAAGAGCCGCAAGAGCCGCAGGCCTTGTTCCCGTGCTCTCGACGCTCGATCTCGACTGTGCGAACGGCTCGGCAGGGGAGATCGAAAGCAGGGCGTCTTCTATATCGGGCGGCGGATGCATAATCGAAGCCGAACCCACGGAGTCGTTTGCCTCCGCGCTGCCTTTTTTGATCGAAAAAATAAAAAATATGGGATTTGATATTGTACCCACACACAAAATGTTGTATAATAATCATGGAGGATTATAAACTCCGATGCTAATGGATCGCGCATACGGGCCCGGTTTTCGGGCCAAACTGGATGCGTGAAAGAGGTTACTTACAGCATGTTTTCTTACAAGCTCCCGAACGGTATGCGCGTGGTCGGCGAATCCATGCCCGGCTACCGTTCCGTTTCGATGGGCGTGTTCATAAACGCGGGCTCCGTCTACGAGACGGAGGGGGAGAACGGCGCGGCGCATTTTATCGAGCATATGCTCTTCAAGGGCACGAAGACGCGCACCGCCTCGCAGATAGCGGAGGAGATGGACGCCGTCGGCGGAAATCTCAACGCGTTCACCTCGAAGGAATGCACCTGCTTCTACGGCAGGGTGCTCGGCGACAGGGTGAGCACCCTCTCCGAAATACTCGCGGATCTTATCACGAACTCCCTCCTTTCCGAGGAGGATATCGAAAGGGAGAAGGGCGTCGTCTGCGAGGAGATAATGATGACGGAGGACACGCCGGAGGATCTCGTCACCGAGACCGCCGTCGCCGGCTTCTACGAGGGGGATCCACTCGAAAGGCCAATACTCGGCACCGTCGACAGCGTGAGGGCCTTCACGCGCGAGGGGCTCGTGGGCTACATGGAAAGGCTCTACCGCCCCGAGAACACGGTCGTCTCCGCCGCGGGCAATTTCGATAAGGATGAGCTGATCGCATCGCTCGAAGCGGGCTTCGGCGGCATGAAGGCGGGCGAAGGTGCAGAGGTCGATTTCGGCCTCCACCGCCCCGCGAAAAGGCTTCGGTTCATCAAAAAGGATATCGAGCAGGCGCATATCTGCATCTGCCTTCCGGGCTTCAGGAAGGACACGAAGGAGAGCTACGCGCAGATGATACTCTCCAACGCGTTCGGGGGCAGCATGTCGAGCAGGCTCTTCCAAAGGATCAGGGAGGAAAGGGGCCTCGCTTACTCGGTCTATTCCTACCCCACGGCGTTCAGGCAGTCGGGATTCATGACGCTCTACGCCGGCACGGGCGCGGAGAACGCCGCCACCGTGACGGAGATGATGCTCGAACAGATAGATATCCTCAAAAGGGAGGGCGTCACCGAAGAGGAGCTCGAAAGGTCGAAAAAGCAGATAATTGCGGGCTTCCTCATGGCGCAGGAATCCACATCGGCAAGGAGCTCCGCGATAGGCAGGGCAGAGCTTCTCAGAGGGAAGCATATGACCGAGGACGAGGTGATAGAGCGCATCAACTCCGTCGCCATGGACGATATTTACGGCATACTGCCCGTAATCTGCAATACGGAAGACGTTTCCGCCGCCTTCGTCGGAAGGATAGGCGGGAGCGAAAAAAGGCTCCGCGAGCTTATGAGGGGCTGAATCACGAAAGGCAATACTATGGAAAACAACACGGCGGACAAGCTCGATATCATATTCGGGCTCCAGAAGGCTCTCGATACCGAGATACAGGAAAGGCGCTCCCTCGATTTCCCGATGGAGCAGTGGATACAGAAGGACGTTCTCGCCATGATCTCCGAGCTTGCGGAGCTCCTTGACGAGGTCAATTTCAAGTGGTGGAAGAACGCGAAGCCCATCGACGAGGCCTCCCTGCACGGGGAGCTGGTGGACATACTGCACTTCTTCATCAGCATGTGCATAAGGGCCGGCATGGACGCCGACGCCCTGTTCGAGGGCTATATAGCCAAGAACCGCGAGAATTTCGACAGGCAGTACGGCAGATCCGAAAAGAAGGGTTACGACGTTAACGAGATCGAAGCAGAATGATGATCCGCAGGAAAAAGAGAAAAAAGACGCGCAGCCGCATAAGCCCCGGCATACTTGCGGTCATCAGCGGTCTCGTGCTCGTCATCGGCGTGCTCCTCTTCGTGCTGCTCTATAACGGCAAGGAGGAGATAACCGAGCGCGGCACCATGATGTTCAACTGCAGCGGCAGGAGCGCGGTCATAATCCGCGACGAGGCGGTCTATCTCTCCTCCGAATACGCGCGTATCGATTTCCTTCAGCCGGAGGGCGCCTCCGTTTTCCCGGGGGACGCGCTCGCTACGGTCTATAAGCTCGGCTACAGCGACGAGCTGATGCAGGCTCTCCTCAACACAAGAGAGGAGGTTTACAGGGCACAGATCGATCGCCTCGGCTCCACGAGGGATCAGCGCCTCGAGGAGATGAACGAACAGATATCCTCCCTCAAGGGAAGGATCGAATCCTGCGTCATGCGCGGCTCGGGCGAGGATCTTCTGCAGCTTTACCGCGATCTGGACGCCGCATTGAAGGAGCGCATGGATTACCTTAAGACCAAGGTGCAGGAGACCGAGACGCTAAGGACGCTCTACGCCTCCGTTGAGGCCAAGGAGGAGCTTATCTCCGCCTGGATCGAGGGGACGGTATCCGAGGATACCGGCGTCGTCAGCTATTATTTCGACGGGTACGAGCAGGCCATAAATAAGGAAAAGCTCAATATGCTTTCGCCCGATCTCGTAAAGCGCGCACTGAAGGACAGCGGCTCCGCCACCTGGACGACCGACGACAAGACGAGAGTCTGCCGCATAGTCGATCCCTCAAGGTGGTACGTCGCCTTCCTTACCGAAAGCGAGGAGCTGACGAGGCTTGCCGCGGGCGTCGAGTATTTCGTCGAGATAGAGGGCTACGGGACCTTTAAGGGCGTCGCGCTCGAGCCCGTTATCAGCGATAAGAAGGTCGTGAACGTGATCGAATTCGAGCACGATCTCGGCGAGCTCATAAACGTTCGCACGGCGAAGATAAACGTCTCCGCCGCCATGAACGGCATCAAGGTCAAGGGCAGCGCCATAAGGTTCGTCGACGGCGCGAGCTATCTCGAACTGCTGCTCAGCGATTCCCATTACACCGTAAGGGTGGACGTGCTCGCCGTAGAGGGCGATTTCGTCATCGTAAGGCCGCATGAGAGCGGGGATATCCTTAACGAGGGGGTAAGGTATTGGAACAAGAAACGGTAGTATCGGCCATTGCCGAGAATTACAGGGTCGTCCGCGACAGGGTCGCGGAAGCAGCGGTCAAGTCCGGCAGAAGGCCCGAGGACGTGCGCCTCGTCGCCGTGACCAAGTTCGTTGAGGAGGAAAGGATCGCTCAGGCGATAGCCGCGGGCTGCCTCGAAGTGGGCGAAAACCGCGCGCAGGAGCTGAAGGATAAATACGATTTCTTCAAGGCGAACGGCCAGAAAATACATTTTATTGGACAATTGCAGCTCAATAAGGTAAAATACCTTATAGGCAGGGCGGATCTCATCCAGTCCGCCGACCGTCCCGAAGCCTTTTCGGAGATAGACCGCCTCGCCGGTCTTCACGGTATAAGGCAGGACGTGCTCGTGGAGGTCAACATAGGCGACGAGCCGCAGAAAGCCGGCGTCGCGCCGGGCGAGCTTCCCGAGCTTCTGAAACGAATTTCCGACATGCCCAACGTGCGTGTCAAGGGTATGATGTGCATTCCGCCCGCGGCGGGGAGCGAATGCTCCTCCTACTACTTCAAGCGCATGAAGGAACTGTTTGAAAGAATAAAGGGGATGAACATCCCCGGCGTTGAAACCGAGCTCCTATCCATGGGTATGAGCGGAGATTACCCCGAGGCGATAGCCGCGGGAGCCGATATGGTAAGAGTGGGTTCTGCCATATTCGGCGCAAGGCCAAGGCATTAGCCGAAAATCATGTGCGGCGATACAGAAAAAGAGCGCCCGCGCATTGCCGAAAGGCGATTAAAGTTTCTTCCAAGTGCCAACAAAAAACTGTTTGGAGGAAATGAAAATGTCCAAAGTAGCAAGCAAACTCAGAAACTGGCTCGGCTTTGACATCGTCGACGAGGAAGAAGAAGTCGAAGACGTCGAGCTCGAGGAGGAGCAGGAACTCGAACCCATCGCCGCCAGGGAAGAGAAGCGCAGGGAGCGCAGCCGCGGCAAGGTCGTCGACCTTCCCGTATCATCCGGCCGCAGCAAGCTGATCGTTTACCGCCCGGTGAGCTATGAGGATACCATGAGTATCATCGGCAACCTCAAGAGCCGCAAGCCCATCATCCTCAACATGGAGAGCATCGAGATTGATGTCGCCCAGAGGATACTCGACTTTATGTCCGGCGCTTGCAGCGCGATGGGCGGAGATATCCGCAAGATCTCCGCAAAGATCTTTGCAGTAGTACCCGCCGACTACGAGATCGTTGGCAATTCCGACGGTTTCAAAGAGTGATGCCCAAGCCTTACGGGGCCATGGGTCTTCCATGGCCCCAATTCCCATGTAAAAAGAAGCTATGAACAGGGACGATATCATAAAAAAGGTCTTCCCGCATTCCCTCTTCGGTTACGATCCCGTCGCCGTGGACGCCTTCCTCGACGAGGTGATAAGGGAGTTTGACAGGATGACCAATACCATCGACGTGCTCCAGTTCCGTCTGGCGCAGGAGCTTGGCGAGGCGCAGCAGACCAACGAGATGCTGAACGCCGAGCTTCAGCGCGCGGGCTTCATTAAGCGCGTCGAGCAGTTCGTTTCCGCGGGCGCTCTCCCCGAGGGCGAGGCTCCGCTCCCCAAAACGCACAAGCGAAAGAATAAACGCAGATAAAACACAGCCGAAAGCATTACGGATCGAGCAGTATTTAATCAGTGCGCCGTTCAGCGGATCCGATCTCCGTAATGCTTTTTTGTTTTTGCGGGAATACTCCTTTCATGAGGGACGCAAACAAAAGGCTGAGAGCGCTCGAAAGGGCGATAAACGAGCTGACTTCCAAGCTTGAAAGATCGCGCTTCTGCGATTATCTCGAATACGTTTCGGACACGAAAAGGATGCTGAAACGGGCTTTTTTGAGCGGGCTGCTTCGCGGCCTCGGCATGGCTTTGGGCTTTTCGCTGCTCGGCGCGCTGGCGATAAGGATGCTGGAGCTCGTCGCAAAGAGCAACATACCCTACCTCGCGAAGCTCATAGAGAGCCTCGTGGAGGCGGCGCAGAACAAATAAAAAACCGCGCGGTTTTCAGCCTAAAAACAAAAGAAAGATCCGAGGATATCGCTGTCCTCGGATCTTATTGTATTCATTGGGTTTCTACAGGCTGAAAACCTGCATCTCCTTAAGTGAATGCACCCTTGACCGTCCCGCGGCGTTTTTATTGGCTTTTATCAATAGACCTTAAGGCCGTAAATGCCCTTCGTCCTCGTTCCGATAACGATGAAGTTGTCGAAGGCGACGGGGGAGGCCTCGATGTTGCTGTCCACGTTTATCACGTCGAGCTGATTGCCGCTGCCGTCAAGCAGATAGATATTTCCCGTGCAGTTGCAGACGACTATGTACGCCTTGCCTTCCGCGTCGTAAAGCGCGACGGGGCTGCACCAGGTGTAGCCGGTTACCTTGAAGGACCAGACCTCGGCGCCGGTCTCCTTGTCGAGAGCGACGACGTAGCCGGAGTATCCGTTGCCGACGGAGCAGTAGGTGGTGATGACAAGGCCCTCGAGCTCGCCCTGACCGAGGACCGCGCTGCCCTGGAAGCCGCCCGTGATGTGGGAGGTCGTGTAGACCTTGTACTCCTTCTGCCAGACTATCCTGCCCGTGCAGGCGTCGATCTTGAAGAAGGCGACCATGCCCTGACCGTTCGCGTCGACCTTTTTGTCGAGCGTGTTGCCGACGTAGAGGTACGCCGTGCCGTTCTCGGGATCCTCCTCAAGGCAGGGGGTGGCGTTCGTATCGTCCCACAGATCCTGCACCCAGAGCGTCTCCATGGTGTTGACGTCCACGCACTGCATGAAGCCCGCGTTGTCGCAGAGATAAACGTAATTGCGCCACGCGACCGCGCTCGGCTCATAGCCCAGCCAGTAATCCTGGGTCTTCGTGCGGTCGGCCTGATAGCGCGCCTTCACGGGCTCGGAGGGAGCCATGGTGAGGGTGCCGTTCTCCTTATCGTAGACGGTGTTCAGCTTCACGCGGTAGAAAATGCCGTTCTCGCCGGGGTAGAAGAGCGTATCCGTCGGCCCGTCCACCACGCAGGCGGAATCGTACGCGTGCCACGAACGCTTGGCGAAGCTGTCGGGCTTGGCGCCGACCGTGGCGAGCACCTTGCCGTTAATAAGGGAGAATATGTAGGCCTTGGCCTCCTTGCCGTCCTCCTTGTAGTTGTCGCCCTGACCGACGTAGAGTATCGGCCAGCCGCGGGGATCGAGCGAGCCGGAGCCCTTGAAGGGAACGCCCATAACGATCTTGTTCCTCGTGGGCTCGCCGGTCTCCATATCGTAGAAGTAGATGTTGCCGTCCATCGTGGCGTAAATGACCTCGACGAGGCCGTCCTTCGCCTTGGCGGATTCGAACATGTTCATAATGGCCTTCGTCTCGGGATCCCACCTGACGACGAGCGCCTGGCCCGTCCAGCCGCTTCCCGTCCAAACGCCGGAATAGTTGCCGCCCTCGCCCTTTTTCACGCTGTAGGTGTCGTGCTGCCAGAGCTGCTGGAGCTTGCCCATGTCGACCGTCGCGGTGCCGTAATAGGGGTTCTGACGGAAGCAGCTCCCGCGGAAGGAGAGCACGCCCTCGGCCTGCTGATATTCGTCGTTATGGAGGAAGGTGACGGTCTCCTCAGCTGTGTAGGAGCCGACCTTCTGGCCGTTGGCGTAGAGCTCGGTGAAGAAGCCCAGCTCCTCGCCCGTGGCGGAGGAGTCGGCCTTTATATCGCGGTACCTGACGGGCTCCTTCGTGGGCTCGGGGGTGGGCGCCTCGGTGGGCGCTTCGGTGATCTCGCCGGGCTCCTCGGATTCGGTCGATTCGGGATCCGCCGTTACGACGGGGGCCTTTGTGTTGTCTGCGGTCTGACCGTGTTCCGCGGGATCCTTCTTTAAAAGAGTGATGAGCAGAGTGACCGCCACCGCGCATACGAGGAGCAGCGCTATGAGGATCAGTATCTGCCTTGCGTTTTCGCCTTTATTCCTTGAAGACATTTCATACCTCCCAAGAAAGCACATATATAAACATTATAACTCCGTTTGCTCTTTTTTACAATACCTTGTTAATTGATCCAAAGTATGGTACAATCCCTTTTGACTGAAAAGGAGGACGATCCGTGAAAAAGGCAATCGCTTTACTCTTTGCCGCAGCGCTCTTATTGACGGCGTTCGGCTGCAAAAAGAAGGAGGATAACAACGTGGAAAACGAAAAGATCATCGCGACAATAGAGGTCGAGGATTTCGGAACGATCAAGCTGGAGCTCTATCCCGACATCGCGCCGCAGTCCGTCTATAATTTCTGCTCCCTTGCGAGGAAGGGCTTTTACGACGGAGTGATATTCCACAGGATCATAAAGGACTTCATGATCCAGGGCGGCGACCCGACGGGCACGGGTCACGGCGGCCCCGGCTACTGCATAAAGGGCGAGTTCACTATAAACGGCTTCAAAAACGAGCTGAAGCACGAGAGGGGAGTCATTTCCATGGCGAGGCTCTCAAGGCCCTATGACAGCGCGGGAAGCCAGTTCTTCATCGTGCATAAGGATTCGCCCCATCTCGACGGCGCTTACGCCGCTTTCGGCAGGGTGATAGAGGGCATGGACGTCGTGGACGCGATTGCCTCCGTCAAGACGGGCGCCGGAAACAGGCCTTTGGAGGAAGTGGTCATAAAGACCGTTACCATCGAGGGCCCCGAGCTTCCAGAGCCGGACAAGCTCCCCGAAGTTTGATTTATCAAGCAATACAAAAGACGCCGTTTCAGCGGCGTCTTTTGCACGGAGTGGGGTTTCTATGGACAAGCGGAATCGCTTGGGCGCATTCACTTAAGGAGATGCAGGTTTTCAGCCTATAGAAACCCAATGAATACAACAAGATCCGGGGATAGCGATATCCTCGGATCTTTCTTTTTGTACTTTGGCTGAAAACCGCGCAGCGTCTCAAAAGAGGAGATTTTTGTGCCGGGCAAGGCGAAAAGCGCAGGAATACCCGATAGCCGTCTTCCGAGCATGAAAGGCGCGGCACGGTGCAAAAAGATACCTTTTGAGGCTGTATATCCTTAAGTGAATGCACCCTTGTTTTCCTTCTGTTCAGCTGCGTCTCTTAGCCTTGCGGTGCCTGTGGGCGGCTTCGCTTATGAGCGTTGCAGCCATGCCGCCGACTACCATACCGGGAACCATGAACGTGAAAATCAAACCGAAGTAATTCATAATGCTGTCTCCTTTTTTTATTTGAGCCCGAGCGGCTTTGGGGTTGGCTGTTTCGGATCTCTTTATTTGACGGCTTCATTATAGTTTCCAGATAAGATACTGTCAATACATAAAATGGTACTGAAATAGGAAAAATAAAATATATTATCACGGTTGTGTTGCATAATGTTTCCAAATAGGATACAATGTAGCCGTACCAAAGCAAAGGAGCGGGCATTATGAACCGCATTAAGGATCTTCGCCGCGCGCGCGGCATCACTCAGGATGAGCTCGGCAGGCTTCTGGGCGTGCAGAAGGCCGCCGTCTGCAAATACGAAAACGAAAAGGTTGGCATTCCCCAGGCCGTGCTTTCGAAGCTGACCGATATCTTCGGCGTAACCGCCGATCACATACTCTGCCGCGACGAGGCTGCGCCCCTTCCCAAGGGGCTGAGGGACCGCATACGCGGCGGCGCTCCCGTTATGGACGCCGTCTCCGTTCCGCTCGTAGGCATGGTCCACGCGGGCGAGCCCATGCTCGCCGAGGAGAATATCGAGGACTACATCCCCGTCGCCGCGGGGGAGGTCTATGACGGCGATTATTTCTTCATGGAGGTCGTGGGCGACTGCATGACGGGCGATCACATCGCCGAAGGCGCGATAGTCCTCGTCAGGAAGACGAGCGATCTCAGGGACGGGTACATTTACGTCATCCGCATGGGGGACGAGGTGCTCCTTCGCCGCGTGAAGCGCATCAAAAAGAGCATCGCGCTCATCCCCAGCAATCCCGCGTACGATCCGATGATCGTCACCGGAGGCGACATGGAGGTTATAGGCCGCGTCGTCGAATCGAGGCTGCGTCATTAAAAAAGCCGCGCCCGATGCAAGATTATTCGTCCTCCCGCATAAGCTTTCTGCGGGAGGATAATTTTTATGGAAGAAAACGAAAAAAACCTGCTCGAAACGACGGGCTTCGTTTCGAGAGAGCTCGGCGCGGGGCGAACTCGCTTTCCCCGCGCGCTCGATACCCGCGCCGTTAAAAGCGTGAAAAGCGGCGCGAAAAAGCGCGACCACGGTTCGTGGTACCTGCTTTTAAGGCTCGGCGTCTGCGCGTTCCTCTTCTTCGGAGTGCTCGGGATTAAGCTGAAGGGATCGGAGGGCGTGACCGAGCGCGGAACGGACGAAACGGGCCGGGAAAGCGGAGGCGCGGAGGATACGATAGGCAGGCTGAAATTCGTAGAGCTGCCGTCCATAATCGAGGTGTTCGCGCCTTCAAAGCGGGCTATACTTCCCGCAGAGCCCGTAAGCTTCGATTTTTCGGAGGAGGACGGACGCCTTGTCATCGTTACTGAAGCGGGGGCCGATATAGTCTCCCCGACGGACGGCGTTATCCGCGCCGTGGGGGAGGACGAGACCCTCGGCAGATACGTGACCGTCGCTTCGGACGGGGACGTGGAGTTCACGGTCTACGGCCTTTTTGAGGTCTGCGTGGAGCGCGGCCAGCCCGTGAAGCAGAGGGCGAAGCTCGGCGTCTCGCGGGAGGGCTCCGTTACCGTTATGGCCTATCAGAGCGGCAGACCGCTGGATCTTGCCGCGGTGTTCGATCTCGGGAAGGCGGGCTGATGGTGTGAAGCTTTTTACCGTCCGCGGCACGGCCGTAAAATGCAGTCCGCTCCTGTTCCCGACGGCGATACTCGCCGTGTACCTCGGCAGGGAGGCGTTCTTCGTGATGGCGCTGCTCTCGCTTTCGGTGCACGAGGCGGCGCACGCAATGGCGGCTTCCGCGCTTGGTTACGCCGCGGGTTCGGTGGAGATACAGCCCTTCGGATTCGTCGCGAGGCTCGATCTTGATGGCGCTTTGCCAGGGGACGCCGCCGCGATATTCGCCGCGGGGCCTATAGCCTCGCTCTGCATGGCGGCGGGGGCTTCGCTCATATCGTCCCGCGTGCCGTATTTCGAAAGCGCCGGGGCGGGCATGACCGAATTCAATCTCATGATATTCGCGCTCAATATGCTTCCCGCTCTGCCTCTCGACGGAGGGCGGCTGATCCTCTCCGCCGTGAGCCCCAAAAGGTATCGCGCGGCGCTCATACTGCTGAAGACGGGCGGTATACTGACGGGTTCGGCGTTCATCGCGGTATTCGCTCTTCTGCTTTCGCGCGGCGCAATAAATCCCACGCTCCCCGTAATGGGCGTTTTCCTGATAATTGCCGCCGTCGGAGAGAGGCCGCGCGTTCCCGCGTTCGCGAAAAAGCGCGATATAAGGCTCGCTCTTCCCGTTAACGAGCTCGCCCTTTCCGGTGAAACGACGGCTTCCGGCGCGCTTTCGCTTTTGAAGAGGGGCAGCTACAACGTCGTCAGCGTGCTCGACGGCGAAAGGCAGAGGATCGCCGTTATCGACGAAACGAGGCTCCTCACCGCCGCGAAGGTGCTCGGGGCAAAAGCAAAGCTTTCCGAAGCGGTTGCATTGTTCGGGGACGGGATGGTATAATGAAACGAAAGAACAAGGATCGGAGAACCGAAATTGAACGGATTCACGCTTTTGAATGAGGAAGGCGGCGCAAGGCGGGGAAGGCTCGATACCGTCCACGGCACGGTCGAAACGCCCGTGTTCATGAACGTCGCGACCGCCGCCGCAATAAGGGGAGGCGCCTCCGCGGACGATCTTCGCGATATCGGCTGCCGGGTAGCGCTCTGCAATACCTATCATCTGAATCTCAGGCCCGGCTCCGCGCTCATAAAAAAGCTCGGCGGGCTCCGCGGCTTTATGAATTGGCAGGGCCCGGTGCTCACCGATTCGGGCGGGTTCCAGGTCTTCTCGCTGAAAAAGCGCCGCAAGATCACGGAGGAGGGCGTGAGCTTCATCTCCTATCTCGACGGCAAAAAGATCTTCATGGGGCCGGAGGAGAGCGTGCGCGTCCAAT
This sequence comes from Clostridiales bacterium, assembly GCA_024698505.1. Classification (GTDB taxonomy): domain Bacteria; phylum Bacillota; class Clostridia; order Christensenellales; family CAG-138; genus UBA3857. The sequence continues at coordinate 5,375 of JAILRE010000001.1, read as the reverse complement.
CGGAGCTTGGCTCGACCATCGCCATGGCCTTCGACGAATGCATTGAAAACCCTTCGCCCTACCGGTACGTCGAAAGATCCATAGAACGCACTACCCGCTGGCTCGAAAGATGCGTCGCAGAGCATGAAAGGCTGAACGTCCTTCCCGATACGATAAACCGCGATCAGCTCCTTTTCGGCATAGATCAGGGCGGCGTTTACGAGGATCTTCGTATCCGCCACATGAGGCAGATCAGGCAGTTCGATCTTCCCGGCTACGCGATAGGCGGGCTCTCCGTGGGCGAATCGGCCGAGGATATGTACAGGATACTCGAGGCCGTCACGCCCGAGATGCCGAAGGACAAGCCCCGCTACCTCATGGGGGTGGGCACGCCCGTGAACATCGTGGAGGGAGTGTACCGCGGCATAGATTTCTTCGACTGCGTATTTCCGCTCAAAGGCGCGCAGCACGGCAACGTCTACACCTGGGAGGGGCGGCGAAGGCTCCTTGCCGAAAGGTATTCCCTGGACGCCCGGCCCATTTCCGAAAGCTGCGGATGCCCCGCCTGCAGGGGCTATTCAAGGGCATATATACGCCATCTTCTGAAGGCCGACGAGCGTCTCGGTATGCGGCTCTGCCTGCTGCACAATCTGTATTTTTACAACGAATTGATGAAAAAGATCCGTGAAGCGATAGAGGAGGGCCGCTTCGCCTCCTTCTATAACGAGTTCAGACAACGCCTCGGCGAGCTCGCAGAATAGAAAGGAGAAAGTGATGGGTTTCAATTTCAAAGATCCCCGCAAGGCGGCTGTGGTATTCTGCACAGTCAACCTCGTTTTGTTTCTCGGGATCGCGGTTTATTGTCTGATCTCGAATCAGGGCTGGCTGCTGACGGCAGTGTTCCTTCTGTTTGCAGTTCTTTCCACGCTGCCAATAATTGCTGCGGTCAATCGCAAAACGACCCTTCGTGAAAGTGATTTCACCTATCGCACATGGCTTGGGAATGAATACGAATTCAAATACACGGACGTCGTCTATTACGTGCTTACCGATCACGACGTTTGGATCCATACGCGCGATAAGCTCCTCGTCGTGGACAGGGATTCCGAAAACGGAAACGATATGGCGAAAAAGCTCGAGCTTTTCAACATTCCCGACAAAGATCCTATGGCGAAGGAAGGCATATCGGATGAAAAAGGCGAGCAGGCAGCGCAGGTCATCTACCGCGATCAGCGCAAGGTTTTGACATGGGTCTGCTTCGGAGCCGCCTTGCTGAGCCTCGGCCTCGCTGTCATGCTGTTTTTTTACGGCGCGCCGTTTGATGATTCCTTTGGAGAATTGCTTTCGTTCGTTTTATTGGAAGTATTTCTTGTGTCTTCTGCTGTGCTGCTGGCGATATCCGCACTCTATTATCGCAACGGCAGGGTCGAGATGTACCGCGATCATTTCATTTACCGTAACTGGCGTGGGAAGCCCAAAAGCTATTCATATAAGGATTGCGTTTCAAAAAGGGTAAGAAATTATCAGGATGGCTCCAGAACGCATTTCAAGGCGGCGATCCGGATGAATGACGGCTCGAAAATACGCGTTGATCACAGGATGCTCGAAAGCGGATTCGGCGCGTCGATAGGTTTTAACAGACTGAGAAAAAGATGATCATTTCGGCGAGCTCGCGGAATGAACGAAAATATATTATTTGTCCCATCAAATATCCGCTTCCGTTCTGCGTGTTATTAGGCAGAAACACCTGAGGAGAGGAAACCCCATGCACGACGCCGAGATAATCGCATCGTTCCTTGCCCGTGACGAGCAGGCGATCAAAGAAATTGAAAAAAAGTACGGCGCATATTGCCGTTCTCTGGCAAAAAACATATTGAATCGGCCGGAGGACGCGGAGGAGATAGTCAACGATACGCTCCTTGCGGCATGGGAGAGCATCCCCCCGAAGACTCCGAAAAACCTGAAGACATACCTCGGCCGCATCGTCCGCGACAAGGCGCTTACACGGTACCGGGCGCTGAGGGCGGCGAAGCGGGGAGCGGGCTCCTTTGAGCTTCTTACCGAGCTTGACGACTGTCTGCCGTCAAAGGCGTCGGTCGAGGAGGCCGTCGAGGCGGGCGAGCTGACCTCCCTTATCGAAGAATGGCTCGGCGTCGTCCCGAAGGATGACGCGGCGCTTTTCGTGAAAAGGTATTGGTACGGCGAATCGGTGAACTCTCTTGCGGAGGAGTACGGAGTTTCCCCCAACAGGCTTTCGCAAAGGCTCTTTGCCCTGCGGAAGAAGCTCAGGTCGTTTCTTGAATCGAAAGGGGTAACGATATGAACGGAAATGAAAAGCTGTACGAAGCCATTACCGGCCTCGGCGACGAGATCGTCGAGCGCGCGGGGGAGTATAAGCCTGAAAAGAAAAAGAGGAGCCTTGCTTGGATCGGCTATGCCGCGGCGGCCTGCGCTGCCGTTGCCGTAGGACTTGGCCTTGTTATCCACTTTGCCGGCAGGGGAGAGGATCCCGATCATCAGGCGGCCGTGCCGACGGAGCAGATGACGATCATGCCTACCGAAGACAACAGAAGGGTGATTTCCGCAAAGAGCAATGGTCCGGACGAGTTTTACCCTAATGTGGGGCAAATGTTTATCGAGTATTCGCTGGAGGATGCTATAAACGACCCGGAAAATGAGGACTGCCTGTTTGACGCCGAGATAAGGTTCTGCGATCTGGAAGCGGTTAGTTCATTTTTACGGGATCAGTTTGAAGCATATAAGGATAACAGGATAAGCTGGGAAGAATACGAGATCACGACGGACCCCAGTAACAAAAACCTGATAACGATGAAAGAGAATACGGTGAAAAACATCATTTCCGCACTTGCGGAAAAGGGTTACGAGCTTGAACAAAACGGAATGAAAGCACACGGATTGCTTACCCGCGAACAGATCCTCGAATTTCCCACAGATGATTGCGGCGTGCTCATCCTATGGGCAGGATATGAAGGGGGATTGGACGAGTAGCAGGCGGCAATTAGCATTTAATTAATATAAAATCTCACACACTGATTTCAATCAATAGACTGTTGTTAGCGGGATATTACAATGGTTTTACATTATCATTGGAGATGTGAATTTGCATTCTTCTTTCAAAATTTTCCTGTCATATCCGCACGAAATCCCGTGCAAAATAACAGCGAGACGGAAAGGACAAAGTGAATTTATAAGCCGATCCGTCGAACGAATATGAAAGGAGAAAAAGCATGAACAGCATGAATAGCTCCAACGGCATGAACAGCGGCATGAACAGCACCGGCAGCCGCTCCAACAAGAGCCGTCTCGAGCAGTTCAAGAACGAGGTCGCTTCCTCTATGAACGTCGATCTCAAGCAGGGCTACAACGGCGATCTGACTTCCCGCGAGGCCGGCTCCATCGGCGGCGAAATGGTTAAGCGCATGATCGCCTACGCCGAGCAGAACATGAACTGACGAGCAAGCATAAAAAGAGATCCGCCGCGGCAGGGCCGATTGACGGATCCCTTTTTTTCTGCTAAAATGACGCAAACAGCATCCGAAAGGAGAAAGTCATGGAGCGCGGCTATCCCGTTTTCAAGGTCACGAAAAAGGCGGAGGCAAGCCTGAAAAACGGCCACCCCTGGGTATTCGGGGATGAGGTCGTTTCCGTCGAGGGCGCGTATAAGAACGGCGATCTTGCGGACGTCCGCGGCGAGAAGGGAAACTACCTCGGCACGGGCTTCGTAAACGACAACAGCAAGATAAGGGTAAGGATCGTCTCGCGCAACGCCAACGACAGATTCGACGAGGCGTTTTTCGCGCGCCGCGTAAAGTACGCCGTCGATTACCGCCGCCAGGTGATGGGGGATGAGTTTTCCGACTGCCGCCTTGTTTTCGGCGAAGCGGACATGCTCCCCGGCCTGACCGTCGACAGGTTCGGCAGCGTGCTCGTCACGCAGTCGCTCTGCCTCGGCACCGATCTGCGAAAGGACGTGATATTCCGCCTTCTCGTCGATTATCTGAGGGAGCTCGGCGAGGATATCGAGGCTGTATTCGAGCGGAACGACGTCGCCATAAGGGAGCTCGAGGGCATGGAGCAGTACAAGGCGTTCTATGAGATGCAGGGCCTCAGGACGGATCTTGACGGGCATATCGAGATCACGGAAAACGGCGTGAAGTACGACGTTGACTATATCAACGGCCAAAAGACGGGCTTCTTCCTCGATCAGAAATACAACAGGCTCGCCGTGAAAAGGATCGCCAAGGGCAGGCGCGTGCTCGACTGCTTCACGCATACAGGGGCGTTCGCGCTGAACGCCGCAATGGGCGGAGCCGAGAAGGTCACAGCAGTCGATATCTCCGCCTCCGCGATAGAAAAGGCAAGGATGAACGCCGCTCTGAACGGGATCGAAATGGACTTCATAGAGGCGGACGTCTTCGATCTTCTGACGGAGCTTGCCGAAAAGCATTCGAAGGATTACGATATGATAATCCTCGATCCGCCCGCTTTCACGAAATCGGGAGCGACCGCCGGGAACGCCTATCGCGGCTATAAGGAGATAAACATGAAGGCGATGAAGCTTTTGCCGAGGGGCGGCTATCTTGCCACCTGCTCCTGCTCGCATTTCATGTACGACGATATGTTCAGAAGGATGCTCGGCGAAGCCGCGCACGACGCCGACGTCACGCTGAGGCAGATAGAGGCGCGCCAGCAGGCGCCGGATCACCCGATACTGCCCACGGTGCGCGAGACGGATTACCTGAAATTCTATCTTTTCCAGGTCGTCTGACGGCGCGGGGCAATTCAAAACGCCCGCGGCGCATTGAAAAAACCGCCGAGAAATATACTTTTGCCCGCTATTGACAATCCCCGTCTTCGGTGCTACAATACATGAGCATTAAAAATCTGGGTGTAGCGCAGTTTGGTAGCGTGCTTGAATGGGGTAGGCGTGGCTGCCGCCCCGCCCGGGGAAATGCTTGTAACACCGTGATTTTTCACGGTTTTTTTGTTTCTGTCAGCGTGCTTGAATGTCCAAGGATAATCCCACATTCAAGGACGCTGATTTTATGAGAATGAAGATCGAAAACCACCGCACCGCCGCTGAATGCTTTGAGGATTATCTGCTGGCAAAAAAGGGCGCTGGCATTGCCGACAAGACCCTGCAAAGCTATGCCGAACACTTCCACGCGGCGGGCAAGTACATTGATTGGAGCCGACCTATTGAGAAAATCGGCATGACGGAAATCAACAGCATGGTTTCCGCTTTGCGTGACCGAAATCTGTCCCCGCGCACGATTGCAACGTATGTGATTGCTGTTAAAACCTTCTTCTCATGGGCCAAGAGCGAAGGGCTGTCCACGCTGAATGTGCCGCTTTACAAGTGCGAGGACAGCACC
>JAILRE010000064.1 GCA_024698505.1 Clostridiales bacterium | reverse complement strand
CCACACCCACTTCAAGGGTGAGGTCTACGTTCTGACCAAGGAAGAGGGCGGCCGTCATACCCCCTTCTTCAGCGGCTATCGTCCCCAGTTCTATTTCCGTACCACTGACGTTACCGGCACCATCAAGCTCCCCGAGGGCACTGAGATGGTCATGCCCGGCGACAACACCCGTATGGAGATCAACCTCATCACCCCGATCGCTATGGACGAGGGCCTGAGGTTCGCTATCCGTGAGGGCGGCCGTACCGTCGCTTCCGGCGTTGTTACCGCTATCATCGAGTAATCGAGAAAGCTGACAGCTGAATCAAACAGTCGGGCCGGGAGGAGAGATCTTCCCGGCCCGTTCTGCAGTAAGGCGAAAAGCTTGAACTAAAACTCCTCGGCAGGGGCCGCGGGATCGCGAAATATACAAAAGAAATCTCAAAAAACTCTTGAAATTCCGTGATTTTATGCTACAATACCCTTTGTGCCGAATAAAGGCAATAGCTCAATAATACTTTTTACCCGGAGGAATATAAAATGAACAAGGCTCAGCTTATCAACGCCATCGCCGCAAAGTGCAATCTCCCCAAGAAGGATATCGACGCCGTCGTTAACGCCACCTTTGAGACCATTATCGACACCATGAAGGAAGGCGAAAAGGTCCAGATCGTCGGTTTCGGCCGTTTTGAAGTCCGTGAGCGTCCCGCCAGGACCGGCCGCAACCCCATGACGGGCGAAGCCATCGAGATCGCCGCTAGCCGCAGCGCCGCCTTCAAGGCCGGCAACGCCCTCAAGGACGCCCTTGAGAACTAAGCTTTTCGGCAGCGTTTCACCATATTGTAATTTAACACTTGGATCTTCGCGTCATTTGTGATATAATGAGCGCAGATATAATACCAACAGGAGGTAACTACTATGGCTTACAAAATCACTGATGCTTGCATCGCATGCGGCGCTTGCGCAGCAGAATGTCCCGTTGGCGCCATCACCGAGGGTGACGGCAAGTATGAGATCAATCCCGATATGTGCGTAGAGTGCGGCGCCTGCGCCGGCACCTGCCCCGTCGGTGCTCCCGAGCAGGAGTAATTGCTTTTGACTGAAAAACCGGCGTCCGAAAGGACGCCGGTTTTTTCGTTATCGTTTCATTGATCGAGCTCTTTTTTCGCCTTTTCCCAGTATTCGTCCATCTCCGGGAGCGTCATATCCTCGAACCTCCTGCCGTCCGCAAGTATGAGCTTCTCGGTCAGCTTGAAGCGCTTCTCGAATTTATCCGTCGCGGCGGTTAGGGCCAGGTCGGGATCCACCTTCTTGAGCCTCGCCACGTTCACGGCGGCGAAGAACAGATCGCCGAGCTCCTCCTCGATATGCTCCCCGTTGCCCGAAGCGATCGCTTCCATCACCTCGTCCGCCTCCTCGTGCACCTTCGGCATGGCCTCCTCCGCGGAAGACCAGTCGAAGCCCACGTCGGCGGCCTTTTTCTGTATCTTGTAGGCGCGGAGCAGGGAGGGGAAGGACTTGGGCACCGAATCCATGGCCGAAGCCACGGAGCTCTGGTGCTTTTCCTCCTTCTTCAGCTTCTCCCAGTTTACGAGCACCTCGTCCGAATTATCGACGTGCACGTTCCCGAACACGTGCGGGTGGCGGAATATCATCTTGTTCGTGATGCCCGTCGCCACGTCGCGCATATTGAAGGCGGCGCGCTCCTCCTCGATCTCGGCGTGGAATGCTATCTGCAGGAGCAGATCTCCCAGCTCCTCGCAAAGGTCGTCCGGATCCTTGCGGTCGATGGCGTCGATCACCTCGTAGCATTCCTCAAGGAGCGTCTTTTTAAGGCTCTCGTGCGTCTGCTCCGCATCCCAGGGGCAGCCGCCGGGCGCCCTCAGCCTGTGCATCACCCGCATGAGCCCGTCCACGGAATGGCGGGGGAGCGAAAGCTCGTCGCAGGGGGGAACGAGCAGCACCGCCGCCGCGTCGTACTGCGGCATGCGGTCGATCTCATAGAGCTTCCTCGTCTTTATTTCGTAACAGCTCCCGTCGGGAACGGGCAGGGCGAAATAGACCTCGTACTCGTCGGGGTAGTATTCGGAGAGCGTCAGCTTCACCTCGGAGGCGGTTATCGCGGAATCTATCTCCGTTACGGCAAGCAGCGCCTCGGTGTCTGTAACCTTGACGAGGCTGTTCGCGGGCTGCTCCGAAAGCCGCTCGTGCCCCGACAAGTGCCCGCTGGAGAGCGCCGCGGAGTATGCGCTTTCGGCAAAGCCGATAAAGGGGAGCACCTCCAGGTTCACGCTGCCCGCGTCCGCAATATCGTGTATCGCGGCGAGCACGGCGGGATTGATCCTGCCGAGCGTGAGATAAACCACGTACTTCCTGCCCGAAGTGGTGAGCGTTTTCTCGTATCCCTCGCTCGAAATGAACTCCGCGCTCTCGACGAGCCTGCCCGCCACGCATTTGTTCAGCTCGTCGTAATCCTCGCAGGATTCGTAAAGATCGTCCATAGAGACGAAATTCCCCGAGAGCCCGAGCTTTTTTATGAACGGATGCTCCGTCGTCTGCACGAAGCGCGCCTCGGCCCCGTCGAACAGCTTTTTAAGGCCTTCGCAGGGCCTTTCGCCAACCTGTATAACGATCAAGTCTGTCACGAAAAAAACTCCTTTCATAAGAAAAACGCCCGTTTTACGCGGGCATTACGATACTCTTCAATTTGCCAGCTCGCCGACGAGGTCGGTGTTCATTATCCGGCGTACGCTTTCGATATCGCGCGCGCGGCCGAGCACCCACATGAGCTTCGTTATCGCCGCCTCGGTCGTCATGTCGTGCGCGGAGATGACGCCCGCATCCTTCAGCGAACGGCTCACCTCGTAAACGTCGGGCGTGCTCTGCTCGTAAAGGCACTGGCTCGTCAGCACGACGGGTATCCCCGCCTCCATGAGGCGCCTTATGCTCTCGGTATGGTCGCGGCGGAAATTATGCATGCCGCCCAGGCCGAAGCCCTCCACGACGACGCCCTTCATGCCGATATCCTTCAGGCAGTCGAGCAGCTGCGGGCTCATGCCGGGAACTATCTTGACGAGCGCCACGCGCGAATCGAGCGAGGTGGAATAGCTGAATCCGCAGGCGGGCTCGGGCTGATGGAGCCTTACGAACTTCCCGTCGATGATCGCGGCGATGTAGGGGTAATTGATGGACTCGAAGGCGTTGAGGCTCGTCGTCCTCGTCTTGACCGCCCTGCAGCCAAGCATCACCGAGCCGCCGAAGCAGATGTAGACGCCGCCCTTCAGCTCCGCCGCGGCGGTCACGGCGTCCTGCAGGTTCTTGCGCCCGTCCGAATTGGGGTAAACGGCGGGGTACTGCGCCCCGGTAAGCACCACGGGCACGGGTATGCCCATAAGCATGAACGAGAGCATGGAGGCGGTGTAGGCCATTGTATCGGTGCCGTGCGTAAGGACTATCCCGTCGCACGAGCCGACCTTTTCCCTTATCGCCTCGGCGATCACGCACCACTCCTCGGGCTGGATGTTCGATGAATCCATGCTGAAAAGATCGGTGCAGCTGATCTGTATCTCCTCCGTTTCGCAGCCGACGAGCTTCACGAGCTCGCGCGCCGAAAGCTCCGGCGAGAGCCCGTTCTCGGTGGGTACGCAGGCGATCGTGCCGCCCGTTGCGATCAAGCAGATCCTTTTCATAATAAGCGCCTTTCAGTAATGCTTGTCTTCATCTGATATTATAATTGTTTTAGACGCGGATGGCAAGCTGTTTTGTTCTGCTGCGTTGCCAAAAAGAAAAAAAGCTGATATAATGGAACCGAAGACGGACTTCGTTCGTTTTATTATTGAAAGCGAAAACGCGCTTTCAAAGCGCATACCCGAAAGGAGAACGAGAATGAAGAAGCTTATAGCTGTTATACTGATATTTGCGGCGCTCTTTGCGCTCGCCGGCTGCTACGGCGTAAATGTGCTCGATAAGCCGGGCATAGTGTTCCGTTCCGAAAAGCCCGTGGGAAGCGACCTCCAGCTGCAGACCTTCCCGCCCGAGATCAAGGATCCCGAGGTGCAGGATCTGCTCGGCGGAGCCGTCGTCGACTGGGACGTAATTACCACCGGCAAGACCATACCCGGCGGCGGAGCGCGCTCGATCTATCCCTCCTATGAGGAGTTCAAAAAGGCCTACGGCGAGGGCGTGGAGAAGCTCGGAAAGAAGGGCATGTTCGAGTCCTTTGAGAAGGGTACGGACGTGTTCGTGGTAACGATCAGCTTCACCGTCAACACCGGCGGCTACACGTTCGGCGTGGCAGACGCGGCCGTTAAGGACGGCGTTATCACCGTCAACGTCACAAAGACCGCGCCATCTCCCGATGCGTACGTCACTCAGGCGTTCGTCACGCACAATCTCGTTATCGCCTTCGACGCCAAGCTTTACAGCGAGGATCTGCAGATCAGCGTCAACGTCAACGGCGAGCCCTACAACTTCATCGGCGGCGGCGAGGAGATCTGACGATCTGTCACAGCTTTTACAATTTCTTTACAATAAAAGGGCTTGTATTAGCGCCTCGGCTATGATATAATATATACACGGCGAGGCATAGCCGATCATAACTGGCCGCTTTTCCGTAAAACCCGCGCTTCAGGCGCAAAGGAAAGGAGCAAAAGAACATGCGTATTTCCATCACAGGCAAGAACATCGAAGTCTCGGACTATCTGAGAGAGCTTGCGCTTAAGAAAATGGCGAAGCTCGATCGCTATTTCCCGGCAGACACGGTCGCACAGGTGACGATGGCGGTGGAAAAGAACCGTCATATTGTCGAGGTCACCATACCTTACAGCGGCGGCATCATCCGCGGCGAAGAGGTAACGGGGGATATGTACGCAAGCATCGACAACGTTATTGCGAAGCTTGAACGCCAGATAATCCGTCATCGCACGAAGCTGGAAAAGAATCTGAAAGCCGAAGCCTTCAACGAGCCCATCCCCGATTTCCCCGATGAGGAGGAGGACGGCCCCAAGGTCGTAAAGGTAAAACGCTTCTCCATCAAGCCCATGAGCGAGGAAGAGGCGATCCTCCAGATGGAGCTTCTCGGCCACTCGTTCTTCGTATTCACCAATTCGGAGACGGAGGATATCAACGTCCTTTACAGAAGGAAGGACGGCAACCTCGGCCTCATCGAACCCGAATAAAAACAGGCTGTCCCGCATAACGGAATGCGGTATTTCAGCCGAAAGGTACCCAATTAAAAATACAAGCTCCGGGGGCGCCGCCCCCGGAGCTTTTTTGCGCTCTGATCACATCCTTACGCCTTCGTTCTCGGAGAGGAACCAGATATACCTCTCCTTCACGGGGATCCCCGTGAGCCGCTCCAGCGCGTCTGAATACAGCTCTATCTGCCGCCTGTATCTTTCCGCGACGGTCTTCGCGGTGTGATTTCCGCCTATATGCGTGGTCTTGTGATCGATAAGCACCCACGCGCCGTCCTCCATGAAGCAGCAGTCTATAACGCCCTGCAGCATTATCTTGGCATCGGAATCCGCTCCCGTCAGCTTAGAGGCGTCGTACAGAAGATCGAACTCCTTTTCGCGCTCAACTCTCGGGGAGGCGACGAGCCTTTCTCCGAGCGGGCTTTTGAAGAACGCGGCGACAGAGTCCGTTCTTATGACGGCGGCCTCGCGCTCCGTAAAGAAGCCCCTTTCGGCAAGCGAAGCAAGCTCCGCTTTGACGCTCGCCCCGTCGTGCTTCCGTATGGAGATCAACTGCAGCAGCCTATGCGTCAGCGTGCCCGTTTCGGCGCTGTCAAGGGGGCGATCCTCCTCCATAAAGCGCGGACGGACGGATACCTCGGCGGGCTTTGCGGCGAGCCCCGTCACGGAGAGCTTCGAGGGAAGGCGCGTCTCCTCGCCGTCCTTATAGAATGAGGCGAACCTCTCGCCGATCTCCTTCGGATCGATGAACGCGGCCTCCTGCTGCCAGGCGGCGAAATCCTCCTCGCTCATGCCGGAGACGACGCCCCGCGCCCTTTCGGCGCTTATTATCTCAAGCCGCATACCGCCGCCGTTCTCAAAGCTCACGGGCGTGTCCGTCCCGTTCGGGAAGTACGCGCCGAGCATCCAGTCGGAGTAGTGATCTGCCTTCATGATGCGTATGTCGTCAAGAGGGGCGGCGAGCTTTTCCGCGAACGCGCGCGCGCCGTTCTTCACGCCGAGGAGTATCAGCTTCTCCCTTGCGCGCGTTTGGGCAACGTACAGAAGGCGCATCTCCTCGGCGGTCAGCCTTCGCGCCTCCCTCGCGGCGATGGCCCTCTGCAGCATGGATCTTACGCCGCTGTCGCCCGAGACGGAGCAGAGGCCAATGCCCAGCTCCGCGTCGAATACGCCTATATCGCGGCTGTAGCCGCGGTTGAATTTTCTCGTTATATCGCCTATGAAAACGACGGGGAACTCAAGGCCCTTGCTCGAATGAATCGTCATGAGCCGCACCGCGTCGGCGGAGGTGAGCGAAGCGCCCGGCTCCTTCCCGGCCTCCTTCGCGCCGTCGATATAGCGGACGAACCCGCCGAGGCTCCCGCCCCCCGCGAAGAACTTCCGCGCGAGCTCGCATATAAGCTCGAGGTTCCTGCGCCTTGCCTCGCCTCCGAAGAGGGACGAAACGTAAACGCCGAGGCCCGTCTCGTCCACGAGACGATCCATGAAAAGCCCGGGCTCGGATACGCCGAGCATCCGCCTCCAGCGCGATATGGAATCGAGCATATCGCGGCATTTGATGCTCCAGCTGGGCTCGAGCCTGTCAAGCGAGGCCGCGAGCACGTGATCGAACCAGCTCTCACCCTCGTAATCGGCCTTGACGTGGATCAGCTCCTCGTCGGTGAAGCCGAATATAGGCGAGCGCATGACGGCGGCAAGCGGGATGTCCTGCCTGCGGTTGTCTGTCACGCGCAGAAGATCGAGGAACAGCCGCACCTCGACCGTCTCGAAAAAGCCCTCGGTCCTGTCGCAGGAGCAGGGGATCCCCGCCTGCGAAAAAACGCTCATCCAATCCCCGACGGAGTTCTTCGCCGACCGCAAAAGCACGGCGAAATCGCTCCATCTGTAACGGCGCTCAACGCCGTTTTCAACGAGCGTTTCGTTTTCCGTTATTTCAAGTATGCGGCGCGCGGCGTACGCCGCCTGTATTTTTGCGCCGCTCCTTACTCCGTCGCCCTCGTCGTCGGGATCGACGCTGTCCGGCCCGGGGAAAACGGGCCTGTGCTCCGATGCGTCAAGCTCGGGATCTATCAGCGTCATCGAGACCTCGCCGAGGCCCCTTGCCCTGCCGAGTCCGGCTTTCAGCGAGGCGTTGTCGCTGTAATCTATCTCGCCCACGCTGCCGCCCTTCATCAGCTTGGAAAAGAGCAGGTTCGCCGCGTCAAGTATAGCAGTGCAGCTTCTGAAATTGCGGTTCAGGTCGATCCTGATATGCCCGTCCTGCCCCTTGAAGCCGCGGTATTTTTCAAGGAAGATCCCCGGCTCCGCCTGACGGAAGCGGTATATGCTCTGCTTTACGTCGCCGACCATGAAGCGGTTGTTGTCGGAGACGGCCTCGAGTATCGCCTCCTGCGCGGGGTTGATATCCTGATACTCGTCCACGAATACGAAGCGGAAGCGGCTTCGGTATTCCTCCGCGATGCGCGGCTCCCGAAGCGCCTTCAGCGTCAGCTGCTCCATATCGTTGAAGTCGATGACGCCTGCTTCCTCCTTCAGCTCGCGGAACCTTTCCATAAAGCGCTTCGTGATATCGCAGAGCGAGGCGATCGGCGCGGCAAGAAGCGAAGCGAACGCCGTCTCCTCGGCAGTCGTGTAGGCGAAGCGCGTCTTCAGCTTTTCGAAATAATCCTTAAACTGCTTGCGGTAGGCCTGGCCCTCGGCCTTCTCGGCGGGATCGGTGCCGTTCCTCCAGCGAAGCTGGGGGAACTTGTGCTCCGCAAGCGCCGCGTTCCATTCGTCGTGCTTCTTCCTCAGCATCAGCCCCATCATCAGGTCGCGGTCGCTCGTCAGGGCGGCGGCGACGGCGGGGGAATCGTCCGGCGCGGTCTTTATAAGCTCGCCCGCGCGGTCGAAGAAGAGCTGCAGATCCTCGCAGCTCTGCTCTATCAGCCTGCTTGAAATAAGCTCCGCGGTCGCGGCGAAATCGTCCGTATAGCGCGAGGCGGCCATATCGAGCCAGCCCTCGGGATCGGGCCTCGCTATCGCGAAGGCGTAGAGCGAGCGTATCAGCTTTTCAAGCCTGTCGTCCGACTTGACGGCGGTCAGCAGGGCCGAGAAGCCGGGATCGGGCGCCTTCTCGTTCTCAAGGAATTTCTCCTCCAGCACCTCGGCGATCGCCTTTGCGGCGATGAGCTCCCTGTCAAGCTCCTCTGCAACCTCGAAAGCGGGATCGATGCCCGCCTCGTGATAGTTGCGTCGGAGCACGTTCATGCAGAAGCTGTGCAGGGTGGAAATGTTCGCTCGTTCGCTCGCGGCGGCGGCGCGCCTGAGATAGGAGGCCTTGGCCTCGTCGGTGGAGGCGGCTTCGTCCGCAAGCTCGGAGAGCCTCGCCTCGATCCTTTCCTTCATCTCGGCGGCCGCGGCGTTCGTAAACGTGACGACCAAAAGCTCCGAGGCGTTAACTCCCTCGGATATGAGCCGCGCTATACGCTCGGTCAAAACGGCGGTCTTGCCCGCTCCCGCCGCGGCGGAGACGAGCAGATCCCCCTCTGTGTTTATGGCTTCAAGCTGTTTTTCCGTCCATTCGCGTCCCATGTTTTATCTCCGTATCGAGCTTATCGATGCTTTTTCAATAAACTATTTTATCATGCGGGGGGCTTGCAAGCAATATGCCAAACATGATAAAATACTTTATCCTATCAAAAGGCAGGATCTTAAATGCTGATAGTCGTATTTGCAATAATCGTTTTCGCCGTGGGCGCGGATCAGCTCACGAAATACCTGATATTCGGTCACGATATGCCCTTTATAAGGGGCTTCATCCGCTTTGAGTCCGTGGAGAACCGCGGCATGGTCTGGGGCATGATGAACGGAGTCAACGGCTTCATGATCGTCATCTCGATCGTGACGGCGGTCGTTATTGCCGCGCTCATATTCCTGCTCGTAAAATACAGCAGGCGCATGAGCCCCATCATCGCGATCGCGTTTGCGGCCGTAACGGGCGGCGCGATAGGCAACCTGATCGACCGCGTGTTTTTGGGCTTCGTGCGCGATTTCATCTGCACCGAATTCATAAGCTTCCCCGTATTCAACGTGGCGGACTGCTTCGTTACCTGCGGCGCGATACTGCTCGCCGTGATGCTCCTTTTCACTAAGCAGGGCCGCGATTTCTTTGCCGAGCTCTTCCCGGAGGAGAAGAAGAAATCCCCCGTAAACGAGGAAAAACCGGAGGCCGAGGCTTGATCGACGACAGGGAGATAATCGAATTCACCGCGCCCGACGAAGCGGCGGGGAAGAGGCTCGACGCGTTTGCCGCGGAGGCGAGCTCTTTTTCGCGCAATTCGATCCAAAGGCTGATCGAAAACGGCGATCTCCTGCTTAACGGAAGGGAGGCCGCCTCCAAGACCAAGGTCAGGGCCGGCGACGTTATAACGATAGTCCCGCCCCCTCCCGCGATGACCGATATAGTCCCGCAGGATATCCCGCTCGATATCGTCTATCAGGACGACGATATCGCCGTCATAAACAAGCCCAAGGGCATGGTCGTGCATCCCGCGGCGGGCAACCCGGACGGGACGCTCGTCAACGCCATAATGTATCACGTAAAGGATCTCTCCGGCGTCGGCGGGGAGATGCGCCCCGGCATAGTCCACCGCATAGACCGCATGACGAGCGGCCTGCTCGTAATAGCCAAGAACGACAGGGCGCACGCCTTCCTCTCCGATCAGCTCAAGACGCACAGCGTTTCGAGGGTGTATTACGCCCTCTGCGACGGCAATTTCAGGGAGGACGGCGGCACGGTCGACGCCCCCATCGCAAGGTCGAGGAACGACCGCAAGAAGATGGCCGTCGATCCCGCGGGCAGGAACGCCGTTACCCATTGGCGGGTGCTCGAAAGATTCGGCGACGTGACGTTTTTAAGGCTCGAGCTCGAGACGGGGCGCACGCACCAGATAAGGGTGCACATGTCCCATATCAAGCATCCGATAGTCGGGGACGAGGTCTACGGCAGAGCAAGGAACAAGCTCGGCATAGTCGGGCAGGCGCTCCACGCGGGCGAGCTCAGGCTCATACATCCCTCGACGGGCGAGCTCATGACCTTTACCGCGCCCCTCCCCGAGGAGTTCGAAAACGCGCTCGCAAAGCTGAGAAAGGCCTCCATGCCGAGGTTCTGAAAAGGGCTGAACACTCCGTAATACCGGCCGGGCAAGGCCAGTTTCCCTCATGGGGAGACGCAGCCGCCCCGGCCTTTTTTGCGCTCGTTTTTTGATCCGCGCACGGAAAAACAAATATGGATCGAATGCTGTCGGGATATGGCGCAAAGTACCGAAAACGCCCCTTTCTCCACAGTTTCCACAGGCTTTTCCACAGAAAATATGCTTGTAAAGGCGGGAAAATATGGAGTTTTCCACATTTGCCGCCTTGCGTATCCGCGGCTTTTCAATGATAGAACAGCCATTCCCAACTCCCGAAAATGCGTCCTACCATTCGAATGCGCTTTCGATTTTCAAAACCCGAAGCCGAATTTATAAGGATTATGAAAAAAGACCCGCAATGCAACCGACGGTTGACAAAATTTCCGCCGGATGTAAAGCGCCGTTGCTTGCGCAACCGCCTTTTTTGCGCTATGATCATGGCGTAAAGAGAAGGGGGCCGCAAATATCCGGGAGCGGCTCAGTGACCGAAAACGAAAAAAGGAGAGTCAATTATGAACATCGCATTCGCAAACAGGCTCGTTGAGCTCAGAAAGAACAAGGGCCTCTCGCAGGAGGAGCTGGCCTCCGCACTCGGCGTCTCCCGCCAGGCCGTCAGCAAATGGGAGAGGGCCGAATCCTCCCCCGAGGTGGACAACATAATCCTCTTGAGCCGCATTTACGGCATGACCGTCGACGAGCTGATCGGCGAGCTTGCCCCGCAGGACGGCATGGACGAGCCGCTCGTCGGCAGATCCGCTCCCGAGCCCGCGGAGACCGTCAGCGAGGAGGCGCAGGAAAAACAGTTTTCCCCCGTTGACGAGCTCATCTGCGATCTTCGCGGCACCTCCAATCTGGAGCTTGTCGGCAGCGAGGACGGCAGCTTCTCGGTCGAGGTGAACGGCACGGACGAGGAAAAGGAAAGGATACACGTCTCGGTCGAGGGCGGCGCCGTCAGGATCGAGCAGGAGAGATCCGATCGGTTCGGCTTCCTGATAATAACGAATAGGAAGGTTCCCGAGATAAAGGTCAACCTGCCCGGCAGGATAACGAAGATCGAAACCAAGCAGCGCGCGGGCAAGCTGAAGGCTTTCCGGGTCGAAGCCGGCTCGTTCGAATCGAAGACCGGCGGCGGCTCGATAGCGATCGAAAACTGCCGTGTTGACGAGCTTCAGCTTATGACCGGCGGCGGCTCCGTCTCCATGACCCGCACGAAGGCCGTCAACGTCTCCGCCAAGACGGGCGGCGGCACGGTGAGCGCCGAGGGGCTCGACTGCGAAGAAAAGCTCCTGGTCAGGACGGACGGCGGCAGGATCGGCGTTTTCGCGAGGGCCGCTTATACCGAAGCCGCTTCGGGCGGCGGCGGCGTCAGCCTCACTCTCATAAGCCCCAAAGAGGTCAAGGCCATGACGGGCGGCGGCGGCGTAAGCGTCATACTAAAGAAGGTAAGCGGCGTTAATGCCTGCCTCTCCACGGGGGGCGGCAGGTCGCAGCTCACCTGGATGGGCGAAACGATCGCCTCCGGCAGGAAGGTCGATACGACCGTCGGCGACGGCTCCGTTCTGGTCGAAGCCAAGTCCGGAGGCGGCGGCGTAAGCCTCGAGGCTTGATATAAAAAAGACATTTTCACAGCGAAAGAGCTTTCCCCTGCGGACGGCGCTGCCCTTTGGGACGGGGCGGCGCCGTTTCGCCGTAAAAAGCCAAAACGGAGCGCCGAAGGAGCAAACGCCACGCACTTCGGCAGGATTAAATATTTTACCAAACTGTTGAAAGAGTGAGCATTATTTGATATAATAACTATATCTGTGCGGCCCCGGAAAACGGGCGGCCGAATAATCATCATCGAAGGAACGGAAGCTATGAAAAAGCTCATAAGCATAATAATGACGATCGCGGTACTGGCGGGGGTAATGCTCCTTGGCGCCTGCCGCGGGAAGGACCATCCGAGCGATACGGTGGTTGATATCAACACCCCCGTTCCCCAGGCGACGAGCGTAGTCCGCCCCGTGCCCACGGACGTTCCCGATTTCACCGAGGCGCCGACTCCCGCTCCCACGGAAGTCCCTGTTGAGACGGAAGTCCCCACCGAAGCGCCCACCAAGCAGCCGGATATCACCGAGGCTCCCACCGAAGCGCCCACGGAGGCTCCCACCAAGGATCCCAACGAGGGCGAGGATCAGTCCGTATTCGACGACGCGGCGTTCATCGGCAACTCCCTCTTCGTGGGGCTTTACAGGTTCGGCGTCATCACGCACGGCGATTTCTTCACCAAGGAAGGCCTCAACATCAACACCGTCTATACCGATCCCGCGGACGGCGATTCCATCCCCATCATGGATATGCTCGCCCAGAAGGAATACGGCAAGGTCATCCTCTTCTTCGGCACGAACGAGCTCGGCTGGCCCAGCTATACGAGCTTCATACAGAAGTATTCCGATCTGCTGGACGAGATCTGGAAGATCCATCCTCAGGCGAAGCTCTTCATAGTCGGCATCCCGCCCGTGACGAAGGCCTATTCCGACAAGAGCACCAACGGCGTGAACCTCGCCAACATCAACAAGATGAACAATATGCTCGAGCAGCTTGCCGACAGGCGCAGCGTTACCTACGTTAAGGTGCCCAAGGATCTTATAAGCGACACCGGCTATCTGCCCGACGAAGCCTCGAGCGACGGCATCCACTTCAACCTCAAGTATGACCGCATCTGGGCGGATCACATAGCCCGCACGGTAAGAAAGGCGTCCTGAACGAATAATGAGACCCGTTAAAATCATAGCGTCCGCGCTTGCTCTGCTTACCCTGCTGGCATTCACGGGATGCGTATGCGGGCCGGCCCCCGCGGATCCCACCGAGGAGCCCGCCCCCACGCAGAAGAGCGTCGACGTTCTGACTCCGCAGCCCGTCACCGAGATACCGACGGAAGTCCCGACGGAAACTCCCGCTCCGACGGAAGCCCCGACTGAGGCCCCGACGGATACTCCCGCGCCGACTGAAGTCCCGACGGAGGCTCCTACGGAAACGCCCGCTCCGACGCCCGCGCCGACGCCCGCGCCGACGCCCGCGCCGACTGCGACTCCGAAGCCGACTGCGACTCCGAAGCCGACTGCGACTCCGAAGCCCACGGCAAAGCCCACCGTTAAGCCGACGAAAACGCCTAAACCCACGTCAACGCCGAAGCCCGGCTCCGAGGATCAGAGCGTATTCGACGACGCGGTGTTCATAGGCAATTCGCTCTTCGTCGGGTTATACCGGTTCGGCGTAATAACCCACGGCGATTTCTTCGTCAAGGAGGGCGTCAACATAAGCAGCGTCATGACCGCCACGGCGGACGGCTGCTCCGCTCCCATAATGGAGATGGTGGCCCAGGGCTCCTACGGCAAGGCGATACTCTTCTTCGGCACGAACGAGCTCGGCTGGCCCAGCTACAACACCTTCATCAGGAAGTACGGCGAGCTCGTGGACAGGATACTCGAGCTCCAGCCCGGCTGCAAGGTATTCGTAGTCGGCGTGCCGCCCGTAACGAAGCACGTTTCCGAAACGAGCACGACGGGCATCACCATCGAAAACGTAAGAAGGATCAACAAAAGGCTGAAGGCCTTTGCCGAGGAACGCGGCATAGTGTACGTCACGGTGCCCGCCGCGCTCTTCAACGAGGAGGGTTATCTCCCCGACGAAGCCTCGAGCGACGGCATCCACTTCAACCTGAGATACGACCGCATATGGGCGGATCACATCTGCCGCGTGGTCAGAGAGAACTCATAAGGAGAATAAAAATGAAAAAGACCGTTAAGATCATCGCCGCCGTACTCGCGCTCGTATTCGCGCTCTCCCTCGCGGCGTGCAGGAAGCCCGATCCCAAGCCCGTCGATCCCACGAACGCACCCGTGAACGATACCACGGAGGCCCCCGCTACCGAGGCTCCCGCCAGGGAATACGACGTGGACGAGCTCGCCAAGGCCATCCGCGAAGGCTGCACCTTCGAGGATCAGTACGTCGAGAAGATAGAGGACAGGGATTTCATACTCAGGTATTACAGGATCGACGCCGCGACCGTTTCCGAAAAGGACGGCGCAAAGGAGGTCGCCTCCTATTCCGCGGGCTCCACGCCCGATCTCGTGCTCGTGCTCAAGGCCAACGACGAAGCCGGCGCAAAGGCCGCGCTCGAAGCCGTACAGGCCATGATCGACAGCTATATCGAGAACTACACCACCTACGGCCCCGAGCAGATCAATAAGCTCGAGACCGCCGTCAAGATCGTAAAGGGGCAGCTCCTCGTAGTCGTCATTTCCGCCGATAACGACGCCGCCTATGAAACGGTCGACAAGCTTCTGGGTTGATGGATTTGGAAAAGAAAGAGAAAAAATACACAAAGGCGCAGCTTGCCCTCGTGATCGCGTTCTGCGCGGTAATAGGGCTCTGCTTCATTTTGTTCCTCGCGCTCCCAAAACAGGCGGGGAAGCTCAGCCCTCTTGAATTCCGCGTGTTGCAGGATCACCCCATAAAGGGCAAGGACGCAGCAGCTCTCAGGGAGGATATAGTCAAGGGCGATCTTTCCTCCAACGTCGATTCCTTCCTCGAGGATCATTTCCCCGCGCGCAAATTCTTCGTCGCTGCAAACGCCTATTATCTTCGCGCCACCGGAAGGAACGCCGTTCAGCCCGTCATAATGGGCAGAGGCGACCGCCTTTACGACGCGCCGATCGATCTTCGTCTCAAGTTCTATTCCTACCTTGAGGAGAACGAGGGCTGCCTTGAGAAATTCGCCGCGGATAACGGCCTCGAGTACGGGATCGTGATAGCGCCAAACTCCGCGCTAACCTCCGTCTCCGATCTGCCCAAGCTCCATCTCGAGTACCCCGACGCGGGGATCGTGGATAAGCTCAGGCAGGATACCTCCGCGTTCGTTCCCGATCTTGTTGAGCTCTACTCCTCAATGGAGGACGACGAAAGGTATTTCTACCGCACGGATCATCACTGGACGATGGACGGCGCGCATCTCTGCTACCGCGCGCTCTGCGGGATACTCGGCGTCACGCCCGTCGAAAAATCGGAGTTCACGGTCGAGGAATACGAGTTCTACGGCAGTTATTACCGCAAGTCCGGCCTCTGGCTCACCTCTCCCGACAAGCTGGAGATCTGGCGCAGCCCGAAGCTCGACAATATGACCGTCTCCATCGGCCCCGAGGTTAGGGCGACCGTGCATAAGGGCGTTTACGACGAGGAGAAGCTCAAGGAGAACGAGATCGACAAATACGCCGCGTATCTCTACTCCAACAACGGCCTGACCGTAATAGAGAATCCCGAGGGCAACGGCGAGGCCCTGATGATAATCAAGGACAGCTACGGCAATTCCATAGCGCCGCTCTTCGCGATGAATTACAGCACGGTCATAATGATCGACACGAGGGGAAATTACTATCAGGATGCGGCCCTTCCGATGCCCTCCGAGCTCGTCGCGAAATACGGCGTGACCAAACTGCTCGTCATAATGGGAACGGAATCCATAGTTTCCAACAGCCAGTTGATCTACCTGCGCTGAACGGGCTTTGCGCCGTCCGCATTGAATGCGGGCGGCGTTCTGTTTTTCTCGGCCCACATATTGTATAAGAAACAAAATAATCTGCAATAATACCCCAAAATATCGACATTCCCTATTTACATTTTTCGCGCGCGGTGGTAGAATACACACAGTGATTTTTAACTCGGCACCGTGATGCCGGCAAGATCCGTATAAAAGGCGCGAATGCGGGCGGAAAACGCCCGATAAACGGTTGCGGTCCTGCCGGCGGCAGGATCGTTTTTTGTTGGGAAATGAAGCTCAGATCCGTGATAATGACAGAGGCGGAGGTCACAAGATCCCTCGCCCGAATAACGCATGAGCTCATCGAGCGCAACCGCGGCACTGACGATCTGATCCTCATCGGGATCAAGCGCAGGGGCCTGCCCTTGGCGCGCATGATCGCCGCCAATATCGAAAGGTTCGAGGGCGCGTCCGTGCCCGTCGGCTGGGTGGACGTAACCCTTTACCGCGACGATCTGACCGAGACGACCGATCTTCCCGCCGCGGGGGAAACGCATATCCCTTGCGATATAGGCGGCAAATGCGTCGTGCTGGTGGACGACGTGATATTCACCGGCCGCACCGCGAGGGCGGCGATAGAAGCCGTGTTCAAATACGGCAGGCCGGATTCCATCAGGCTCGCCGTGCTCGTCGACCGCGGGCACAGGGAGCTCCCGATAAGGCCCGATCACGTGGGAAAGAACATCCCCACCGCAAGGAGCGAGCTTATAGCCGTGACCGTTCCCGAAACGGACGGCGAACCCCTCAGCGTAAAGCTTTTCGAGCGATGAACATCCCCAATAGGGGTGAGCATAAAAAACGAGAAGGAGAAACCAAAATGAACCTCATCTACAACGTAAAGGACAAACCCAATTTCGGTCAGTGCCTGGTGTTTGCCTTCCAGCAGCTCCTGGCGATAATGGCTGCGACCATAGCCGTTCCCGCCATCGTAGGCAACGGCATGACCGCTTCCGCCGCTCTCGTCGGCGCGGGTATCGGCACCATCGTATACCAGCTCTTCACCAAGTTCCGCAGCCCGGTATTCTTAGGCTCTTCATTCGCATTCTTAAGCTCCATGTTCGCCGCGTTCGCGGGCGGCATATCCATGAGCCTCGGCTTCCTCGGCCTTATAATGGGCGCGTGCTTCGCCGGTCTCGTATACGTCGTCATCGCGATCATAGTCAAGATCTCCGGCGTCAAATGGATCTCCAAGCTCATGCCCGCCGTCGTCATCGGACCGACCGTCGCCATAATCGGTCTGTCCCTCGCCGGCAACGCCGTCGGCGATATGATGAAGGGCGACGTCGGCCCCATTGTTGAAGGCGTTCTCCAGCCCGTCGCTTCTCCGTTCATCGCGCTCGTATGCGCTCTCATAACTCTCTTCGTCGTCATCATCTGCTCCACCTACGGCAGCAAGAAGATAAGGCTCATCCCCTTCATAATCGGTATCCTCGCGGGCTACGCCGTTGCTCTGGTCTTCACCCTCATCGGCAACGCCAAGGAGATCGACGCTCTCAAGATAATCGATTTCACCCCCTTCCGGAATCTCGTTGCGGACGGCGTATCGGTCAAGACCTTCATCGCGCTCCCGCAGTTCACCTTCCTTGAGGCCATCAAGGGCGTCGGCGAGCTCAACTTCGCATACGTCGGCAGGATCGCAGTCGCATACATCCCCGTTGCGTTCGTCGTATTTGCCGAGCATATCGCCGATCATAAGAACCTCTCCTCCATAATCGACAAGGATCTGCTCACCGATCCCGGCCTCTCCAACACCCTCCTGGGCGACGGCATCGGCTCCTTCGCGGGCGCGGTATTCGGCGGCTGCCCCAACACCACCTACGGCGAGTCCATCGGCTGCGTGGCCATCACCGGCAACGCCTCCGTCATCTCCATCACCTACGCCGCGATACTCGCCGTAATCGTAGCGTTCATCTCCCCGTTCGTGGCCTTCCTCGATTCCATTCCCGCCTGCGTCATGGGCGGCGTCTGCATGACCCTCTACGGCTTTATCGCAGTCTCCGGTCTCAAGATGCTCCAGCCCGTCGATCTTAACGAGAACCGCAACCTCTTCGTCGTTTCCGTCATCCTCATCGCGGGCGTCGGCGGTCTCGCTCTGAACTTCGCTCTCAAGGGAGGCCAGACCATTACCGTTACCGAGGTAGCCTGCGCGCTGATCCTCGGCATCATCACCAACCTCGTCCTCTCCGGCAAGAAGGAAGTCCCCGGCGAGGAGGAGCCCCAGCAGATCATCAAGTGATCGCATAATTAAAAACGCATTTACCGCGCCGCATAATTTTTCGGCGCGGTATTTTTATGAAAAACCCCCGTTTTTTTACGATACCGTTTGAAATTCCCGTATGATGTATGGTATAATACAATTTGGAGGTTTATGGGCATGTTCTACGAGCTGTTAAAAGACATAAAAACGCTGTCCGTCATCGGCATGTGCAAGAACGCCGGGAAGACGACGGTGCTGAACACGCTCATTTCGGAATGCGAGGCGGCGGGGGAGATCCTCGGTCTCACCTCCATCGGGCGCGACGGCGAACGAAGCGACCTCGTAACAAATACCCATAAGCCGGAGATATTCGTCGGAAGGGGCGCCGTAATTGCCACCGCCGAGGGCCTCCTCAAGGAGGGAGACGTCTCCCGCGAGATACTGGACGCGACGGGCATCCCCACGCCTATGGGCGAAATAGTGATCGTAAGGGCGGCGTCATCCGGCTTCGTTCAGCTGGGCGGCGCGTCCATCACCGAACAGCAGAAGCTGATAAGGGATAAGCTTATCGATCTTGGCTGCACCCGCGTGTTCATAGACGGCGCGATAAGCCGCAAATCCCTCGGCACGCCCGCTCTGTGCGACGGAGTGATACTCAGCTCCGGCGCGTCATACGATCCCGATATCAGCCTCACCGCGGAGGATACGGCCTTCATAGCAAAGCTGTTCAGCCTCCCAGTGGACAGGAAGGCCGCGGAGCATATGGGCCTTGCAAGGTACACCGCCGTGCATGAGGGCGAGGCGCATACAGCGGACGATATAAACGCTCTTGTTCCCGTGCTGAAGGCGGGCGCGGAGCTGATGATAATGCGCGGGGCCGTAACGGACAGCACCGCCGCGGCGCTCACCGCCGTCGGCAAGCTCCTGCGGAACACGCTCCTCGTCGCGGAGGACGCGTCGAGGCTGCTCCTAAAGGCCGCAAACTACGAAAAGCTCATGCGCTTTACAAGGGGCTTCGAGGTCATGAAGGGCACGAAGCTCATCGCCGTAACGGTAAACCCGTTCTCCGCTTACGGCCTGCATTACGATAAAAAGGAATTCGGGGACAGGGTAAGGGAGGCTTTGGAAAGAGCCCGCGTGACCGTTCCCGTTATGGACGTGAAGGATGCTTGACAGGAACCAGCTTTCGTCAATAGGCTTCTCTTGGGTGACGGAGAACACGGAGGTCCTGACCCCGTACGGGGCGGAGCTTATTCGCCGTCCGCATTATTACTCCGCGGAGGAGACGGAACTGCTCGAAAGGGAGCAGAAGAACGTGCGCGCGCTCTGCTCCGCTCTTTTGGAACGCCCCGAGGAGATGAACGTCCTTATGCGGCTGCTGATGCCCATCAAGGACATAAGGCGCTCCATCGGCGCGCTCGCGGAGAGGACGCTTTCCGAGGTAGAGCTTTTCGAGGTCAAGCGCTTCCTCATGGAGCTGGAGCTCATAGCCCCTCAGCTTGCGAAGACGGGGGCGGAGCTTGCGGGCCTTGAGATCACCGCACTCCCGAGGGCGCTTGGCATACTCGATCCCGATTCCGCTGGCAGTCCTTCCTTCTACGTTTCCGACAGGCTCTCTCCAAAGCTTGCCGGGATCCGCGCCGCCCGCAGAAGGGTCGACGACGAGATAAAGCGCACCGGCGGGAGCGAGGAGCTCCGCATCGAAAGGACGCGCCTCGCCGCCGAAGAGGAGGAGGAGAACGCGCTCGTAAGAGCGCAGATGTGTGAAAAGCTCCGCGCGTGGAGGGAGTCCATGCAGTTGAACGCGGAGCATATCGGCAGGCTCGATCTTGCCGTCGCAAAGGCGAGGCTCATGCTCAAAACCGGCGCAGCAATGCCGAAGGTCGGCGGCGAAGGCTTCGCGCTTCGCGGCATGTACAATCCGCGCTTTGCCGAGAGCCTTTCGGAAAAGGGGCGGAGCTTCGTGCCCGTATCCCTTAAGCTCATGAAGGGCTCCGTCGTGATAACGGGCGCGAATATGGGCGGCAAATCCGTCGCAATAAAGACGCTTGCACTGAACGTTCAGCTCGCCATGTGCGGCTTCCCGGTGTTCGCCGAGGAGGCGGAGCTCCCCTTCGTGGAGGATATCTACCTTCTGAGCGAGGACAGGGAGGATACCGAGAGCGGCCTTTCGAGCTTCGGCGGAGAGATGAAGGCCTTCGACGATATGCTGAAGAACACCGCGAAAAGCAGGAACGTGCTCGTCCTGCTCGACGAATTCGCAAGGGGCACCAATCCCAACGAGGGCGCGGCGCTCGTTGCCGCGGCGGCGAAGCTCTTCAATAAGAGGGAAAACGTCTACGCCGTCATCGCCACCCACTTCGACGGAGTGGCGAAGCTTGCGAGGCTCCATTACCAGGTAGCGGGCCTCAGGAACGCTGATCAGGAAAGGCTCAGGCTCGAAATGAAAAACGGCAGTCCCGACACCCTGGCGAAATACATGGACTACGGCCTCTATCCCGTTTCACCCAGCGAGGAGCCCCCGCGCGACGCCGTCACTATAATAAAGGCGCTCGGAGTCAGCGGGGAATTCACCGAGCTGATAGATATAATCAATGATTGATACCTTGATCGGAGGAAATATGCACAGTATCAAACTCTACAATACCGCCGCGCGCGCGGTCGAGCCCGTCAGGACGCATGAGGAGGGCAAGCTCACCATGTACACCTGCGGCCCCACCGTCTATCATTACGCGCATATCGGCAATCTTCGCACCTACATAATGGAGGACGTGCTCGAAAAGCTCTTCGTCTACGACGGTTATGAGGTCAGGAGGGCGATGAACATCACCGACGTCGGCCATCTCACGAGCGACGCCGACACCGGCGAGGACAAGATGCTCGCGGGCGCAAGGCGCGAGGGCAAGTCCGCCATGGAGATAGCGAAATTCTATACCGACGCCTTCTTCGCGGACTGCGAAAAGCTCAATATCAAAAGGCCCGAGATCGTCGTTCCGGCCACCGCCTGCATACCCGATTTCATAGAGCTCATACAGACGCTCTTCGATAAGGGCTATGCCTACACGGCGGGCGGCAACGTCTATTTCGACACGTCGAAGGTGGAGGATTACTACTGCCTCACCGGGCATTCCGCGGACGATCTGATGGTCGGCGTCAGGGACGACGTCACCGAGGATACCAATAAGAGGAACAAGACCGATTTCGTGCTCTGGTTCACGGACAGCAAATTCGGCGAGCAGGAGCTCAGGTGGGATTCCCCCTGGGGCTACGGCTATCCCGGCTGGCATATAGAGTGCTCCTCCATAAGCCTCAAGAACCTCGGCGAATATCTCGATATCCACGCGGGCGGCGTTGACAACATATTCCCGCACCACACGAACGAGATAGCTCAGTCCGAGGCCGCGATAGGCCATCCCTGGTGCGGCCATTGGTTCCACCCCAGGCATCTTAACGACAAGTCCGGCAAGATGAGCAAATCCAAGGGCGGCATACTGACCGTCTCCGTTCTCGAGGAGAAGGGCTATAAGCCCCTCGCGTACAGGTATTTCTGCCTCCAGAGCCATTACATGAAGCAGCTCGTTTTCAGCTGGGAATCGCTGGATAACGCCGCTTCCGCTTACGATAAGCTCCTTTCCCGCATCGCCGCCATAAAGGCCGAGGCGGAGAAGAACGGGGGAGAGCCCGATCTTGAAAAGGTCGGCGAATACCGTGAAAGGTTCATCGAGACGGTCGGGAACGACCTCAACACTTCGCTGGGCCTCACCCTGCTTTACGAGGTCATAAAGGCCGATATCGACAGCGCGACCAAGCTCGCCGTGATAGAGGACTTCGACCGCGTGCTCTCGCTCGATCTTACGAGCGGCAAGGCGGAGGAGGAAGCCCCCGCCGAGGATCTTTCCTGCTTCGAAGGATTGCTGAAGCTTCGCGCCGAGGCCAAGAAGAACCGCGATTGGGCGAAGGCCGACGCGATAAGAGACAAGATCAAGGAAGCCGGCTTCATGATCGTGGACACGCCGGATGGCGCCGTACTCAAAAAGATCTGACCATAACACATATAAGGAGACCATTATGAAAAAGACTCGCAGACTCATCCTCGCGCTCCTGGCGCTCGTGCTCGCTGCCGTATTCTGCGGCGCGGTATTCGCCGAGGAGGATAACCCCACCGAAGCTCCCGCCGTCACCGCCGGCGCGGATGCGACGGAGGATCCCGCAACGGGCTATCTCATCGGCTTTGACGTCCGGGACGGCGAAGGGAACCCCGTGCAGAGCTCCGGCGCTATGAGCTGTCTTGGCGGCAACGCGACGCTCTATATCGACCACGACTATACGCTCGTCGCGCATTTCTACGATTCCGCCCGCAAGCTCATCGAGGGCGTCGAGCCCAAGGTCTCGTCCGTCGACGATCCGAGCGGCAGCGTCTCCTACGAGGGGAACAAGGTCTATCTCAAGGCCTCCCACACCCCCTATTCGTTCAAGATCGGCTTTGCCTCCGGTCAGAACATAGAGGGCATCAACGTTATCCGCTATAACTTCTCGATAATCGATATCGTCATCGCCTTCCTCGGCGTCTACGTCGTCGTGAACGCCATAAGGGGCAAGGGCAACCTCTTCTCCGACGAGTTCATAAAGGAGGACAAGAAGGCGTCCTTCAAGCGCATTATGATAGTCCTCGCGCTGATCGCGGGCGTCGCGCTCGTCGCAGCGGCGGTGCTCACCATCTGCTTCAGCTATATCGACAGCATGAGGACGGTCAAGCTCGTGCTCCTCGCCGTCGCGATCGCTTCGCTCCTCGGCATGTCCATAGTCAACGGCGTCATGACCGATAAGGAGAAGCGCATGAAGGCCCAGCAGGGCGGCGGCGTTGCAAACGGAGGCCACGCGCCCGGTTCCGCCTTCGAGTTCGACGAGAACGAGCCCACCCTGGACGAAGTCCTCGCCAACCTCGAAAAGAAGAAGGACTCCGCCGATAACACCGATACTCCCCGCGAATGACCGCGAACAATAAAAATGGAGGGAAGCCCTTCGGGGCGAAGTGATCATGGAAAACACCAATGAGAAAAAGCCTTCGTGGATAGCCCGCTACGCCAAGAGATATTTCATCGACGCCCTCGGCGCGATGGCAAAGGGCCTCTTTGCGACGCTTCTGATCGGCACCATATTCGGCGCCGTCGCCACGCTTCTGACTCTGCCCATATCGGAGCTCTACTCCGCCGCTACGGCGGAGGGCGCCGTCGCCGCGGAAGTTATCGCCTCCGCGGGCTTCTGGGCAAGGCTCCTATACCGCATAGTCGTATTCCTCAAGGCGATAGTAGCCGTCGCTCAGAACGGCTACGTCGTCGGCGCGGCCATCGGCTTCGCCATTGCTCACGGCATGAAGGTATCGCCCCTCGCCATGTTCTCCGCCGCCGTTACGGGCGCCGTCGGCTACATGAGCGGCGCGGGCGGCGCAGGCCCCGTCGGCGCGTACATCGCGGCGATAGTCGGCGCTGAGCTCGGCAACCTCGTCAGCGGAAAGACCAAGGTCGATATCCTCGTCGTCCCCGCCGTTTCGATACTCGCGGGCGGCCTCGTGGGCTACCTTCTCGGAATGCCCCTCGGCGCGTTCATGCGCTGGCTTAGCGGCGTTATAGGCCGCGCTACCTATATGAGCCCCATCCCCATGGGCATCGTCATATCGGTCGTTATAGGCCTCATACTGACGGCTCCCATCTCCAGCGCGGCGGTCTGCGCGCTGATATTCGTCGTTACGCCCGACATGGCGGAGAGCACCGCTCAGGGCCTCCTGCTTGCCGCCGGCGCCGCGACGGTCGGCTGCTGCTGCCAGATGGTCGGCTTCGCAGTCGCCTCCTTCCGTGAGAACAAATGGGGCGGTCTCGTATCCCAGGGCATCGGCACCTCCATGCTGCAGGTCCCCAATATAATGAGGCATCCCGCCATACTCGTCCCGCCGACGCTCGCCGCCGCGATACTCGGCCCCATATCGACAACGCTGCTCCCCATGTTCAACAGGGGCATCAACGCCGGCATGGGCACCTGCGGCTTCGTCGGTCAGATTGGCACCTACATCACAATGCTCGGCATGGGCGAAGCCTGGTGGCTGATAACGATAAAGGTGCTCGTACTGCATATCGTGCTTCCCGCCCTCATCGCGCTCGGCGTATCCGAACTGATGCGCAGGCTCGGCTGGATCAAGAAGGGCGATATGCTCCTCGACTGATATGGGCTTCACCGTTAAAAGCGCAAGATTCATAACGAGCGCGGGCTTGGGGAGCGAGCTTCCCGAGCCGCGCCCGCATGAGATAGCCGTCGTCGGCAAATCGAACGTCGGCAAGTCTTCGCTCATCAATTCCCTCTGCGGAAGGAACAAGCTCGCCAAGACCTCGGCAACCCCCGGCAAGACGAAGCTCATCAATTTCTTCCTGCTTAACGAGGAATTCTATCTCGTGGATCTTCCGGGCTACGGCTATGCCGCCGCCCCCAAGGCCGAGCAGGAGAAATGGGGCAAGCTCATGGAGGGGTATCTTTCCTCCGGAAGGGTGAGCCACATCTATATGCTGATCGACATAAGGCACGAGCCGACAGCGCTCGATCGGCAGATGTTCGGCTACATAATCTATTACGGCATCCCCTACACGCTGATAGCCACGAAGGCCGATAAGCTCGCCAAGAGCAAAAGGAAGCAGGCCGCGAACGCCGCCGCAAAGCTTCTCGGCGCGCCTCCCTACGCGATAGCGTATTCCTCCGAAACCGGGGACGGCAGGGAGGAGCTTCTCGAAAGGATAGGCGCCATAGTCGCACCGGATCCGGAGGAATAATATTTTTTCAAACCCTATTGACATATAGGGGCGATAAACGCATAATAAGAAAAAGCAGAGCTGCGGGCCTCCCGCGGCCTGTTATTCCCGATCGGAGGTGTCGTTTATGGGCCTTAGAAAATGTCCCAGGTGCGAACTTAATTATATCAAGGACGACGAAAAACTCTGTTACGTCTGCCGCAGATCCGCCAAGCACGAGGATGAGCCCGAAGAGGAGCTCATGTGCATCGAGTGCGGCGAGCATCCCGCCATGAAGGGCAAGGAGATCTGCGCCGAGTGCTATAAGGAAAGCCTCAGGCAGCAGCATCTTCAGAACCAGCGCAAGGCCGCCATGCCGAATATCGACTATGAGGACGTCGACGGCGTGAACGGCGTCACCCTTCCCGACGAGGAGATCCCCACCGGCAGCCTTCCCGACGAGCTGGCCGACGAGTTCGAGGATGAGCTCCCCGAAAAGCCCGCGGAGGAGGAAGGCGAGATCGAGTTCAGCAAGGGTCTCTCCCTCGAAGAGCTGGAGGAGAACGAGGCGAACGAGCTCGACGACGATGACGAGATAGACGAGGGCATGACCCCCGCAAGGAGAAAACGCAAGTAACCGCAAGGAGAAAACACGAATAATGAAGCTCTATGCCATAGCCGATCTTCACATGGACAGCGGCGCGGGCAAGCCCATGGACGTCTTCGGGCCGATGTGGGAAAGGCACTGCGAGCGCATATTCGGCTCGTGGCAGAGCGTCGTGGGGGAGGAGGATTTCGTCCTCATCCCGGGCGACGTCTCGTGGGCGATGCACTTCAAGGAAGCCCTTCCCGATCTGATGGGGCTTTCTTTGCTTCCCGGGACGAAGCTTATAATAAGGGGCAATCACGATTACTGGTGGGGCTCGCTCACGCAGATGCGCGCCGCGCTCCCGAAAAACGTCAGGCTCATCAGGAACGACGCGTGCGACTGCGGGCCTTTCATAGCCTGCGGCTCAAGGGGCTGGACGCTGCCCTCGAGCAATGATTTCACCGCCGAGGACAGGAAGATCTACGAGAGGGAGCTCATAAGGCTCGAGCTCTCGCTCTCGGCCGCCCGCCGCCTTGCAGATAAGGCGAAGGCGGAGACGGGGGAGATAAAGCCCCTCGTCTGTATGACGCATTACCCGCCCGTTATGAAGGACGGCGAGCCCACGGGCTTCTCCGCGCTTCTGGAAAAATACGGCGTATCCCGCTGCCTCTACGGGCATCTGCACGGCCCCGCCGCGTGGGAAGCCGGCTTCAAGGGCGAAAAAAACGGCGTGATATACGCCCTCTGCTCCGCCGACAGCGTGGATTTCACGCCGATGTTCGTCGAGGAATACGAATATGAAGAAGATAGAACAGAAACTGCTTGATCCCGAGTTCGATTATTTTCCTCCGTTCTTTTACAGGCATCCGCTGTCTTATCGCCTTGAGCTCTCGCTCGGAACCAAGCGAAGCGCCCTTCGCCGCGCGCGGCAGGTTTTCGATATCCTGTTTTCGGGCGCTCCGGACGCGATCGTGTTCAACTATCGGCTGACGGATCTTTCCGAAAGCGGCGGTCCGGAGGAGGAAAGCTTCGATCATCCGGGCGAGGCGGAGAGCGTCCATCGCGGGTACGTTCGCGGCGTGAAGCGTCTTACGGAATTTCTGCTTGCCAACCAGCTCAAATACAGGCATGCCGTCGTCAGAGGCACGTCGTCCGTATTCACGGAGGAGGACGGGGTCGTTCTGAACAACCGCGTGATCTGCTGGTCCGATGGGCGCGGCTTCGATAACGAAAAGCTCATAAAGCTGTGCGTTGACGACAGGTTCAACCCCGATATAGGCTTCGTCTCCTTCGAGAACGAGTGTGTGATGCTCATTTATGACGACAGGGGATGCGATATAGTGTTCGCCGACGAGGCATGCTTCCTCAAGTTATATGAGAAGCTCGAACAGTACTTTCTGGAACACGACCGCGCTCTCATGGAGAAGAGGCGGGAAGAAGCAAAGAAAGCCATCTGATATGCATATCAAAAGGGCCCTCCGGCGTCCGCAGACTCCGGAGGGCCCTTTCGGTGTTTTGTTTTTTGATCAGCCCTCAACGTCCATCATGGTCCCGATGAAGAAGGGAAGATTCGTCTCGCAGTCTATGAGCATATAGACGAACGGCCTGTTGAGCACGACCTCCTTTTCAAGGTAGAAGGCCTCGTCGGTCATCTCGACGGCGGTCGCCGCGCCGGCCTTCGTGCCCCTCTCGTCGACGGAGATGAAGGTCTTGTGGATCACGCGGCTGATGCGTATGTTCCCGAAGGACGAGACCCCGAGACCGGAGAAATCCGCGGCCTCGGCGTCAAAGGCAATGCCCATGCCCATCGCCGTCAACACTTTGGAAAGCTCGATATCGAACTTCGTCTCGAATTTGGGAAGAACGGCCGCAGCAGACTCGCTCCCCGCGCCAGCAAGAAGCTTCATGAGCGTCTCGCCGTCGAGCTGTTTGACGTATTCCGCAACGGTCATGCCCTCCTTGGGAAGGAGCGCGGCAAAGGCGTATTTCCTGCCGCTGTAATACTTCACGAAGCCGTCGGCGTTTTCGTCGCCGATATAGGCCTCGTGCTCGCTGTACATGTATTCGGCCTCGCGCTTTTCGCCGTTTTCAAGCGTGAAATCCCGCGTGTAGACCTCGTTCTCCCTGTAGACGGTCTCCCATTCGGCGTCAAACGCGA
Organism: Clostridiales bacterium; assembly: GCA_024698505.1. Lineage (GTDB taxonomy): Bacteria > Bacillota > Clostridia > Christensenellales > CAG-138 > UBA3857. The sequence goes on along the minus strand of JAILRE010000064.1, from coordinate 33,930 downwards.
GCGCGTTTATAAGATACATGACCGCCTCGGGGGGTATCCTGTCGAGTATTTCGGGGATCATTCCGTCGGTTTTCTCCTTGACCCAGCGGTTGATATCCGAAAGCGTTTGATCGTCGAAATCGGCCTTGTAGATCTCGGCGCCGTAATAATCGGCGTTCGTCTGAAGGAAGCTTCTTTCAACGGTCAGACGCGGATCGGAAGTGAACCAGATCGAGTTCGCAAGGTTCAGCTTGTACTTATCCCCGCTCGGGAGAGCGGTGCAGTAGTCGGCATAGAACCTGTTGAGCTCGTCCGCCGTCATGCCGAGCGTCTTTTCCATGGCCTCAAGCGTCTCTCCCTTGGCGCCGTTAACCGTCATCGAGAGCGCGCTCAGCACTGAGAGCGGGGAGACGAGGCAGTTGTTTTCCCCGTCGAAGCAGGCCTTGAAGAGGTCGACTCCGAAACCGGCCGCCCTGTCCGTCTGCGCCTTCTCGGGCGCGGCGGGGGTGAAGCTCATGTGCTGCGCCGTTATCCCCTTCATAAGGTCGACCGTGCCCGTTCTTGCCGTCCCCGTGCCGCCCGGTTTGCAGCCGGAGGCCGTCATTGCGAAGGCCGCCAAAAGTACGATGCAGATAAAGCTTTTGATATTGCGTTTCATATTATCCTCCTGTTGATCAACGTCCATCATCGCTCCGATGAAGACGGGAAAGCCCTCCCGTCATTGCTTTTTCACGATCCCGAGCAGCATGGACGCAAGCTCCTTTGTCAGCTTCGTCGTCTCGCCAGTTCGCTCGTTTTTAACGTATCCGTTCACGACGGAATAGCTATCGCTGCTCCCGTCTGCAAATTCAAGCGTGATACTCGCGCCTTCAAGCTCCTTCTCTTCCGTTAAAACGACGTCCTCTTCGGCGTCCTCCTGCCAGCCCAGCGCAGCCGCGATACTTTCGAGAGCTTCTCCCGAAGTCTCCTCGAATACGCTTTCGTCCGGGAGCGCGATCCTGACGAGCAGGCAAGTCTTTACCCCGTCGTACTCTGCGTCGCCATCGGGGAGCTTGGTCGGCAGCGCCGCCTCATGCGTTTCCAAGTGATAGTAATGGGAGTCCTCGGGGGAAGCTTCCGGCGTGTCCTTGGGCTTGGGGTACAGGGGCGCCATTATAAAGATCAAAACGGCGGCGAGCAGGCACGGAACGGATACCGCAAGCAGGGCGCCGGTTCTCTGACGCCTCTTCGCCTTCTTTTCATCGGCGCGGCGAAGCGCCTCTTCTGTGTATTCACTCAGTTCCTTCATAGCCATCGTCTCCAAGCACGGCGCGCAGCTCCTTCTTTGCGCGGTACAGCAGGTTGTCCACCTGCTTTTTGTTCTTTTTCAGCACCTTTGCGGCTTCCTCATAGGAAAGCTCCTCGAAATAGACGAGATACACCGCCTCACGCATGGCCTCGGGCAGTGCGTCCACCGCATCCCTCACGGCCTTCCTCCGCTCCGTAACTAGAGCCTTCCTTTCAAGATCGGCCCTCTCGTCGGCGGCGTTATCGGCCTCTTCAAGTCCGGTGAGTTTTACCGCCCTTCGGTGACGGAGAAGATCCAGCGCCTTGCTCCTGCCCCTCATATAGAGGTAGGTCTTGAGCTTCACCCGAAAATCGTACCCTCGCCTTCCGACGAAGAGATCGCTCATTACATCCATGGCGATATCCTCTGCGGAATGAACGTCATGGACGTAGCGGTCGATATAGTACACAAGGCCGAAGAACAGCTTTTCCATTATCTCGCCCGCGGCCGAGCGGTCGCCCTTGAGATATCTGCGGTAGCTGTCTTCACAGCCGTCCGGGATCCCGATCACTTTTCCTCCTGAATGGGGAGCCGCTTTCCCCTTCATCCCTTTATACGCGCGGGGGAGGGGAGATTCCTTATCTTTTCGGCTCTTTTTTTCAATTATACAATCAAACGCCCTCCGCTTCAACAGAGCAAAAAGAAAAAGCAGGGTGATATCCCTGCCTTTTCCTTCAGTTGATAGAGATTACTTGTTCTTGTTGGCCTGCGCCATGACCTCGTCGGCGAAGTTGTCTTCGCGCTTCTGGAGGCCTTCGCCCATCTCGTAGCGGACGAACTTCTTAACGGTGAAGCGGCCGTTGATCATCTGGCGGACGGACTCGTCGGGATTCTTTACGAAGGGCTGCTCAAGCAGGCAGACTTCCTTGTAATACTTCTCGATGCGGCCCTCGACCATCTTCTCGATGATGGCGGCGGGCTTGGGCTTCGGCTCGTTCAGAGCCTGGGCGCGGAGGACCTCGCGCTCGTGATCGAGCTCGGCCTGGTCGCAGTCGTCCTTGTCGATGCAGGTGGGCTTAGCGGCCGCGATCTGCATGGCGACGTCGTGAACGGCGGCAGCCTCTTCCTTGCAGCAGACCTGGAGCAGAACGCCGATCTTGCCGCCCATATGGACGTAAGAATCGCAGACGCCCTCGATGCGCTCGAAGCGGCGGACGGTGATCTTCTCGCCGATCTTGGCAACGGAGGTGTTGATGAGGTTCTCGATGGTCATGGACTCGTCAAGAGCGTAGGTCTGAGCCATGAGCTCGGCGACGTCCTTGGGGGCCTTCTTCGCGATGTGCTTCGCGATGTTGTGAACGAGCTCCTTGAAAGCGTCGGTCTTGGCAACGAAGTCGGTCTCGCAGTTGACCTCGACGATAACGCCGACCTTGCACTCGTCGCAGACGAAGCAGTCGACTACGCCCTCGGCGGCAATGCGCAGGGCCTTCTTGGCGGAAGCGGCAAGGCTCTTCTCACGAAGATAATCCATGGCCTTTTCCATATCGCCGTCGCACTCCTTGAGAGCCTTTTTGCAATCCATCATGCCGGCGCCGCTGCGCTCACGCAGGGTCATAACGTCTTTAGCGGTGAATTCCATTGTTTTTTCCTCCGATTTTTAGGTTAGATCAAAAATTGTCCTCTTCGTCCTCGGCCTTTTCGATGGTAGTATCGACGGCATGCTCGGTCATCTGCTCGCCCTGCTTGCCCTCGAGAACGGCGTCCGCCATCTTGGAAGCGATGAGCTTGACGGCGCGGATGGCGTCGTCGTTGCCGGGAATGACGTAATCGACGTCATCGGGATCGCAGTTGGTGTCGACGATGGCGACTATGGGGATGCCCAGGCAGCGGGCTTCCTGAACGGCGATGTGCTCCTTGCGGGGATCAACGACGAACATGCAGGTGGGGAGCTTCTTCATCTCCTTGATACCGCCGAGGTTCTTCTCCAGCTTTTCCTGGATGTACTTCAGCTTGACGACTTCCTTCTTGGGAAGGAGATCGAAATCGCCGTTCTCTTCCATCTTCTCGATCTCGCGGAGCTTTGCGATACGGCTCTGGATGGTCTTGAAGTTGGTGAGAAGGCCGCCCAGCCAACGCTGGTTGACGAAGAACATCTCGCAGCGCTTGGCTTCCTGCTCGATGGACTCCTGAGCCTGCTTCTTCGTGCCGACGAAAAGAACGGTGCCGTTGTCCATGGCAACGTCACGAACGAAGTTATAGGCTTCGTCGATCTTTTTGACTGTCTTCTGAAGGTCGATGATGTAGATGCCGTTACGCTCGGTGAAGATGTACTCGCGCATCTTGGGGTTCCAGCGGCGGGTCTGATGACCGAAGTGTACGCCCGCTTCGAGGAGCTGCTTCATAGAAATGACTGACATAAAAATAACCTCCCGTTTTTGAATTTCCACCCCATGCTTCATCTCCCGAGGGACCGCTTTTTTGCGGACGGGCCACGGGATCGGCACGGGTGAGTTTTATGCCAAAGACTATTATAACATAACGGAAGCCCCGGCGCAACAGCCGAAACATCCGTTTTGCATATATATTTTCGGTTTTTTCCGCGATACGCGGGCTTTTATCAGCCGAGCCTTGTGATCGGCCCCTCGGGATCGGCAAGATCGGAAATGAGGCTCTTCCTGACGAGCAGCTTCACCGTGCCCGCGTCGTGCGTGCAGAGCTCGTATTCGCGGTAGACGACGTATATCCCGCCGTGCGTGAAGAGGAAGGGGCGGCTCTCGTCCATGGGCGGAAGATCGCTTATTGTCGTAAGCCCGCGCGCCTCGATCTCCTTCGTTACGAGCAGCGACAGCCTGTCCTTATAGTTCGCGTCCTGCGCGAAAAGATCCGGCAGGTACACGCGAAGCCCCGTGAAGCAATCGAAATTCGCCGTATCCTCATAGAGGACGCGCCCGTCGCCGGAGGTGCAGAACAGCATCAGCGAGAGCACGCCCAGCTTGTTGAACTCGACCGTGTAGCTTATCTCCGCGTTTTCAAGCTCGCAGTTCGCGGTGAATTCCGAGAAGGCCGAAATAAGCGAAAGATTCAGCACGGACATTCCCGCGTTCGTAACGTAGGGGTATCGCATGAGGCAGCCGCTCTCCTCGGTCACGCGGGTAGTGACGGTGAGCGGGTTCTTCGTCCTCGGCATGGGCTCCTCGGTCTGCTCGGCTAAGCGGACCGGCTTGCCGCCCTGCGCGCCCTTCTTCTTCTCCTTGACGCAGCCGCAAAGGAGCATGGAGGCGAGCATGAGCGCCGCCAGCAGGATATATGCGGTTTTCTTCGCCGCGCGCTTCACTTTATCGTCATTATCTCCGTGTTCTCGATTGCCTTTTCGATCATATCGGAAAAGTCGACCGCCGCCTCGCTGGCCCTCAGGTCCTCCAGCCTCGGCTTGGTAACGGGGTGCTTGGGCACGAAAACGGTGCAGCAGTCCTCGTAGGGGAGTATGCTCGTCTCGTAAGTGCCTATCCTTCGGGCGATGTCCATTATCTCGTCCTTGTCAAAGCCTATGAGGGGACGGAAAACGGGCATGGATACCGCGTCGTTCGTCACGGCGAGCGCCTCGAGCGTCTGGCTCGCGACCTGCCCCAGCGATTCGCCGGTGATCAGCGCCATAGCGCCCTCGCCGCGGGCGATCCGCTCCGCTATCTTCATCATAAGGCGGCGCATGAGCACCGTCGTCTCCTTGGAGGGGCACTTCTCGTAAATGGTCATCTGGATATCCGTGAACGGCACGAGGAAGAGCTTTATCTCGCCCGCGTATTTCGAGACAAGCTTCGTGAGCTCCACCACCTTATCCCTGGCCCGCTCGCTCGTGTAGGGGTAGGAATAGAAATGCACCGCGGAGAGCGTGAGCCCGCGCTTTGCCATCATATAGCCCGCGACGGGGCTGTCGATCCCGCCGGAAATCAGCAGGCTCGCCTTGCCGGCCGTGCCCGTGGGCATGCCGTTCGCGCCTTTTATCTCGTCGCAGTAGACGTACGCATTATCGCGGATCTCGACGGAGAGCTTTATTTCGGGATCGTGCACGTCCACCTTGAGCCCGGGGAAGCGTTCGAGCACCCTGCCTCCGAGCTCGCGGCAGATCGTATCGCTGTTATACATATAGCGCTTGTCCGAGCGCCTTGCCAGGACCTTGAACGTGGTCCCGGGAGCTGCGTCCTTCACGCGCTCCTCCATAAGGGAGAGCGCCGCGGAGACGACCGTCTCCCAGTCCTTGTCGACGGCGGAGGCGGGGCTTACCGAATGGATGCCGAACACCCTCGTCAGCCTGTCCAGCGCTTCGGCGAAGTTCTCGTCCGAGATATTGCGGACGTATATCCTGCCGTGCTCGCGTTCGATCACGGGCTCCATGCCGCGGAGAGCGCGCTTCATGTTGTCGACGAGCGCCCTCTCGAAATAGGGGCGGTTCAGCCCCTTCAGGTGTATTTCCGTGTACCTTACAAGCAGTACCTTTTCCATGCTTCCTCCTGTGTATTGAAAAAAGAATTATCTTCTGCGGAACCGCCTCAGCAGGCTGACCTGCTCCTCTATGAGCTGAGCCGCAAGATCCGCCTCCTGCACGGTATTGAAGTGCGAGAAGCTGAACCTTATCGCGCCGTCCTGCCTGTCGCCCGTTATGCCCATCGCGTTGAGTATGCGGTTCTTGCCCCGCTTATGCGCCGCGCAGGCGGAGCCGGTGGAAACGTACAGCCCCTTCTCGGAGAGCGCGTTCAGCAGCACCTCGCCCCTTACTCCCATGAAGCTCATATTGAGTATGTGTGGAGCGCCTTTATCGGGCTCGGGGCCGTTAAGCCTCACGTCCCTTATGCGCGAAAGGTTGGAGTACAGGCGGAGCTTCACGCCGCGCATCGCGTCAAGGTATTCCTCGCGGTGCTCCGCGAAATCGGATACCGCGGCGGAGAACGCCATTATCCCGGGGACGTTCGTCGTGCCGGAGCGCATGCCGGATTCCTGCCCGCCGCCCATAAGGTAGGGCTTCACGCGGACGGGCTTCCTGACAAGGAGCGCGCCGACGCCCTTCGGGGCGTGGAGCTTGTGCCCGCTTACGGAGTACATATCGCACCTGACGGGCGCCTCCTTCATGAAGGCCTGCACGCCGTCGACGTGCAGCAGCGCGCCGGGCACGTTCCGTTTCATAAGCGCGTAGATATCGTCTATCGCGTTCACGGCGCCGCTCTCGTTGTTGACGTGCATTATGCTGACGAGCCGCGTATCCGGCGTGAGCAGGGAGGCGAGCTCGGGCAGGAGCACCTTTCCCGTCATATCGACGGGGGCGAACTGCACGTCCCAGCCCCTCTCGCGAAGCTCTATCGCCGCCTCGTACACGGAGGGGTGCTCGACTGCGGAGACTATCACGCGGCCCCTGCCGTGCATCGCCGCAAGCGAGCCCATGAGCGCAGTATTGTTCGATTCCGTCCCGCAGGAGGTGAAGAACACCTCCGAGGGCTCCGCCTGAAGGAGCGAAGCGATATTCGCCCTTGCGGCGGAAACGTCCCTCTCCGTCTGCACGGAGGCGGCGTACGCCGCGGCGGGATTGAAGTATTTTTCGGTCATGTATTCGGACGCGATCTCAGCCGCCTTTTTAAGGCAGGGAGTGGTCGCGCTGTTGTCAAAATAGATCATCAAATCAACTCCGTTTATGCAAAATAGGGGAGACCCCCTACTTTTATTATATGAGCGCCCCGGGCCTTGGGGAAACAAAGCCGGAGTAACCTCCGGCTTTGCGGACAGCGCGTTATTCGCGGCCTTCTCCCGCTTCGGGCGTGGGCTCCGGCGTGGGCTCGGGCTCCGGGGTGGGTTCCGGCGTATCCTCGGGCTCCGGCGTAGGCTCGGGAGTCGGCTCGGGCGTGGGCCCGGGCGTGGGCTCCGGCGTAGGCGCGGGAGTGGGCCCCGGCGTGGGTTCCGCCGTCGGCTGAGGCGGCATCGTGGGATCGCTGCCGATGGGTATCGGATACTGCTCGGACAGGTACTGGAAGTTCGTCAAAAGCTTGGTGTGAGCCTTCTTGATCTTGTCTATCTTGCCCGAGTAGACGGCCGCCCTCAGCGCGTCCACGAGCGAGGAGAGGTTCGCCCTGTCGGTATCGGGAAGCGTCTGCACAGCGGCAAGGTATTCGTTCACCCTGTCGATAAGGTGCATGGCGCGGCTGCCTATTACCTCAAGATCGTCGCCCGAGATATCTGCGGGCGCGCCCGAGCCGTGCACGGGGCAGACGAGCCCGTTCCTTATGCAGTAGGAGTGGTAGTGGTACGGATCGAGCGAGGTCAGCACGCCGTTCGGGAATACGTCGTTGAAATAGTCGAGCAGCTCCTCCTCGGTGGGCTCGACGGTCTCCGCGGGCTGTTCGGTGGGGTAGGGCGTCTCCTCCTCTTCGTTATACTGCTTGACGGCCTTCAGCTGCGCGAATATCGATTCGGGATCGACGAGCACCAGGCATTTATCGTACCTGCAGCTGGCGGGGCAGAAGGGGCACGCGATATCGTGGGAAGCGGTGCAGCCCTCCACGAGGCAGTGCATGGAGCAGTATTCCGTCGGCGCGTTCTCCGCCAGGCACCAGTCGGTAACGGGCGGATTGTAGATATCGTGCATGCAGGCCTCGGTGGCGAGCTTGCCCGAAACGGAGCAGATAGTCACCTGCTTGAGGCCGAGCTCGACGGGGGATTTATCCATGATGGGCTTATCGGGGAGCCCCTCGTGTATCTTGCTCATGAATACCTGCCAGAGCGGGGCGCAGACCTTACCGCCGGAGGAGCCCTGAGCTAGCTTCTCGGAGTAGAGGTCGTGGCCTATCCACAGCGAGCAGGTGTAGTAGCCGGTGAATCCCGCGAAGTACGCGCTGGTGTACTGTTCGTTGGTACCGGTCTTACCGGCTACGGTCATGCCCTCTATCTGGGCGGCCTTACCGGTTCCGTAAGCCACGACGTCCTTCATCATGTCGATGAGCATGTACGCGCTCGATTCCTCGAATACGCGGTAGTGCTTCTGAACGTCCTCCGCGCGAAGGACGGGCTTCATATCCTTATCGAGCACTACGGTGAAGGAGATGGGCTCGTTGTAATATCCGCCGTTGGCGATGGTCGCGTATGCCGCCGCCATCTCGATGGGCGTGATGCCCGAAGTACCGAGCGCAAGGCCCGGGCCGTCGGCGTTGATCCTCTCGGCCTTAATGCCGAGCTTGACGAGGTATTCCGCGCCGACCTGCGGCGTGACGTAATCGAAGAGCGTCCTCGCGGCGACGATGTTGAGCGACCTCGCAACGCCGATCCTGAGCGTCTGCATGCCCCTGTAACGCTCCGAGCCGAGGGCGGGGTAGCCCTTCTTTCCGCCGTAGCCCTCGATCGGGACTTCGACGTTGAGTATGGGCGTGTTGCAGGAGAGCCCGAGATCGAGCGCGGGGCCGTAGACCGCAAGGGGCTTTATGGCGGAGCCGACGGGCATCGAGCTCTGATAAGCGCGGTTGAGCTGCTTTTTCAGGATGGGCTCCTGCCTGCCGCCGATAACCGCGAGCAGCCTGCCCGTGTGCTGATCTATGACGACCGCGGCCGCCTGGGGCTGGAGTATCTCCATCGTGGTGCCGTCCTGGTTCGTGGTGATCTGGACGGAGGCGGAGGGGTTCATCAGCTCGGGATAGTTCGCCCAGTTGACGATGGTATCCTGAACGGTATGCTGTATCTCGGGATCGACGGTAAGGTAGATATGATAGCCGCCGGTGCGCAGCTCCGTCTCGAGCGCGGAACGGTTGGCCTTGGTGTTTTCAAGGCCGCGCTGCTCCAGCATATGAGTTATCACGTCGTAAACGGCGTATTCGACGAAATAGGGCATATCGTAGAGCTGCTTGCTCTCGCTCTTTTCGATTATGCGGACCTTCTCCTCCTTGGCGGAAAGGTACTGCTCGTGCGTGATCACGCCCGCGTCGTACATGGCGGCGAGGACTATGTTCGTCCTCCTGTCGGTGACGTCCATCTTGTTAGTGCCGTCCTCGTTCTTGCGGGTGTAGGTGTTCGCGCGCGGATTGAAATAGTAGGGCTTCTGCACCATGCCGGCGAGCATCGCGCATTCCCTGATGGTAAGCTGATCCAGCGTCTTGCCGAAATAGTCCTTCGCGGCGGAGGCGAAGCCGTAGTTCGATTCGCCGAGGTAGACGTCGTTCATGTAGGCTTCGAGTATGTCGTCTTTCGAGATGGTCTTCTCCAGCTCGTAGGCAAGGTACGCCTCCTGTATCTTACGCTTGTAGCTCTTCTCGGCAGTCAGCATCTCGTTCTTTATGAGCTGCTGGGTGAGGGTGGAGCCGCCGTGCGTGTTCGCGTTGCGGAAGGTGTTTACTATCGCGGAGAACAGGCGCTTGAAGTCGACGCCGCCGTGCTTGTAGAAGCGCACGTCCTCTATGGAGATGAGCGCGTTCTTGAGCATGTCGGGGATCTCCTCGATCTCGACCCAGTCGCGGTACTCCATGCCGGCGAAGGTCGTTATTATGTTGCCGTTGCAGTCGTAGATGTAGCTCGTGCGCTCGGAGGGAGCGAGGTCGGTGAGGTCGAGCGAAGGCGTCGTGTCGACGTACGCCTTGGCGACGCCCATTACAAGCCCGAACACGCCCACGCCCGCCAGCACGGCGACGATGAGCAGGAGCTTCAGCGTATCGAAAAGGACGCTGAGAAGGAAGGGCCTCGCCGTCTTTCTCTTTTTGAAGACGAGACCTTCGTCCGGATCCTTCTCGGGACGCTCCTCTTTGCGCTTGGCCTTCTTCGCGTGGGCGGCCTTTTCGGACTTGACGAGCGCCTTGCCCTTATCGTCCGAGCCCTCCGCGGGGACCGCAAATTTCTGCGTTTCCTCCGCTTTGTTTTTATTCGATCTATTTTTAACCATGGGATAACTGCCTTTCATAGAAATATCCATTATGATTATAGCACACTCGAACTCACAAATCAAATAAACCGACCGAAAACATGAATAATATACGAAAGGCTTTTTTCAAAAACGGGTAAAATTTCATAATAATAGTGTTTTTGGGGTTCAAATTTGTCCGATTGTATGGTATTATTATATGGGGATAACCGTACTGTGGTTAACTATGCCCAAAAAAGCCCCGTATTATCGGGCTTTGCGGCGCGTCCCCGATCCCGCCCGTTTCCTCCCCGCGGCGCGGAAGCAGCAAAAAAAGGGGGAGGCGGCTCCCGCGGGAGGCCCGAAACGCCGCGGACCGAATCTCGAAAAAGAGGGATGTGAGGGAATTGTCATTTGCCGATGTACTTGCCGCCATCGGAACGGGTTTTTCACAATTCAGGATACAGGATCTGCTCGATATCCTTATTATCGCTTTCGTCATATTCAAGCTGATCCAGTTCACCACGAACACCCGCGCTTCACAGGTTTTGAAGGGCGTGTTCGTGCTGCTCCTGATATTCATCGTGAGCAACGTTCTGAACCTCATAACAGTAAGATACCTCATCAATTCCTTCCTCGTTTCGGGAATCGTTGTGGCCGTGGTGCTCTTCCAGCCGGAGCTGCGCCGCGCCCTTGAAAGGATAGGCCGCTTCCGTCTGAACATCGTCCAGAAGGAGACGCCCTCCTATGAAATAGTCAATCAGATCTGCCTCGCCGTCGAGAACATGTCAAGACGCAAGGTCGGCGCGCTCATGGTTCTCGAGCGCAACACCAAGCTCGGCGACTACGTGCAGACGGGCACGGTGATAGACGCGGAGATCACCGACGCTCTCATCGAAAACATATTCGAGCCCAAGACCCCGCTGCACGACGGCGCGGTGATAATAAGGGACGCAAGGATCTACGCCGCCGCGTGCGTGCTGCCCCTCTTCGACGATCCGAACATCTCGAGGGAGCTCGGCACGAGGCACAGGGCCGCGCTCGGCATCTCCACCGTGAGCGACAGCGTGACGCTCGTCGTCTCGGAGGAGACGGGCATTATCTCCGTCGCGCAGGACGGGAGGCTCGTCAGGAACGTCGATCACGATACTCTCGAAGCGCTGCTGAATTCGCACTTCAACCCCTCGCAGGACAAGGCGTTCAATCTGTTCAGCGCAAAGAAGGATGAAAAAACCGAAGAAAAGGAGGAAGGCGCCGAAAATGGAAAACGAAACGGCAAGGGAAAAAAGCGCGGCAAAAAGTCCTGAGATATTCAAAAGGCTCAGGAACCTTCTGCCCTTCGGAGGCAAATTCACCGGCATAGGCGAGCGCAAGCCCTGGTATAAGCTGCCCCTCGCCAAAAGGATAGCCTACCTCGTTCTTTCGCTCCTGCTCGCAATGCTGCTCTGGGGCTACGTGCTCATGACCAAGAATCCCGACAGGACGAAGGTCTTCGGCAATATCGCCGTATCGTTCGAGTCCGGCTCCGAGGCGGATCTTCTCGCAAGGAAGTACACCGTCTACGGCGATCCGGCGGAGATACTCAAGAACGTCTCCGTAACGGTATCCGCGCCTCTGACGGAGATATCCAAGATAAGCGACAAGAACATCACGGCGACCGTGAGCCTTAACGACATAAGGGACGCAGGGACTTACACCCTCGAAATAAAGGCGGTCAGCACGATAGGCACCGTCGTCGACGTGTCCCCCGATAAGATCGAGGTCACGATAGATAAGCTCAGGAGCCGCGCCATACCCATCTCCTACGATTTCGTGGGCGAGCTTCCCGAGGGCTATTGGCACGATACGCCCGTCCTCATGACGACCGTCGCCACGGTCGAGGGCGCGCAGAAGGACGTTGCGCAGGTAGCCAGCGCTGTCTGCCATATCGATCTCAACAACGTCATCTCCTCTATAAACCGCTCCATCCCGCTCGAGGTGCTCGATCAGCAGGGCAACGAGATGGACAGCTCCCTGTTCACGAACGTCATTCCCGCCGTCACGGTGGAGATGACGGTGCTCCCGCACAGGCATATCCCCGTCGTTTACGAGATAGCCGACGCGGATCAGCTCCCCGACATATTCGAGATACAGAGCGAATCGCTCAATTACGAATATCTCGACATAGCCGCGGAGGGCGGCGCCCTTGCCGAGCTCGCGCAGATAACCGCCGAGCCCATCTATATGGGCAGGGTGGGCGACACAGGGACCTACACCTACGAGCTCAGGCTCCAGGGCATCCCCGCCGATTCCTACATAATCAACGGCGCGGATCCCAACGGGGTGAGGCTCAGCGTCGTCGTCGGCGAGAAGAACATATCGCAGACATTCACCGAGATACCCATTCTCTTCCGCGGCGAGGGAGAGAACTTCATCTACCGCTACAGCCAGCGCACCGTCACGGTCTACGTCAGCGGCCCGGCGAGAGCCGTCCAGAATTTCGTGACTTCGTCGCTCAACGTGATACTCAACGTCGAGGGCAGGGGCCCCGGCGAATACGAGCTCTATCTCGAGTTCTCCTTCACCGATCCCGACCTCTACGCCGATCTCGAAATAGAATTCGAGACGCCCACGGTATTCGTGACGATAAGCTCCAGCGCAGGTACCATGTGATAATTCGGAGGAAGCATGAAACTGCTCGCAACGGATCTTAATATGCCCTTCAACGCGGAGGAATCCACCCTTCGCCTGCTCATCGCGGCGGATACGAAGCTCCCCGCGGAGAGCATTTCGGGCATCCGCGTCGTAAGACGCTCCCTCGACGCGAGGGACAAGAACGATATCAGGTTCATCTACTCCGCCGAGTTCGAGATAAGCGACGAGGATCACAGAAGGAACAGCCGCAGGTTCGCAAGGAACGTGACGAAGGCCCCCGAAAGGCCGGAGCCTGCCGCCGTTACGGGAACGATCCCGCAGCCTGCGCCCGTCGTTATAGTCGGCGGGGGGCCCGCGGGGCTCTTCGCGGCGCTCACGCTTGCGGAGAGGGGTTATAAGACGATCCTGATCGAGCGCGGCAAAAGTATAGCGGAAAGGCGCGCGAGCGTAGAAGGCTTCTGGTCGGGCGGCAGCCTCGATCCCGAAAGCAATATCATGTTCGGCGAAGGCGGCGCGGGCGCGTTCTCGGACGGCAAGCTCACGACAAGGATAAAGGATCCGCGGGCCGAGCTCATAGTCGAGGCGCTCGTCAAATACGGCGCTCCCGAAAGGATAGCCGTCGACGCCAAGCCCCACGTCGGCACCGACGTATTGAGGACGGTCGTCGCCAACATAAGGAAACGCATCGAGGAGGCGGGCGGCGTCGTAAGGTTCGGCGCCAAGCTCACCGATATCCATTCGGAGGACGGCAGGATCACCGCCGTCACCGTCAACGGGGAGGAGAAGATCCCCTGCTGCGCGGCGATACTGGCCGTCGGCCAGGCCGCGAGGGACACCTACCGTATGCTGTACGACAGGGGGCTGGAGATAAAGGCCAAGCCCTTCGCCGTCGGCGTCAGGATAGAGCATCCGCAGTCCTTCATAAACAGGTCGCAGTTCGGCAAATTCGCCGGGCATCCGCGTCTCGGCGCGGCCGAATACCGCCTAACCGGCAAATCGGGCGAAAGGGGCGTATACACCTTCTGCATGTGCCCCGGCGGCTTCGTGGTGGCGTCCTCCTCCAACGAGGGCGAGGTCGTCACGAACGGCATGAGCTACGCCGCGCGCGACGGTGAAAACGCCAATTCGGGCATAATAGTACAGGTGAACCCCTCCGATCTCGGCGGCGCGCCCTTCTGCGGCGTCGAGTTCCAGGAAAAGCTCGAAAGGGCTGCCTTCCGCCTGGGCGGCGGCGATTACTCCGCTCCCGCGGAGCGCGTGGCCGATTTCCTCTCGGGCGGGGAGCCGATGCCGTTTGCTGCCGTCAAGCCCACCTACCGCCCGCAGGCGGTGCCGAGGAACCTCAGAAAATGCCTCCCCGGCGCAATACACCGCGGCATAGCGGACGGCATAACCGCCTTTTCGAGGTGCATAAAGGGCTTCGATATGGGCGACGCGGTGCTGACCGCGGTCGAGAGCCGCACGAGCGCGCCCGTCAGGATAATGCGCGGCGAGAGCGGCGAGGCCACCAGGCTTGCGGGCCTCTATCCCGTCGGCGAGGGCGCGGGCTACGCGGGCGGCATCGTCAGCGCGGCCGTGGACGGAATGAAGGCGGCGGAAAGGATAATCGCCGTCTGGCGTCCCGAATGAAAACAGCACAAGCGGAGGAATACCGATGAAGAGATATTACGTTATCATAGGCAATTTCGGTTCGGGCAAGACCGAGTTGGCGCTCAATATGGCGTTCGACGCCGCCAAAAAGGGCGAGAAGGTGACTCTCGTCGATATCGACGTCATCAACCCCTATTTCCGTTCAACCGAGCGCAAGCCCGAGCTCGAGGCCGCGGGGATAAGGCTCATCTCCCCGAATTTCACCACCTCGGGCGTGGAGGTCCCCAGCATACCGCCGGAGATATTCTCCGTTTTCTCCGATAATTCCGACCTCGTTATATTCGACGTCGGAGGCGATCCCGTCGGCGCGATAGCCATGGGCCAGTACTACGGCTATTTCAAGGAGCTTGAGAATTTCGAGGTCTGGTACGTCATAAACATCCGCCGTCCGCTCTCCTCGGGCACGCCCGAAAATCTGGAGATGATAGGCAAGATCTGCGGCGTCAGCCGCCTCAAGGTCACGGGCATACTCAACAACACCAACCTCGCCCACGAGACGACGATCGACGATCTTCTTGACGGCGTGGAGGTGACGAGGGAGCTCACGAAGGCGACGGGCCTTCCCGTCATAGGCACGATCGGCACTCCCGAGGTGCTCTCCGCCTTCCTTGAAGAGGCGAAGAAGAGGAACATCCCCGAGGAGCTGATCGGCAGGCCCTTCCCGATAGAGCGCTATATGCACAGGGATTGGGGCAGGTACGTCGAAAAGGGCCTCTGATGCGCAGGGTCGCAAAAGAAGAATACGATCTTGAAAGGCAGCTCTCCGTCTGCTTCACGGGGCACAGGCCCGATAAGCTCCCCTGGGGCGAATATGAGGACGAAGAGGACTGCGTAAAGCTCAAAAAACAGCTCGAGGCCGAGATAGTCAGGGCCTATAAGGAGGGAGCGAGATACTTCCTCTCCGGCATGGCGGACGGATTCGACGTCTACGCCGCAGAGGCGGTGCTCAGGCTCTCATGGCGCTGCCCGGGCATGAAGCTCGTCACGGTGTTCCCGTTCGGCTGGGGCGATACGCCGAGAAAGAGGCGCATCGAAAAGCGCGCCTTCAGGTCGGTCTCCCTGCATGAGAGCTACGTCAGGACGAGCTATATGGAAAGGAACTACTTTCTCGTAAAGAATTCCGCAAGGATAATCGCCGGCTTCTCCGGCGATGAGGCGTCGGGCACGGCCGCAACGCTCAGGATGGCGAAACGCGAGGGCCTCGGCGTCGTGATACTATCAGTATAATAATGAGGTAAAGATATATGCCGCTGTTGGCAGTTAACGGACTTAAAAAGTCCTTTGTGACCCGCCTTCTCTTCGAGGACGTGAGCTTCGAGGTGGAGCCGGGCGATCATATAGGTTTTATCGGCGTGAACGGCTGCGGAAAATCCACGCTGTTCGCGATACTCGAGGGCCGCGAGCCCTATGACGAAGGCATGATCTCCATCGGGCGCGACACCGTTATGGGCTCCATGGAGCAGGCCGTTTCCGAAGGCGATATCTCGCTCTTCGATTACGCTCTCGAGGTCTTTTCCGAGCTTATCTCGATAGAGAAGGAGCTTTCAAGGATCAGCGACGAGATCACCGAAAAAGGCGCGAACGAGCGCCTTATCGAGCGTCAGCACAGGCTGAACGAGAGATTCGAGGACAAGGGCGGTCTTACCTACACCGCAAGGACGCGGTCGACGCTTTTAGGCCTCGGCTTCACCGAGGAGGAGCTGAATAAGAGCATCCGTCTTTTCTCGGGCGGTCAGAGGAACAAGGCTCAGCTGGCAAAGCTTCTGCTTTCGGGCGCGAACCTTCTGCTTCTTGACGAGCCGACCAACCATCTCGACATAAGGGCGATAGAGTGGCTCGAGGATTTCCTTTCCTCATATAAGGGAGCCTTCATAGTCATCTCCCATGACCGTTACTTCCTCGACAAGGTCACCAACCGCACCATCGAAATGAAGAACTGCCGGATCTACAAATCCAAGGGCAATTATTCGAGGCACGCGGAGCTTCGGGCTACCGCGAGGGAGCTCGAAAAGCGCAGATACCTTCGCACGATGAAGGAGATAAAGCGCATAGAGGGCATGGTCGAACAGCAGAGGAGATGGGGTCAGGAGCATAATTTCGTGACC
Organism: Clostridiales bacterium; assembly: GCA_024698505.1. Classification (GTDB taxonomy): domain Bacteria; phylum Bacillota; class Clostridia; order Christensenellales; family CAG-138; genus UBA3857. The sequence goes on along the minus strand of JAILRE010000064.1, from coordinate 17,435 downwards.
GCGTTCCATAAGCAGAAGGCCGCCGACAGGCTGAAGGAAACGCTCGTCGAGCCCGAACGCGATCCCGCTTCGATCCACTTCAAATTCTCGGCGAAGGAGGGCGGCGGAAACGAAGTCGCCGTCTGCAAGGGGCTTTCGAAATCCTTCGGGAACAACGAGGTCTTCAGGGATCTCGACATGCTTGTTAAAAAGGGCGAAAAGGTGTTCGTCCTCGGCGATAACGGCTGCGGAAAGACAACGCTGCTCAACATCCTCTCGGGCAGGATGCGCCCGACCTCCGGCGTATGCTATCTCGGCGCGCATATAGAGCCCGCCTATTACGAGCAGACGATGACCTCGCTCGATCCCGAAAACACCGTTCTCGAAGAGGTCTGGGGAAAATACTTCAATACGATCTCCCACAGGGATATCATGAACGCGCTCGGTGCATTCCTCTTCAGGGGCGAGGAGACCGAGAAGAAGATAGGCCTTCTCTCGGGAGGCGAGCTCGCGAGGGTGCAGCTGCTGAAGCTGATGCTCACGAAGGCAAACCTGCTCCTCCTGGACGAGCCGACCAACCATCTCGATATCCCCTCCAGGGAGGCGCTCGAGAACGCGCTCGACGAATACAACGGCACGATTATCGCCGTCACGCACGACAGGTATCTCGTCAACCGCCTGGCCGACAGGATCTTCCATATGAAGAAGGACGGGCTCAAAGAATACGTCGGCGGATACGACGATTACCTTCAGGCGCTGAAGGAGGAGACCGAGATCAAGAAGCAGGAGGAGAAGAAGCTTTCCGACAACGCCGCGCAGTACTATGAGAAGAAGGCCATGAAGAGCGAACTTGCGAGGGCAAGGAACGCCGCTTCGCGCGCCGAAAAGAGCGTGGCGCAGGCCGAGCTTGAGCTCGAGCGCGTCAACGAGGAGATGTCGCGGCCCGAGGTCTCGGCGGATTACGTCAAAACGGGCGAGCTTTCCAAAAAGGCGGACGAGATAAGGAAGACGATAGAGAAGCTCTACGCCGAATGGGAGAGCGCGGAGGCGAGGCTCGCCGAGCTCTCGGACGGGAACGACCGACCCGAATAAACGGAAAACAACTGAATAATAACGGAAAAACAGAGAATAACAGAGGAAAAGCATTTGGCAAAGAAAAGATCCAAACTCAAAATAATACCCCTTGGCGGTCTCGGCGAGATAGGCAAGAACATGACCGTCATGGAATACGAAAACGATATAATAGTGATAGACTGCGGTCTGTCCTTCCCGGACGAGGATATGCTCGGCGTAGATCTCGTCATACCCGATATGACCTATCTGGAGGATAATTTCGACCGCATACGCGGCATCGTGATAACCCACGGGCATGAGGACCATATAGGCGCCGTGCCCTTCGCGCTCCAGAAATTCGACGTTCCCGTTTACGGCTCCAAATTCACGCTGGCGCTCATAGAGCACAAGCTCGAGGAGCATAAGATCAAGAACGCGGATCTTCGCTGCGTGGTGGCGGGCGATACCGTGGAGCTCGGCTGCTTCAAGGTCGAATTCATAAAGGTCAGCCACTCGATAGCCGGCGCGCTCGCCGTCGCCGTGACAACGCCCGTCGGCGTAGTCATCCACACGGGCGATTTCAAGGTCGATTACACGCCGATAGACAACGAGCCCATTGACATCGCGCGCTTCGCCTATTACGGCAGCCGCGGCGTGCTCGCGCTCATGATGGACTCCACGAACGCCGAATTCCCCGGCTCGACCCCTTCCGAGATGGAGCTCGGCAAGACCTTCGAAAAGGTCTTCGACGTCGCTCCCGGCAGGGTGATAGTCGCAAGCTTCGCATCCAACGTCTACCGCATCCAGCAGATAGCGGACGTCGCGATAAGGCACGGCCGCGTGCTCTGCTTCCAGGGGCGGTCGATGGTCATGATAATGCGGATAGCCATGGAGCTTGGCTATCTCAAGATCCCCGAGGAGAGCATAGTCGAGGTCGAAAAGCTCAAGAGCTGGGCCGACAACGAGGTCTGCGTCTTCACAACGGGCAGCCAGGGCGAATCCATGAGCGGGCTCTTCCGCATGGCTTACGCCAATCATAAGCTCAATATCGGCAAGGGCGATACCGTCGTGATATCCGCCTCCGCCATTCCCGGCAACGAAAAGGCAGTCGGCAAGGTTATAAACCAGCTCTTCCAGAGGGGCGCGAACGTCGTTTACGACAGGCTCGCCGACGTGCACGTTTCCGGCCACGCAAGGCGCGAGGAGCTGAAGCTCATGATGCGAGTAGTCAATCCCCGCTTCTTCATACCCGTTCACGGCGAGGCGAGGCATCTGCATCATCACGCGCTGCTGGCTTCCTCCCTCGGCATACCCGAGGAGAACATTTTCGTCATGGAAACGGGCAGCGTGCTCGAGCTCTCAAAGAGGGGCGGCAAGCTCACCGGGACCGTCCAGAACGGCAACGTGCTCGTGGACGGCGCGGGCGTTGGCGATATCGGCGCCGCAGTATTGAAGGAAAGGCGCCTCTTATCGCAGGAGGGCATGTTCGCGATCGTCATCGCAATAAAGAAGGCGACGGGCGAACTCGCCGCGGAGCCCGAGATAATCTCCAAGGGCTTCGTATTCACCAAGGACTCCGAGGATCTTCTGGAGGCGGCAAGGGCCGTCGCCAGGGAACAGGCGCTCATGTTCGCCTCCTGCGACAGGACGGAGTGGGGCAATATCAGGAACATAATCAGATCGGGGATAAAGGGCTGTCTTTATTCGAGAACGAAGCGCACGCCGCTCATAATGCCCATATTCCTCGAGGTCGATTGAACAGGGAAGGAGTAACAAAATGGTCTACGATAAGGCAAACGAACTCGCCGCCGACATCAAGGCGAGCGAGGAATACAAAAGGTTCAAGCTCGCAAAGGAAAGGATAGAGGAGGGCTCCACCACGGAGAGCCTTCTCAAGGAGTACAGGAAGCTCCAGCTCAGGGCCCAGGCCGCCATGGTCGCAGGCGAGGAGGACGCGGAGTGCCTTGAAAAGCTCCAAAAGCTCGGCGAGATACTCCAGATGGATAAGGCCGCTTCCGAATACCTCATCTCCGAGTTCATGCTCAGCCGCATGCTCGGCGACATCTACAAGATACTTGCCGACGCCGTGGACGTGGATCTCGGCATGCTCGAAAGCTGAAATAACCGAAAACGAAAGGAAGCTCCGATATCTCGGAGCGGGGCAATAAAATGTACCTTTACCGCAAACAGTTCGAAAGACCCGAGGACGGATCGGGCGACGCCGCAGACCTCATAGACGCCGAGATCAAGGCCGCCGCCGAGGAGGCGACGGAAGAGGTCGAAAAAGCCGTTGAAGAGACGACGGAAGAGATCTCGGAAGCTGCCGAAGAGACAACGGAAGAGGTCTCGGAAGCCGCCGAAGAGACGATAGAAGAAGTCTCCGAAGCTGCCGAAGAGACGGCGGAAGAAGTCAAAGAAGCCGCCGAAGAGGCCGAGGTCATCGACCCCGAGGAGGCGAAGGACGCGAAGGAGGCCGAGTCCGTATCCGCTGAGGACGACGGCATAACCGACGTTTACGATCTGCAGTCCACCGCGAAGTTCAAGGTCGTGGGCGAAAAGCCGCCCGAGATCAAGCAGGAAGAGGAGGGCGAGCAGTTCATCGAGGAAGGCGATACCGTGAAAAAGGGCAAAAAGAAGAAGCAGAAGTCCAAGAAATGGGAGACCGTAAAGCTCGTATGGAGCAAGGTCAGCCCCGTTCTTGCGCTCATCTGCGCGGTATTCCTCACGTACCTCATTATAAAAACGGGCGTTAATTTCGCCGTTAAGAGGTATCTCATGCCCGTCGATCCCAACGATCCCACGCCCATCGTGGTCGAGATCCCGAAGAGCAGCGGCGCCTCCGCGATAGCCAAGATACTCTACGAGGCGGGCGGCGAGGGCCAGAAGGGCCTCATTCAGAACAAGGCCGTGTTCAAGGTCTACGTCGATTTCCAGGGCAAATCCTCCGGCTTGAAGGCGGGCACTTACATACTCTCCCGCAATATGAGCATAAGCCAGATCGTCGACATAATCTGCACGGGCAATCCCCCGAGGGCGACCGCCAAATTCACGGTGTCCGAGGGCATGACGGTCGAGGCCGTCGCAAAGAGGCTCGTCGAAAAGGGCATACTGAAATCGCCCGACCGCTTCCTTGAGCTCTGCACCGACGCGAAGGAATTCGCCAACAAGTACTGGTTCGTAAAGAGCATAGTCGAGGAGGGCAGGGAAGGCCGCACCTATATGCTGGAGGGATATCTCTTCCCCGATACCTACGAGGTCTTCCAGGACGCCACCGAGGAGGAGATCATTACCAAGATGCTCAACCGCTTCAACGAGATATACACGAGGCGCTACGTTGAAAGGGCGGAGGAGCTCGATCTCACGATGGACGACGTCGTGATACTCGCCTCCATAATAGAAAAGGAAGCGAAGCCCTTCGACTTCACCAAGGTCTCCGCGGTATTCCACAGCAGGCTCAACCAGTCGCTCCCGCTCCATTCGGACGCGACGCTGAACTACATACTCAAATCCGATAAGATGATATTCGATCAGGATGAGCTGAACACCGATTCTCCGTACAATACGTACAAGAATTACGGTCTTCCCGCGGGGCCGATCTCGAACCCCGGCGTCGCCGCGATAGAGGCCGCGCTCTTCCCCAACGAGCAGTACATGAGGGAGGGATACCTCTTCTTCTGCCTCATGGATCCCAACACGGGCGCGCTCATATTCGCCAAGACCGAGGCCGAGCACGCCGCCAACGTTGAAAAGTACAAGCCCAACTGGTGATAAGGGAAACGATGGCAAAGCCCGAACTTCTGGCTCCGGCCGGCAACAGAGAGAGATTCGAGACCGCGATACGCTACGGCGCCGATGCGGTCTATCTCGGTCTGCCCGCGTTTTCGCTCCGGAACCTGGCCGATAACTTCTCCCTCGACACCCTTCCCGAAACGGTAAAATACGCGCACGACAGGAACGTGAAGGTCTACGTCACGGTCAATTCCTTCGTGAGGGACGCGAATCTCCCCGAGCTTGGAAGCACGCTCTCTGCCCTCGGCGAGAGCGGCGCGGACGCGCTGATCGTCAACGATCCCGCCGTGATAAGGATGGCGGGAAGGCTCATACCCGATATGCCGCTCCACCTCTCAACGCAGGCGAACACCCTAAACAGCGAGGCGGCCTCCTTCTGGTACGATCAGGGCGTCAGCCGCATAGTCCTCGCGAGGGAGCTCACGCTGGAGGAGATAAAGCTCATAAGGAGCCGCATCCCGAAGGAGCTCGAGCTCGAGGTGTTCGTCCACGGCGCTATGTGCGTCAGCTATTCGGGCCGCTGCCTGCTCTCGAACTATATCGACGGGCGTGACAGCAACCGCGGCGAATGCGTGCAGCCCTGCCGCTGGAATTACGAGGTGCGGGATAAAAAGGTCTTCTCCGCCGATATCCGCGAGCACGGCAAAAACGGCGAATATTTCACGGTAGAGGACGACGGGAAGGGCAGCTTCATACTGAATTCCCGCGATATGTGCCTCGCGCCGTACCTGAAGGAAATAGAGGAGGCGGGCGTCTCCTGCATAAAGATAGAGGGCAGGATGAAGTCCATACTCTACGTCGCGACCGCCGTGAACGCCTACAGGATGGCGCTTGACGGCGCGCCGACGGAGCTCGTCATGAACGAGCTGATAAAGCTCAGCCACAGGCCCTATACCACGGGCTTCGCCTTCCGCGAAAGCGAAAAATGCAGGGGCGGCACGTTCGGAAAGGAACGGAGCCTCAACATTCTCTACGGCGAGAATCCGCAGGAGCTGATGGAGTATTCCTCGGGCGGCTACGTTTCCGAAAGCCGCATACTCGCCGTCGTAACGGACTGGGACGAAGAAAAGCGCGCGGCCCGTATTGAGCAGCGCAACAATTTCAAGGTGGGCGACACCTTGAACATACTCGCTCCCTCGGACGTTTCCCGCTCCTTCACCGTGACCGGGATAATAAACGAGGCGGGGGAGAGCGTCCCCTCCGCGCCCCATCCAAAGGAAAAGCTCACGATCTCCTGCCCCGAGCGCGTTTCTCCCGGGGATATACTGAGATCGCTCTGAACCAAGCCTATTTGCCGTCAGGCAGATGATATAAGAAAAATACACTTTCGGAGGTAACATATGAACAAACTGACCGTTAAGGACATCGCAGTCACCGGCAAGCGCGTGCTCGTCAGAGTCGATTTCAACGTGCCCCTTGACAAGGAGCTGAACATCACCGACGAGAGCCGCATACTCGGCGCTCTTCCCACGATCAAATATCTCGTGGATCACGGCGCGAAGGTCATACTCTGCTCCCATCTCGGCCGCCCCAAGGGAAAATTCGTTCCCGAAATGAGCCTCGCGCCCGTCGCGAAGCGCCTTGCCGAGCTTCTGCCTGGCGTTAAGGTCGCCTTTGCCGCCGACGTTATCGGCGAGGACGCAAAGGCGAAGGTCGCCGAGCTCAAAAACGGCGAGATAGTCCTTCTCGAGAACCTCCGCTTCCATGCCGAGGAGGAGAAGAACGATCCCGAATTCGCAAAGAAGCTCGCCTCCTATGCCGAAATCTACGTCTCCGACGCGTTCGGCACGGTTCACAGGGCGCACGCCTCCACCGAGGGCGTTGCTCACTATATGCCCGCCGCCTGCGGCTTCCTCATCGAGAAGGAGCTTTCCGTAATGGGCAAGGCGCTCGAGAACCCCGACCGTCCCTTCGTCGCCATACTCGGAGGCAAGAAGGTCGCGGATAAGATCGGCGTCATCACCAACCTGCTTAATAAGTGCGACACGCTCCTTATCGGCGGCGCCATGAGCTACACCTTCTATAAGGCGATGGGCCTCGATATCGGCAACTCCCTCCTCGACGAGGGCAGCATCGATCTTGCCAAGTCCCTTATGGATCAGGCGAAGGAGAAGGGCGTAAGGCTCATGCTCCCCATCGACTGCGTAGTCGCGAAGGAGTTCTCCGAAGAAGCGGAGCACATGACCGTTCCCTATGACGCCATGCCCGACGGCTGGGAGGGCCTCGATATAGGCGAAGCCACCGCGAAGCTCTACGGCGATATCATCAAGGAAGCCAAGACGGTCGTCTGGAACGGCCCGATGGGCGTATTCGAGATGGCTCCCTTCGCCAAGGGCACCGAAGCCGTTGCGGTCGCCTGCGCCGAGTGCGCCGGCACGACCATTATAGGCGGCGGCGATTCCGCTTCCGCGGTCAACCAGTTCGGCCTCGCGCCCAGGATCTCCCATATCTCCACCGGCGGCGGCGCCTCCCTCGAGTTCCTTGAGGGCAAGACACTGCCCGGCGTTGCCGCTCTCACCGAGAAGACCGGCCGCCGCAAGTTCATCGCCGGCAACTGGAAGATGAATATGACTCCCAAAGAGGCCGAAAAGCTCGTGACCGAGCTCATCCCCCTCGTTGAGAACGCCGAGGAGGAGGTCGTCGTCTGTCCTCCCTTCGTCGATATCCCCTTCGTCGCGCCCATCGTTAAGGGCACCAACATAGGTCTCGGCGCCCAGAACATCCATTGGGCCGAGAAGGGCGCTTTCACGGGCGAGGTCTCCGCTAAGATGCTCAAGGAGCTCGGCGTCGAATACGCCATTATCGGTCACAGCGAGCGCCGTCAGTATTTCGGCGAGACGGACGAGTCCGTCAACGCCAGGATCAAGGCCGCCCTCGCCGCGGGCATCACGCCCATCGTCTGCGTAGGCGAAACGCTCGAGCAGAGGGAAGCCGGCATAACCGACGAGTTCCTCGCGACTCAGGTCAGGGGCGCCTTCTGCGGCATACCCGCCGAGGAAGCCGCAAAGGTCGTAATCGCCTACGAGCCCATCTGGGCCATCGGCACCGGCAAGACCGCTTCCGACGAGGAGGCCGACCGCACTATCGGCGCAATCCGCAAGGTCTACGGCGAGCTCTACGGCGATCATGCCGCGTCCCTCGTCCGCATCCTCTACGGCGGCTCCATGAACGCCAAGAACGCTCACGGCCTCAAGTCCATGGAGAATATCGACGGCGGTCTCATCGGCGGAGCGAGCCTCAAGCCCGTCGATTTCAGCCACGTCGTGCTCGACTGAAAACATAATTAAAACAAGGAAAAACTCTATTGATGAAAAAACTCACCGCACTTATCATTCTGGACGGATTCGGTTACCGTGAGGAAGCGGAGGACAACGCCATTCTCATCGACGGCGTGAAGAACATCCGCTCCCTCTGGGACCGTTATCCCCATACCCTCATCGGCGCCTCGGGCCTCGACGTCGGCCTTCCCGAAGGCCAGATGGGCAATTCCGAGGTGGGCCATATGAACCTCGGCGCGGGCCGCGTGGTCTTCCAGGATTATCCCCGCATAGACAAATCCATAAGGGACGGCGATTTCTTCACGAATCCCGCCTTCATGAAGGCCGTGGAAAACGTGAAGGAGCATGATTCCGCCCTGCATCTTCTGGGCCTCTGCTCCGACGGCGGCATCCATTCGAGGCTCGATCACCTCTACGCCCTTTTGGAGCTCGCGAAGCGGAACGGCCTTGAAAAGGTCTATATCCACTGCTTCATGGACGGGCGCGACACCCCGCCCACCAGCGGACTCGGCTATATAAAGCAGATCGTCGACAAAACGCGCGAGATCGGCGTGGGCGAGATCGCCACCGTTCAGGGCCGCTTCTACGGCATGGACCGCGACAAGCGATACGAGCGCGTGAAGCTGGGCTTCGACGCCATCGTTAACGGCGAGGGCGTTTATGAGACCGATCCCGTTTCCGCAATGGAGAACTCCTACGCGAACGGCAAGACCGACGAATTCGTCATCCCCGCCGTCATAATGAAGGACGGCGCGCCCGTGGCCTCGGTCAACGAGAACGACAGCGTCATTTTCTTCAATTTCCGCACCGACAGGCCCACCGAGATGACCGAAGCCTTCATATTCGAGGACTATTCCTTCTTCGAGAGAAAGCGCGGCTACATCCCAGTAAGCTACGTCTGCATGACCCTCTACCGCGACGATTTCGCCGGCAAATGCGGCATAGCGTTCATGCCCTTGAAGCATGAGAACCTGCTCGGCGAATACGTCTCCAAGCTCGGCAAAAAGCAGATCCGCATCGCGGAGAGCGAGAAAAAGCGCCACGTCACTTTCTTCTTCAACGGCGGCACGGACGAGGTCAGCCCCGGCGAGGATCATTATCTGATCGATTCCCCGAAGGTGGAGACCTACGACCTCGCGCCCGAGATGCGCGCCTACGATCTCACCGATAAGGCGGTAGAGGTAGTAAGGAGCCACGAATACGATCTCATGGTGCTGAACTTCGCCAATCCCGATATGGTCGGTCATACCGCCGTCAGGGACGCGGTGATCGCCGCCGTCCACGCCGTCGACAACTGCGTCGGCCGTCTCGTATCCGAGATAGTCAAGGAGGGCGGCTGCTGCATAGTCACCGCCGATCACGGCAACTGCGAGGTAATGGTGGAGAACGGCAAGCCCATGACGGCGCACACCACCAACCCCGTGCCCCTCATCTACGTCAACGACGATGCGGACGAGGTGAAGCTCAAAGAAGGCGGCAAGCTCGGCAACGTCGCTCCCACGATTCTCGAGATGATGGGCATAGAAAAGCCCGCCGAGATGACGGAGGAGAGCCTCATCATCAGGGATCCCGACGAGGGAGAGGAATAAAAAAACGGGGCAAATATATCCCTTTTACCCCCGCAAAAGATGAGAAATCCTCTTGCATAATGCGGATCAAGGTGGTATAATGTCCGTCGCAGTTGATATTTTGAAAGGAAATAACTATGGATATCTTTGAAATCGTCGTCAACGTTCTGCTGCTCGTCGCAGCCGTGTTCCTTGTGATCGTCGTCCTCGCGCAGGATTCCAAGAACTCCGGCCTCGGCAGCGCTTTCGGTTCCGAGACCACCGCCATCAACAGCCGCAGCAAGAAGGCCAGCCGCGAAAGGCAGCTCCAGAAGCTCACCGTCATTTTCGCGATAATCGTAGCGGTGCTCGCCGTTGTGATGCTCCTCATCCCCGCTTTCGAGAAGTGGATGAAGCCCGCCGAGAACGCAAGCTCCATGCTCAGCGTCATCAGCACCATACTGTAAGGCATAACGAACGGCACAGCACTCTCGGCGCAAACTGGGGTGCTGTGTTTTTATCTTAACGGAAGGAGGGATCCCATGCCGGTCAAAAAGGGAATAAGGGTAATTGCCGAAAACCGCAGGGCAAGGCACGATTATTTCATAGAGGATACCTATGAATGCGGCGTCGCGCTCGTCGGCACGGAGGTCAAGTCCATAAGGATGGGCAAGGTCAACGTCAAGGATTCCTACGTCAAGATCAAAAACGGCGAGGCGATCGTCGTCGGGATGCACGTAAGTCCCTATGAAAAGGGCAATATCTTCAACCGCGATCCCTTCCGCGAAAGGAAGCTCCTCCTCCATAAGAGGGAGATATTGAAGCTCAAGGCCCTCTCCGAGGCGGACGGCTACAGCCTCATACCTCTCAGCCTCTACCTGAAGGACGGCCTCGTCAAGATGGAACTCGCCGTCGCCAAGGGCAAGAAGCTCTACGACAAGCGGCACGACATCGCCGAAAGGGACGCCAAGCGCCAGATCGAGCAAAGGCGCAAAGAGGAAAGATACAAAGAATAAAAAGAACGGGAGGGTTCGCAACCTCCCGTTTTTCTTTATTTTCCGCAATGGATCCCGATCGCCTTCGCGGCAAATTCCGCCGTGCCTTCGCCGCCCGCTCTGTCGATGTTCTCCCTGAACCGGGGATCGGCGGCGTACATCTGCCCGAGCGAACGGAATATTTCGTCCGTGCATTCGTAGTAGTTTTCCGTGATGTACCGCCGGATCTCGCGGACGGCTTCCTGCGCTTCGGCGGAATCGGCGGGGAGAGCTTTCAGCCCGCCGAGTTTCGCAAAGAGCGCCATAAGCCCCTCCGCAGCGGAGGCGTTTTCCTCCCGCGAACGGGAATTTTGCTTCTCCTCGCTCTCGCGAAAGGCCTTCGTCCCGCCCCAGCGGCGCTTCGCCTCCTCGCGGTATTCCTTCTCCTTCGAATCGTCGAAAACAGTAAGATCCATAGTCATTTCTCCTTTGTTCAACATGCTTTCCAAGAGGCCGATGACTCCGTCGAGACGCTCCCTCCGAAGCTTCAAGAGCTCAAGCTGTGAAGCAAGCGCGTCCCTCTCGCTGAAACGGGGATCGTCCAGTATGGCCTTGATCTCCTTAAGGGGAAAATCAAGCTCGCGGAACAGAAGTATCTCCTGCAGCCTCTCAAGCGAACGCTCGTCGTAGAGACGGTATCCCGCTTCCGTGACGCGCGCGGGCTTCAAAAGGCCTACGGCGTCGTAATGGTGCAGCGCGCGGACGCTCACCCCCGCAAGCCTGCTCACCTCACGTACGGTCATCATGCAAAGTCACCTCCCTGCGAATAGGATTATAAACCATAACGCAGCGTCATAGTCAACACCTTTTTTTAAAAAAGGTTGATTATTTTTATTTAATGAGGTACAATACGTAATGCTCCGCCGCGCGGAGCCGAAAAAGCTTATGGGGGCGTAAATGGTTTCGACGGGGATCATGGATGCCGGATAAGCGAGCCGAAGCCCCGAGCTTCGTAAAAATCGGGAAACTCTTTAAATATAACTGACAACTACAGCTATATGCCCGTCGCTGCCTAACGGCACGACCGTCCGCCTTAAGCTTCCCACGGCGTAAGATACGGGCGTCATCAATGTGGGGAACCAACCCGGGCGTGTCTCGCCCCGGGCGGGACTAAGAGGCTGCCGAAGCCGTAAGCCCGTCGGTGGGCGTACGGCGACGAAAGACCCAATGCGCCGACTACGCTCGTAGAAAGTCTTGCAGACAGGTTTTCGGACAGGGGTTCGACTCCCCTCGCCTCCACCAAAGCGGAATCAGACGAACTTTTACTTCTGGACCACAGGGTTCGCAGTCAAAGTCAAAATCTGAGGATGCAAAAGTTTTGCCACCTTCGTATGGGGGTGGCATTCTTTGTTTTCATTATTCTTAATCATGTATTATTCGGTATTCTTTTAATAAAAGGTTCGGGACAAGTTTTCTGTTGTCGAGATTGTATTCTTCTTTACCTCTTCAATTCGACTCTTTACCGTTGCTTCAAACATATAGTCGGTGTTTTCCTCTGCCGCTTTCTTGAGATATTGGTTGCCTTCGATAACGTCTTTTATACTGTTTGATAAGTACAAATCTTCTGAATAAAGAATTACAATGTAGCTAATTACCGATAGCTGATCAAGCGGTTCTAGTTTGTTAAATTGTTTAATAAACTTCCTGTACCTCTTATGTCCTTCTTCGATAAACATCATAATAATGCTTTTGTTCTCCATGGGTAAAATACATATGTTTAACATTTCAATTTTGTATTTGGGAGAATAGTAGAAAAGGTCATTTATAACATTGCCTTCCAAATCAAACGCCATAGCTATTTGACCTTGAAAAGCTACAGGAGTTACATAGTCTAATTTTGCATAATAAGCCAGATGAAATGCCGCCTTTCCATTTTTTAAAGCACGGCATGCTCTTTGAAATGCGGACTCATATTCAACTAAATCTAACTTGTTTGCGATCTGCTTGATGCTAAAATGCTCTGAAAACTCAGGATGTTCTTCACAAAACATCTGATAATACTCTATTTCGGTTCGTCTTTTGTCCATTAGTTTCAGCAGGTTCTTTATCGCTATCTGTGCCAACATTCTTTGATTAGGATTCTCGTCATAATTATTCGGATCTTCGTAATCGGAAAAAGCAGTATTGTCACATTGGGTGCAAATAAGATGAAAAGTGCCCGCTCTTTCAATGCCGTCTGCTTCTTTTAATATGGGATAGTCATAGATAGCATACGATGTAAGAACATACCCTTCTGATGCAATCTGTTTAAGACAGAATTTGGGTATGGAATGGGAGTTGCAAAATCGTGTAGTTGGTGTATGACAAATCAAGCAATCATCTGGTTTGGCCTTTAATTTGGCGCTTTTTACAAGTCTGTTGATTTCTTTTTTTGCAGCATAGTCCCTGTTCATATTTGACTTTTCTTCTTTAGTCAAATAGTCAAATAGATGGAAATGCTTATTGTTATCCACGATTATATCTCCATACCTTTGCAATCTTATCTAACAAGAGATTGCATGCGCTTTTAATGATTATACATCTATTCATGCATGCATTTCAATAAGAAATCGATGCCTTGATGCAAGTCCTTTTCCCGCACATTCGTCAAATCGATCACGGTCTGCTATCATGTTCTCAGAACCGCAAGGAGGATATGAATATGCGGACCGTTTTCAAAATACTGCTTACCCCGGTATGGCTGCTGCTTACGATCCTGAAGCTCGCGTTCAAGCTTGCGGCAGGTGCGGCGGCGTTTGTGCTCGCGATCGGCGGAGGGCTGCTATTCGTGTATGACCTGATTCTGCTGATCATCGGCAACAGTTCAAAGAAGCTCATGCTTCAACTGCTCATGATTGGCGTATTGCTGATTGCTGTCCCGTTCCTTGCGGGAATAGTAACCGGCTTACTGGAAGCAACACAGGAGCCTATCAAAGAATTCATTGAATCATAAAAGGAGGATACACACATGGACATCTCTTACACTAAACACGGCGACTATTACTATCCGGATCTCTCGCTCCCTCCCCAGCCGACCGGAGATATCGGGCGCTTCGGACGTATGCGGAAAAAGTATTTGAAGGAGCATCAGCCAGATACATTCGCGTTGATGCTGATGGAGAACACCTTGACGCAACACCTCATCGACATAGACCGCCAAGCCAATGAGCAGATCGACCTCATTACCTCCCAGCTCGCTAATGCCGAATGCGTTACCGAAGACCTCAAAGCCCGCGACCAACTCGGCTGGATACAGGCAATGAACTCCTGCCGCGCCAGAGCCGAGGAGCAGGTGATTCGCGAACTAATTCTTTCGTAATCACGTATCATGAAGCCGGCTTTGCTTGACTCCAGTTAAGCCGGCTTACCAATCTTAGAAAAGCATTGATTTTGGAAAGGAAACGCGGTATAGTCTTGTAAGAAAACAATGGAGTATAGAGCTATGGATATTTCAGAATTCCTTTTGAGCGTCCCTCAAGTCGGACCAGAGTTTTTGTCATCATATTGTTTTGTTAACGGAGCTCCTATGCGGCTGGAAGACATTCAGAACATGGGATGCAATGAATTTGCGTATCGCTCCAAGCTCAATATGCCCATGAAGCTATATAAATACTTCCCTAACGTTAGCAAAACAGTCAACCGCAAAAGGGTTAATTTCTCTATTCAAGCGTTAAAAAACAATACTGTGTTTATGCAAACCCCAAGCGAGTTCGATGATGTTTATGACTCTGATATCCATATCGAGCGTGAGGACTACGTTCGGTTAAGACTAAAAGAGTACTGCAATCGTTGCTTGATCGAAACAGGACCAGACAGTTCAGTACAAGAAATGTTTGAAGCCCTGTTGCATAGAGCATTTGATCTTTATCAGCGCGACGGAAGCTTAGACGGGCTCTTTTCGAAAGAACCGATTTCAGAAATGGAAAAGCTTTCTAACGAATTGTTTCGGAACAGATTGCTTTTTAAAGCTTATGATGGGCCGGATTGGGCGAGTGCATTGTCAAACGCGCTTTTAGTAGAATACAACGAGTTATGCAAACAACTGAAAGATACATTCCGAACAGCATGCTTCACAACCACCCCTTATTCACAGTTAATGTGGGCGTTATATGCTAATAATCACAGGGGATTCTGTATTGAATACACCGTACTTCCGAACGACCCTCAATATCAGCAGGTTTATCTGAACCTTTTCCCTGTCGTTTATTGCAAAACACGGCCGGATATGACAAAGAGGATTGTTGATTATCAGGACAAGTACCCCACTGAAGAAAATCTGTGGGATATTTACTTGCACGGAGCATTAAGGAAAAGTATTGATTGGGCATATCAAAACGAGTGGAGATTGATATTGCCCATGGGTAAAGCGGAAGGCACGGACTATAACATGCAGTTCTTCCCTATAACAAAGGTTTTTCTGGGAAACAGAATGCAGTCAAGAGATCGCAATAGGATCATTCGAATCTGTAAGCAGAAAGGGATTGCATATACCGGGGTTACAAGGAAACCAGACCTTTTTGAGATGGAAGACTGCAAGATCTTATGCGAGGATTGCCCTAAGATGGATTGCAAACAATACAAAGGTACACAGAAAGGGAACGGCAGATCCTCACGCTGACGATGCCGGTTCATTATGAGCACACGCTTTCCGGTGTGCTCTTTTTGATGGAATTGTAGACTTTTGTTTCTGCCTCCGATTTTACAACTCCGTCACAACTTTGTGATATCTTCACGGTATCGGAACCGCGGTTGAACGCGGCGGGGTTATGGGGTATAATTACGGGGAGCAGAAAAGCGCCCGGCAGCCAAGGAGAAAGCATGATAAAGATACTGATAGTCGAAGACGAAAAAGCCATATCGAATCTGATAAACGTGAACCTGACAGCACACGGATATCGCTGTTTCTGCGCGTACGACGGGAAGGAAGCGGCGGATCTGCTCGAGGAGAACACGTACGATCTCGTGCTGCTCGATATAATGCTGCCGGAGATCGACGGCTACGAGCTCTTGGAATACGTGAAATATCAGGGCACGCCTGTCATTTTCGTCACGGCGAAGGGCACGCTCGAGGATAAGATAAAGGGCCTCCGCATGGGTGCGGACGACTATCTTGTGAAGCCCTTCCAGATAGGCGAGCTGATAGCTCGGGTGGAGGCGGTGCTCAGGCGCGCGGGCAAGGCGGAGACGGAGATAACGCTCTTCGGCGTTACGGTCAACACCGAATCGCGCACGGTGAAGAAGGACGGCGAGCTCATCGACCTGACCGTAAAGGAATTCGACCTTTTAGTCGAGCTTATCAGGAACAAAAACGTCGCGCTTTACCGCGACCGGATTTACGAGCTGGTCTGGAATGAGCCGTTCTCCGGCGAGACGCGCACGCTCGACAGCCATATCCAGCGGCTCCGCAAGAAGCTCGGATGGGAGCAGCATATCAAAACCGTGTTCAGGATAGGTTACAGGCTGGAAGTCTAAGGAATGAAGCTGTTCGCGAAAATCTTCATATGCACGATCGCAGTTATCACCGCAGCGCTTGCGGTGGTCGGTTACGTCATGATCACCGGCAGCTTCAAAAACGCCATGGAACATGAATACGAGAACGCCGAGGCGGAGTATCAGCTCGTGAAGTTCGCGCTGCAGTCGGGCATGCTGTCGGGCAGCGAGAACGGGAGTCTGACAGACGAGAAGCTTAAAGAGGCGGCGGAGCAGACGGTCTCCGCGGTGCAGCGGGATACGAGGATAATGGTGCTTTCGGAGGACGGGACGGCGGTCTGTTCCTCCTTTGCCGGTTTTCTTAATCTGCCCGGAGTGGACGAAGTCGGTGAGGGAAAGGTGGAGTTCCACACCGGTGCAGAGAACGGCTCCGAGCGGCTCTATTCAGCGGGCAAATTCACGCAGAGCGGAAGGACCGTCACGCTGGTTTTAAGCCGCGATATTTCAAGGATATTCGAAGAAAAACGCACTATGGAGCGGAGCTTCCTTCGGGCCTTCGCCGTAACGGAGCTTGTCGGAGCATTGGTCACGCTCGGCTTCTCTCTCTACATCACGCGCCCTATCAACAGACTGACGAAGAGTACCCGCGCCTTTGCGGGAGGAAAGCACGACGAGCGCTCCGAGGTCAAAACGGGCGACGAGATAGGCGAGCTTTCCGGCAGCTTCAATTCGATGGCGGAAACCATCGAGGGGACCATCCAAAAGTTAGAGCTTTCCGCAAAGCAGCAAAAGGATTTCACATCGAGCTTCGCACACGAGATAAAGACGCCCATGACCTCGGTAATCGGCTACGCGGATATGATCTATCAGCGCGAAGATATGACGCGCGAGGAAACGAAGAACGCGGCGGGCTACATCTTGAACGAGGGCCTGCGCTTGGAAGCGCTTTCACAGAAACTGATGGAGCTGATCGTGCTGGAGAAGCAGGACTTCACGCTTTCCGAAATGCCCGCCGACGAGGTCATGCGGGATATAATCGAGACGATGCGTCCCGCTGCGGAGGCGAAAGGGATCAAGCTGGAAGGCGCGGCGCAGAGCGCGTACATCCGGATCGAATTCGATCTGTTCAAAACGCTGATGATGAACCTTATCGACAACGCGATGAAGGCGGGGAGCGATACGATAATCGTCACAGGTGTGCTCTGTGGGGATAAATACCGCGTATCCGTCGCCGACAACGGACGGGGCATCCCAAAGGATCAGATCGAGCGCATAACCGAGGCGTTCTACATGGTCGATAAATCCCGCTCAAGGAAAGCGCACGGCGCGGGGCTCGGGCTCAAGAT
>JAILRE010000054.1 GCA_024698505.1 Clostridiales bacterium | reverse complement strand
GTCAAAGACTGGAACGGTACAATAACAGGTCGTGAAGAAGATAGTAATTGGTTGCAGTACAAAACGACATATGAAGATCAAACTTACGAGAACGTACGAAAAAATCCAATCAAGCAGGTGAATGGTCAGGTATACGCACTAAAAGAATACTTAAAGGAAAACGGTGTGTACGTTTGGGTGTCGGGTTATGTGCTGATGCTTCAGGGCAACAGTCCCGTCAGAAGTGAACGCGTACTGAACAGTACTTCCGAGATTGACTATGTGATTCATACCCCCAGCAGAAGAATGCTTGACGAAAACACGATCTATGAAATTCGGCGGTTGTTAGCGCCGTGAAAATGAAAGGTAACGTGTAATAATCAATTTCGTATCTAAATGGTACGTGATTCACAAAAATCCCGCTTGCGCGGGATTTTTTCCTTATTCCATCTTCACTCTTCACTATTCACTATTCTCTCTTCACTCCCCTCTCTCCCCTCTTCCCTTGCTTTATTCCCTTCCCAATGTTATAATCTGCACATATCTCCAAATTTCACATTATCGAGGTGTCAAATGTTCGGGACAAAACACATCATCCTCATCGCGGCGTGCGTCGCCGTGGGCGTCCTCCTCTGCGTATTCCTGCGAAAGACCGAGCTTAAAAAATGGTTCAGGCTGCTGATGTACGTCGGCATCGTTTCGGAGACGATCAAGGTCTTCTACTACATACTCTCCAACGAGGCGACCTACGGCGGCTATCTGCCCAAGACGGATCTCCCCTTCCACCTCTGCTCGATACAGCTGATATTCATTGCGCTGCTGAATTTCACGAAGAGCGAGAAGCTCCACCGCACGCTTATGGCGTTCATGATCCCCTCCTGCCTCGTCGGAGGCGCCGCGGCGATACTCATCCCCACGAGCTCCGCCCTCGGCTCCCCCGTCATCTCGTTCCAGTATTTCACCTACCATACCGTGATAGTCGCCTTCGCGGTTTGCCTGCTGTTGAAGAGCAAGGAGATCGGCTGGATGGTCAAGGACTATTCCGCCGCGCTCAAGATGCTTGCGTTCATGGGCTTTATCGCGATCTACATAAACAGCCTCGCATACGACGTTGTGGAGTATTCGGTCGTTGACGGTGTAAAGAACGTCAGCTTCGTGAACCGCGTCAATTTCATGTACGTCGTTGATCCGCCCGTTTCGGGCCTGCCCTTCCTCAATAAGGATCACGGCTGGCTAGTCTATTTCATGCACCTGGCCGCGACGGGCGTTATCGCTGTCACGCTCTGCTTCATAAAGCCCATAATAAAGGCCATCGCCTCCGGAAAGAAGCCCGCCGAGGTACCGGAAGCCTGATATCACCGCAAACAAAAACCGCCCTGTCAAAAGACGGGGCGGTTTTTTATTGCCTTATCAATCCACGTTGAACTTCGCGCCGAGCACGAGCTGCGTGAAGGCCGCGTTGTCGACGTTGACGTAGGAATATGCGGAGTAGGCGTCCATATCGAGCGTGAGTGTGATTATTATGAGACAGCCGGTATCGTTCGTGCCGCAGAGCTTGAATATCGTCGTGCGGGAACCGTCCTCGGCGGGCTCGTTCTCGATGAAGGTGCCGTAGAAGTCAAAGCCGTCGATCGTGTAATGGTAGAGCTCGGTGACGTTGGGCGTGTTGCCGAGCAGGAACGAGAGCCCGTCCGTATTCCAGGCGGAAACGGTGAACTCAACGCTCCTCACCCGCTTCTCGGGGCAGGAGATGACGAAGTCGATAACGTCGTTTTCGACTATCGAATAGCCCTCGGGAAGGCTGACCTTGATGTGGCCGTCTATGCTGGTGATAGTGTTGGGCGAGTCGGTGACGGAGGGATCCTCCTGCGCCTCCTCAAAGAAGAGGTGAGGATCGTAGCCGCCGGAAACGATTACTATGGGGAGCTCGCTCGTTCTGCCTCCGAGCTTGTCGACTACGCCGGCAAAGCCCTTTTCAAGCAGGTACTCCATAGCGTCGGGCTCAAGGCCGCTGAACGCCAGAACGTCCGGACGGACGAGCTTGATCTCTATGCGCATGTGATCGTCCACGTCGCCGTAGACCTCGGTGAGGCTGAGCCTGCCTTCGCTGAGCTCGAACGCCCAATCGACGGAGACGGTGTTGATCATGCCCTTTATGAGGAGGGACGCGCCGGAGATCTCCGCGCTGCAGAGAGCGAACACGTTGGAGCTTCCGCTTACCGAGTCGCGGCCCATGCCGTTGACCTGGAGATAGCAGGTGCCCCTGCCGTAGCCGTCGACGGAGACGCGCATTGCGCAGTCGTTCCTTACGCCGGCGTTGGGAGCGTACATGCCCTTCGCCTCGGTCACGCTGTAAACGCCGTACCAGTCGCCGATAAAGCCGTCGATAACGCCGCCGTCAAGCAGCACGGGCTCATTGGTGGGTTCGGGCGTGGGGATGTCTATGGGATCGGAGCCGTGATCGTCCTTCTTGAAGAGCTTACAGCCGCAGGCGGTCACGAGGAGCGCCGCTATGAGGAAGAATGTAAATATGCGTATGAGCTTTTTCATGGTTTACACCTCCTCCTTTCTTCTGGAAGGCATCGGGAGCATGGCAGTATGCGTGCCGCCGAAGGGCACGAGATACCTCGCAAGGGGGAACTCGGCGCCCTGATCGGGCAGGTTCTCCTCCGCTACGAGGCGGAAGTTGAGCATCAGCTTGCGGCCGCCCTTGATATTGAACTCGATCGCGAACTCATAGGAGCTCTCGGCGGTCAGTATGCCCTTTACGGAGCAGCTGCGGGTGTTCGCCATGTCGTTTATGAACTCGACGCTGGCGGGGATATTGCCGTAGAGGTTGGCGAAGGAGAGATACTCCGAAACGCCCTCGACGAGCCTTATCTCAAACGGAGCGCCTATGGAGACCTTCTGCACGGTGTCGGCCGCCCTGCTCCAGAGGGGGTAAGCGATATAGCTTCCCTGCTGGGTGGGAGCGGGCGTGGGGGTAGCCGTGACTACGGGGACCACCGAAGTGGGCGCGGGCGTCTGCGAATTGCCGGGAGTGTTAGTGGGGGATGCGGTGCCTGGCTGCTGAGTGGGTACAGCCGTGGGGGAAGGCGTGGAATCCGCCTTGTCGATCGTGAGGGTGAAGCGCTTTGCAACGGTCTTGCCGGCGCTCTGAGAGTATGCGGAAATATAGAAGGTGAACTCGCCCGCCTTCTGGGGAGTGCCGCTGATAACGCCGCCGTAGCTGAGCTTGAGACCGGTCTCACCGAACTGGTTGGGGCCGGAATCGCTGTTGTAGATGGTGAACAGCGTGTCGCCGTAGTTGGACTCCACGACGGCATAGTATTCGACGCCGACCTTGCCCCTGGGAAGGGACGCGGTAGTGATCTGGAGCGCGACGTCAGTGGGCTTGGCAGTGGGCGTCGCGGTCGGCGCGGCGGTGGGCGTCGGGGTGCCGGGCTTGGGAGTGGGCGTCGGAGTGGCCGTGGGAGCCGCCGTCGGAGCAGCCGTCGGGGCAGCCGTCGGAGTCGCCGTGGGAGTCGCAGTGGGCTTCTCGGTGGGCAATTCCGTGGGCGCCTCGGTAGGCTCGTCCGTGGGATCGGCCGGCGCAGTCTCGGAAGGCTCGGGGGTTTCATCCGGCTTCTCACCGGAGCTGTTTTCTATGACCGAGGGGCCGGTATAGGCTCGGTCTGCGAGCACGGAAGCCGCGCTGAGCAGGAACGCCAGCGCGAGCAGTATGCTCGTAAGTTTCTTTATCATTTAGAAGACCTCCGTGGTTTCAATAATTACCTGATTGTATTATAGCAGAGAAGTATGGGTTTTGCAACCCCTCGAAAGAACAGGCTGATATTGACAAATCCGGGCGCGGGTGATAGTATTGAACAGTAACCCGTGGAGGCTTCGGTGTAAAAACGCCGCTCCCGCGCAGACGCTTAAAAGTACGAATCCGGCAATCACCGCCGAGAAAGGCCGCCTTTGCACTGCGAAGGCACTGATATCGAAATGAAAAAGCTTTTATCCATATTCATTGCCGCGGCGATGCTCCTTTCCTTCGCCGCCTGCAAACAAAAGGATCCGGGCAAGACGGATCCCTCTCCCGAGCCCTCTCTCTCCCCGGAAGCGACGGCGGCTCCCTCCGATGACGACTGGTACCGTTCCATGTTCGACAGCGCGCTCATGCTCGTCCGCCTGTTCGACGAGCAGCTGCTTGACCGCGTTGTCCATCCCAATCAGACGGCCGCCCTTGTGAAGGAGTACCGTGAAAAGAAGGATCAGGACTATATCGAGCTCCTGCGTCAGGATCTTCAGAGCGTCGCGCTGGACTATCAGGACAGGTACGGCGAGGATTGGCGCCTTTCCTACAAGGTGAACGAGATAATCGACAAGGACGCCGAGGGCATCGAGCACTACAAGCAATACGACAGCCACTATTTCAACGTCTACAATATCGATACCGACGAGATAGACGCGGTGGCGTTCGTGAAGGTGACCGTATCTATAAAGGGGAGCCTCGGCGAGAACTCCAAGGACAAGACCGTGCAGTGCTTCCGCATCGACGGCAAGTGGTATTCCTTCTACGCGATAAGGCTGGGCCTCAAGCTGTAAAGCTTCATATTATTAAGAGAATAATGCCTTGATCGGCTTTACACCGATTTTACAAGATCCTTACCCGCCCGATATTGATTTACGGGCGGGTTTTTATTATACTCTTCCCACGCTCAAGGCAAGGCGCCTGCCGCGGGCGAAAACACATTTTATTAAAGGAGAAAGAAAATGAAGAACGTCGGCAAGATCCTTTTGATCGTATTCGTTCCGGTCATCGCATTGATACTTGCCCTTTGCTGCATCACTACGGTCCCGACCGGATACACGGGCATCGTCACCACCTTCGGCCGTGTGGAGCCCTACACCTTCGAGGCGGGCTTCCACGTAAAGTCCCCCTTCCAGAAGGTCGTCAAGATGGACAACCGCACCCAGAAGGCGGAAGAGGCGCTTCAGGCTTTCTCTTCGGATATCCAGCAGGTCGACATCTCGATCGCGGTGAACTACTCGATAGATCAGACCACCGCCGAGAAGCTCTATAAGACCGTCGGCGAGGAGTATTATTCCAAGATCCTCTATCCGAGGCTCCTCGAAAACACCAAGGCGGTATTCTCCAAATACACCGCCGAGAAGCTCGTGGCCTTCCGCGAGAGGCTTTCCACCGAGATCACCGATCTGGTCGTGGAGGACGTTAAGGAGTTCGGTATCACCGTTAGCTCCATCAGCGTGCAGGACATCGACTTCACCGACGCCTTCACGAACGCCGTCGAGGCGAAGCAGGTCGCCGCGCAGAACAAGCTGACCGCGGAGACCGAGCAGGCGAGGCTCACCATGCAGGCCGAGCAGGAGGCCGCGCGCCAGGTGATAAAGGCGCAGGCCGACGCCGAGCAGGCCAAGATCGCCGCTCAGGCCGACCTTGAGGTCACCAAGATCCAGGCGGACGCCGCCGAGTATGCCGGCCAGAAGGAGGCCGCGAAGAACAAAGCCATATCCGAAAGCCTGACCGCCGAACTCGTCAGGTACTACTACATCCAGCAGTGGGACGGCAAGCTCCCCGAGACCGTCCTCGGCGAGGGCGCAAGCATACTCTACGGTCTTAACTGACCGCCCTGCGGGTCAAGGAAAACCCAAGGCCGCAAGGGTTTATAATAGAATACCCCCAAAGTGAAAGATCCCGCCCAAGGCGGGATCTTTCATTATAAAGAATCACCTTACTATCATCTGAAGTATCTGCTCGGGCGGCTCCTTCGGGTCGTAGAGGGAGGCGCAGAATATGCAGCCGCGCACCTGCCAGGTGGCGAAGACGTAGCCGTCATCGGCTGTCTGATAGGTCGTGGGTATGCCGTTGAACAATGCCGCGGAGTAGGGTATCTCGTCATCCATGCCCCAGACGGAGACCGGCTCGGGATCGTTGGCCTTGGCTATCATGCGGACCCTCACGCAGGTACCCCCGCCGTTAAGGGTATATGTGGCGTAATAGTCCTTCTTCATGGAGCGGATGCTTCCCTCGACGAAGCGGTAACCGCCCCACTCGATCGAGAAGGGGGTGAAGCCGTCCTCCGCGAGCCTTGCATCGAAATCGTAGATGGAGAAGAAGCTGTACTCCTCGTCCGTCCAGCCCCGCACCTCCTCAACGGGCGCCTTCGTGGGCTCGGGCACGTAATCGACCCTCAGGTACCCCGCGTCCTGCTTGATGATGGCCGTCCATACTCTGAAGCCGACCGCCTCGGATACCGTGGCGAACGCGGCAAAGCTCAATACCAGCACGAGCAGCGCGACGCCCGCCTTGCGAAGGCCCGCCAATAGGCCCGCGCCGGAATGCGCCTTCTCCCGGCGAAGCTCGCTCAGCTGCTTCTTGCAGTAGGCGACGGATTCGAGGCACTCCGAAATAAGATCGAGATCCTGCTCGGCCGCGGGCTTTTTGAGCTCCGCTTTCAGCTGGCTCTTCGATATTCGCAGAAGCTTTATGTATTCGGATCCGGAGACGTTTTTCTTCATCGGATATTACCTCCACATATAAATCCCCAAAAGCCCCAAAATTCTCACTCGTTCAAAAAATATATTATTCTTTGTTTCAATTTGAGCTTTATCCTTGCGAGCTTTGCCCTTGCCGCCTTTTCGGAAACTCCGGTCATCTCGGCGATCTCGGTAAATGAGCGGTTCTCCCTGAAACAGAGGCGGTAGAATTCGCGCTCCCTCTCGTCAAGCCCGGAGAGCACCGCCTCGGTGATGCTCCTTATCTCGGCCTCGGAGAGCTCCACAGCATCGAATGGATCCGTGCTGTCGGGCAGGGCGGTCAGAAGATCGAGCGGGACGTTCCTTATCGTCTCGCGCGCGGAGCGTTTCCAGTTCTTGTGGACGAGGTGCTTTGCGGTGGTCAAGAGCCAGCCGAGTATGGCGGGATGCGACTTGAGCTTTTCGTACTGCTCCTCCGCCCTGTCTAAAACGGCGTGCGCGCAGTCGGCCGCGGCGTCCTCATCGAAGCCCAGCTTTGGCAGACAGTATTTTTTTATCACGTCGAAATACTGCTCGTACAGCTCCCGAACGAATTCGTCGCGCACGGTCACGCCCCCGTTTTTCATTGCTGCGATTTAATGATAGCACCCGTTTTCGCGCTTTGCAATAGGCCGACGATGCGCCGTAATATAAAAATATGAACCGCATGTGCGGCTTGAAAAATATATTTTTTCGGAAGGCGAGAATTTCGGCCTTTTCGGGGATTTATATGCAGAAAGCGAAAAGCGAGGGGCGCAAAGCCGCCTTTCGCAGAAAGGAACGCGAAATGAAGCACGCAATACTGTTTACAGCCGTTTTGGCTGCCGCGGCGCTGCTGCTTGCGGGGTGCTCTAAGGGCCCCGCGCAGACGGGCGACCCCACCGCGGAGCCTGCCGTAACTCAGGAAGCGGCCGCGCCGACCAAGGCGCCGGACGCGACGGAAGCCCCCGCAGCGACGGAAGCTCCGAAGGCTACCGAGGCGCCCGAAACGCAGGCGCCCGATTTTACAGAGGCTCCCACGGCCGAGCCGACGGCCACGCCCGAGCCCACCGAGGTGCCGGAGGAGGTCCATTTCTACAGCCCCAGATTCGAGGCTGCGATCCGTACCCGCATAGGTAAGCGCACGGGCCCGATATATGAATCCGACTTGCTGGCAGTTAATGCGCTCGACCTCAGCAGCTCGGAACTATATGAGATCCGCGACATAGCAATGTTCAAGAACCTCAAAGAACTAAAGCTAAATTTCAATCAAATCGAGGATATTTCCGCCCTGGCGGGGCTTACGAAGCTCGAAAAGCTCGACCTAATCGGAAACTGGATCCGCGACTACTCGTCCATAGCCAACCTGACCGAGCTTCGCTATCTTAGGTTGAACGATCGTGAATACCCACTGAACGACACAAGCATACTGAGGAACCTCACAAAGCTCGAGGAGCTTACCCTTGGCTATTGCGACGTCCACAATTTCCGTGACTTTGCATACTTTACCAATCTCCGCAAGTTCTACATGTATGGCAATGATAATGATGTCGTCACCGATATAAGCGCGTTGGCCAATTGGAAGTCGATCGAGGTCATTTTTATCAGTATCCGCGGCACGTTCACCGATTTGACCCCGTTGGAGAATCTTACTAATCTCACCCATTTGAGCTTCAATTGTCAGGCAACGGATCTGCGCCCCCTCGCCAAGCTGACGCAACTTGAGGAGCTGGACTTATCCTGCAGTAAGGAAGCGGATTTCTCGGTGCTGGCTTCGCTCACAAATCTCACGAGACTCAGCCTGCAGCGCATGGGTATAACGGATATAAGCTTCGTTTCGGGAATGACAAAGATGACTAAGCTTTTCCTTCAAAACAACAGGATCACTGATGTTACGCCCATAAAGGATCTGAAAGCTCTCAGCGACCTCAGTCTTTCGGGAAATGAGATCACCGACGTTTCCCCGCTTTACGGCCTGGACAGGATGGTGTTCCTTGTGCTCGAGGACAATCCCATCCCCGAAGAAGACCAGAGCAAGATAGCAAGTCATTTCCACGGATGCGTCGTTTATTTCGGAGACGACAGCGTTTACGGAGAGGACGACTAACTAATGATATTTCGGATACAGGAGGCCATTATGAAAAAATACTTTTTTCTGATCCTTATACTTGCTGCAGCGCTGTGCTTTGCGGCCTGCAGCAAGAATAAACACGGCGAGGAGGTCACGACCCCCGCCCCAACCGAGCAGCAGGCGGAGGCGCCGACCGAGGCGCCCACCGAGGCTCCGACCGAGGAACCCACGGAAGTCCCGACCGAAGCGCCTACCGAGGAGCCCTCGCCTGAACCCACTTCGGTCCCCACTCAGACGCCTATTCCCACCGAGGTTCCCGTCATGGCAAGCCCCCAGCCCGAGGGAGATTACTTCGCGAGAGTCCGTACGTATCAGCCCGTCATAGTCGATATGGACGGCGACGGTCTTGACGATATCGTCCTGATCACGGCAAACGTCAAATGGGAATACTATCACGCCTACACCGTAATAATCACGAGGGGCTGCGACCCCGATAACCCCTACGTATTCGAGGCGGACGAGCACGGCAACGAATTGGTCGCGGCCATAGTGGACTGCGATCCGTCGGACGCCCGCAAGGAGCTTGTCTTCGGCTTCGATATGGAGGACTGGGACATGGTCACCTACGCGGTGCGCCTGAAGGATGACGGGAGCGAATTCGAATCCTTCAAGAGCTACTTCGAGGCATTCGACGGCGACGTCTACTTCAACAGCTTCCCCGTTGATTTCGTCTATCGCGCATCCGAGGGCATACCCATGGAGACGCGCACGGAGATACTCGGGACCTACTTCGTTTCCGGATTCTTCACGGTGACGGCTGACGGAATGGAGATACTCAGCACCGAGTTCAGGCATAATCCCTATGAACAGGGGTTCGTGCTCGAGCGTAAAATGGAACTCAAGACCGAGGACGGAAAGACTGTCATTGCCGAAAAGGGTTCGAGAATAATCCCCTATGCCACCGACCTCAAGACATACGTCCTGGTCAAGCTCGAGGACGGCACGATAGGAAAAGCCGAGGTTAAATTCAGCGGTTACAATATCCTCATCAACGGGATAAATCAGGATGACTACGGCGAGATCCCCTACGCCGACTGATTCAGCCGCATAAATATAAGTAGAAAAAGAGCCGGGAGTCCATCCTCCCGGCTCTGCTGTTTTTCCGTCACTTTACTATATCGAACTCGAACTCGGTAATCTCGCGATAGGTCTCCCCCGCCTTGAGGAGCGTCGAGGGGAACTCCTTTTTGTTCGGGCTGTCGGGGAAATGCTGCGTTTCGAGACATACGCCGCCGTGCCTTTCGAAGCCGTGGCCGTTTTTATCGAAGGGGGCTCTGTCACCGTCGAGGAAGCCCGCGGTGTAGATATGCACGCTCGGCTGGGTGGTGCGGCAGCTGAGCCTTATGCCCGAATCGGGGCTTATAAGCTCGCACGCCTTCACGAGCCTGCCCTCGTTTTCGAGAGCGAAGCTGTGATCGAGGCCCCTTGTCGAGGCGAGCGCGGGATCGGCTATCGCCTCCATGAGCGGCCTGCGGGAGGTGAAATCGAACGGCGTGCCGCGCACGGATAACAGCTCTCCCGTGGGGATGTTCCCCGGGCCGAGCTCGGCGTACCTTTTGGCGTTCACCCTGAGAACGTGCCCCGCTATATCGCCCCTGCCGTTGAGATTGAAATAGGAATGATTGGTTATGTTGAT
Source organism: Clostridiales bacterium (assembly GCA_024698505.1). GTDB lineage: Bacteria > Bacillota > Clostridia > Christensenellales > CAG-138 > UBA3857. The sequence continues at coordinate 37,921 of JAILRE010000054.1, read as the reverse complement.
GAAGGTATCCGCGTCCGAGACGGCCTCGTAAACGAGGCGAAGCGCTCTCCCCTTAAGCGTGACGGATACCGAAAGCTCGAGCCTTCCGGGGAAGCCCTCGTCCATATCGGGGCTGACAAGGCTGAATTTAACGCCGCCCCTTATCTCCTCCGCCGCAAAGAGCCGCTTGCCGAAGCCGCCGTGAAGGTGGTTTTCGCCGTCGTTCTTTTCAAGCTCGAAGCTCCTTTCGCCCAACGAAAAGCGCGCGCCGCCGATCCTTCCGGCGTACCTGCCGACAGTCGCCCCCACGAAGGAGCTGCCCGCCATATAGCCCGCGGCGGAGCCGTAGCCCAGCGCAACGTCGCGCATGCAGCCGAACCTGTCCGGCACGAGAAGACTCGTCAAAGAACAGCCCAGATCGGTAAAGCATACGCTCATACCTTCCGAACTCAGCGTGTAAAGCTTTGCCTGCGCGCCGCCTGACATTCCGAAATTTTTCACATCGATAGCTTTCATGTATATATTTTATCACTTTTTATCTCCCCACGCAAGGGCTGTTTTCGTCGAATATGCCCCGTTTTTGCCGATACGGCATTTGACATAATCCCGCACATGTGCTATAATCACTGGACTTTTCAAGGAAGGCAAGGAAAGAAAAATGCTTGAATTCGTTTCGACCTGGGCTTACGGCAAGATAGGTCTTGCGGGATCTATCATACTCTTTCTCATCGGCTTCGCGGCGCTCATCAAGGGCGGCGACTGGTTCGTCGACGGCGCGACCGGCATCGCAAAGAGGTTCCACATACCCGAGCTTCTGATAGGCGCGACGGTCGTCTCCATCGGGACGACCCTGCCCGAGGTGATGGTCTCCGCTACCTCCGCAGCAAAGGGCATCGGCTCCATCGCCTACGGCAACGCGATAGGCTCCGTCATCTGCAATACGGCGCTCATCGCCGCGCTGACGGTCGCGATAATGCCCGCCCCCGTCAACAGAAAAACCCTTTCGCTGCCAGTGATCTGCTTCTTTATCGCCGCGCTCTTCTACTGCTGCGTCGCGATCTTCGCGAAGCGCTTCACAAGGCCCGTCGGCATAATACTGCTCGCAATGTTCGTCGTCTACATGGTCATCTCGGTGCTCCACGCTCTGAAGCATCCCGATGACGCGGAAGAGGAGGAGACAGGCAAGGAGCTCACCATAGCCGGGAGCGTCATCTTCCTCATTCTTGGCGCGGCGCTCATTGCGATAGGCGCGAACTTCCTCGTTGACAACGGCACCATAATCGCCCGTTATTTCGGCGTTCCCGAGACCGTCATCGCTCTGACGTTCGTCGCTCTCGGCACGAGCCTGCCCGAGCTCGTCACCGCGATAACCTCGCTCGTCAAGGGCCACGGCGCGCTTTCGTTGGGAAACGTTATCGGTGCAAATATATTTAATATAGTGCTGGTCTCGGGCATGGCGGTCACGATCGCCCCCTTCGATCTGCCCTCCGCTAAGACCATCGGCGGTATGAACGCCTCGCTCATCGTGGACATACCCGTTATGCTCACGGTCATGGCGCTTTTGACGATACCCGCGCTGATCACCGGCAAGCTCAAGCGGTGGCAGGGCATAACCCTACTCGCGATCTACGTCGGGTTCCTCGTGTTCCAGTTCTGCTTCTGAGGCGGAAGGAAAAACTTCGGACAACTCTTTTTCAGGCCGGGAGGCTAACCTCCCGGCTTTATTGCGCCGCGAAAATATAAAATCAAAAAACTATTGTATTACAAAGGAAAACGCGATAAAATACATTTTTGTGAGTTCTGAAGAACAACTGAAAAAAAGCTAAGCTCATCCGAAAGGAAACACAGATAATATGAACGAAAAGATAAGGAACATAGCCATAATCGCGCACGTCGATCACGGCAAGACGACGCTGGTCGATCAGCTCCTCCGCCAGAGCGGCGTATTCCGCTCCAACGAGGCCGTGCAGGACAGGGTCATGGACTCCAACGATATCGAGCGCGAGCGCGGCATCACCATACTTTCCAAGAATACGGCGGTCAATTATAAGGATTACCGCATCAACATCGTAGACACTCCCGGTCACGCGGATTTCGGCGGCGAGGTGGAGCGCATACTTAAGATGGTCGACGGCGTGCTTTTGATGGTCGACGCGTTCGAGGGCTGCATGCCCCAGACGAGGTTCGTCCTCCGTAAGGCGCTGGAGCTTCGCAAGGTGCCCGTGGTCGTCATAAACAAGATCGACCGCCCCGGCGCGAGGCCCTACGAGGTCGCCGACGAAACGCTTTCGCTCTTCATCGAGCTCGGCGCGGACGACGAACAGCTCGATTTCCCGATAGTCTACGCCTCCGCGAGGGACGGCGTTTCGGGCCTGGATCCCAACGAGCTTTCGGACAATATGCAGCCCCTCTTCGATACTATAATCAGCGCGGTGCCCGCTCCCTCCTGCGATGAGACGCTGCCCCTGCAGGTGCTCATCTCCGCCATCGATTACGACGATTACGTGGGCAGGATCGGCATAGGCCGCGTCGAGCGCGGCGTTGCGAAGAAGAATCTGCCCGTCTGCGTGGGCGTGCCCGGCTCCGGCTCAAGGCCCGCCAAGCTGACGAAGCTTTACAGGTTCGAAGGCCTCAAGCGCACCGAGACCGACGAGGTCGCCGCGGGCGATATCGTTGCCGTAGCGGGAGTGCCCGAGCTTTCGATAGGCGAGACCATCTGCGACTCGACCGTTTTCGATCCCCTGCCCTTCGTGCATATCGACGAGCCGACTCTCAGCATGTACTTCATGGTCAACACCTCCCCGTTCGCGGGCAAGGAGGGCAAGTACGTCACCTCCCGCAATATAAGGGACAGGCTCTATAAGGAAGTGCAGACGAACGTCGCCCTCCGCGTTGAGGACACCGACTCCACCGAGGCGTTCAAGGTATCCGGCCGAGGCGAGCTGCATCTTTCCATACTCATCGAGACCATGCGCCGCCAGGGCTTCGAGTTCGCGGTATCCCGCCCGAAGGTCATCATGAAGCACGACCAGTACGGCCGTCTCATGGAGCCGATGGAGGAGCTGACGATAGACGTTCCCGCCGAGTACATGGGCGCCGTTATGGAGGGCCTGGGCAGGAGGAAGGCCGTGCTCTCCAACATGATCAACGACAACGGCGGCGGCGTCCGCCTGATATTCGACATCCCCGCGAGGGGGCTTATGGGCTACCGCTCCGAGCTTCTGACCGACACCCGCGGAAACGGCGTTATGAGCCACATCTTCAAGGGCTACGCGCCGTACTCCGGTGATATCGAGGAGAGGCTGACCGGTTCCCTCATCGCCTCCGAGACGGGCGAGTCCAACGCCTACGGCCTGTTCAACACGCAGGACCGCGGCCGCATGTTCATAACTGCGGGCGTTCCCGTTTACGAGGGGCAGATCGTCGGCGAGTGCGCGAGGAACGAGGATATCACGATAAACGTCTGCAAGAAAAAGCACATGACGAACACCCGCGCCTCCGGCAGCGACGAAGCCCTCAGGCTCACACCGCCCGTGGTGTTCTCGCTCGAGCAGTGCCTTGAGTTCATCAGGGACGACGAGCTCGTGGAGGTCACGCCCAAGTCCATCCGCATGAGGAAGCGTTCCCTCACGAAGGAACAGCGCATAAAGGATTTCAACAGAAGGATGGCCGAAAAGGCGAATATGGAATGATCCGAAGAGCCCGAAAGGGCTCTTTCGCTTATCCGGGGTATCAAAAGAAGAGCATGGCGGCATTCCGGCTTTTCCGCACTTGATTATTTCGGCCGCAGATGGTATAGTATTCAAAACCGCATCCCGGCATATGCTGTTTTGAAAGGAAACGACGATGACCGAAAAGGACAACAAGCCGAATTTTGCTTTGATGATACAGGAGCTTGAGGAATCCATCCTCGCCGATTACGAAAAGGAGAGGGTGATAGACCGTCTCGAGCTTTTCTCGCAGCCCGACGGGCGCATGATCGAGGAGCTTATCGAAAAGCTTTTCCGCGTCGTGTTCCCCGGCTTTTTCAGGGATTACACCTACCGCATCTATAACCTCAAGAACAGCATATCGAATCTGCTCGAGGATATCGCCGACAGGCTGAACCGCCAGATCGCGATAGCCCTGAGGGGCAATCCCGGCGAGGAGAAGCTGACCGACGAGGAGATCTCAAAGGAGGCGGAGCGCATTACCGCCGAATTCATAAGCCGCCTTCCCGAGATACGCGAGTACGTCGACATGGATCTTTCCGCCGCATACGACGGGGATCCCGCCGCCGCGGGCAAGGAGGAGATAATAATCGCCTATCCCGGCCTTTACGCCACCACGGTGAACCGCCTGGCGCACGTGCTCTATAAGCTGGGCGTGCCGCTGATCCCCAGGATCATGACCGAGTACGCGCACAGCCGAACGGGCATAGACATCCATCCCGGGGCAAGCATCGGCAGGTACTTCTTCATAGATCACGGCACGGGCATAGTGATAGGCGAGACCACCGTGATAGGCGACAACGTGAAGATCTACCAGGGCGTGACGATAGGCGCGCTCTCGACGAGGGGCGGCCAGAGACTCCACGGGCTGAAGCGCCATCCCACCATTGAGGACAACGTGACCATATACGCGGGCGCTTCCATACTGGGGGGCGACACCGTGATAGGGCACGATTCCATAATAGGAAGCAACGCGTTCATCACGAGATCCGTCGAACCCGGAACGAGGGTGAGCGTAAGGAACCAGGAGCTCCAGTTCAAGAGCGGGAGCGCGGCGCCGCAGACGCAGCCCGAGCCCGAAAAGCAGGACAAGGCGCCCGCATGGTTCTACGTTATCTGACGATCTGATATTACGGAGGTCATTATGGCAAATATCTACACTTCCGCGGAGCAGCTGATAGGCCGCACTCCGCTTATGGAGCTGACCCGCACCGAGGAGGCAGAGGGCCTCTGCGCGAAGCTTCTCGCAAAGCTCGAATACTTCAATCCCGGCGGCAGCAGCAAGGACAGGATCGCTTTGAATATGCTGAACGACGCGGAGAAAAGGGGCGTCGTAAAGCGCGGGGCGACAATTATAGAGCCCACCTCGGGCAATACGGGGATAGGGCTTGCGATGGTCGCCGCCGTTCGCGGGTACAGGACGATCATAGTAATGCCCGAAACGATGAGCGTTGAAAGGCGCAAAATGATAAAGGCCTACGGCGCGGAGATCGTGCTGACCGAGGGTAAAAGGGGCATGACGGGCGCTATCGAAAAGGCCGAGGAGCTTGCATCCCGCATACCGGGTAGCTTCATTCCCTCGCAGTTTGAGAATCCCGCCAACCCCGCGGCGCATTTTGAAACCACCGGCCCGGAGATCTGGCAGGACACGGACGGAAAGATCGACATATTCGTCGCGGGAGTCGGAACGGGCGGCACGCTTACGGGCGCGGGCAAATACCTGAAGAGCAGGAATCCCGCCGTGGCGGTCGTCGCGGTGGAGCCGGCATCCTCCCCCGTGCTCTCCTCCGGCATAGCGGGGCCCCACGGGATACAGGGCATAGGCGCGGGCTTCGTGCCGAAGACGCTCGACATCGGCGTTTACGACGGAGTGATCCCCGTAAAGGACGAGGACGCTCTCAAGACCGCCGCCATGCTTTGCAGGAAGGACGGGATATTCGTGGGCATCTCCTCGGGAGCCGCCGCGTGGGCGGGCATAGAGCTTGCGAAGAGGCACGAGAACACGGGCAAAACGATAGTCGTTCTGCTTCCCGACGGGGGCGGAAGATACCTTTCGACGAAGCTTGTTGAGGACTGAAGCAGCATGAGCCGCAGCATCGCCTGCGGCTTTTTTGCGCCTGAAATTGTGAAGATTCTGTGAAAACCGCGCCTTCCGCCCGCCTGCGCGCCGCCGAAAACCCGCGTAAAACTTGCTTTTTTCGCGATTATCGCCTATACTATATACGTAGAAATTTCACCCCCGGAGTTGATCGGCCTTATGAAGGAGAGCTTTTACCGCACAGCAATGCTTTTGGGTCCCGAGGCAGAGGGCATACTTGCCTCTGCGCACGCCGTTGTTTTCGGCGTGGGCGGGGTCGGCGGGCATGCCGCCGAGGCGCTTGCACGATGCGGCGTGGGCAGGCTGACGATAGTCGACAGCGCCGTGGTTAAGCCCAGCAATCTGAACCGCCAGCTCTGCGCCGAAAAGCGCACCATCGGCATGCCGAAGGTCGAGGCAATGAAGGAAAGGCTCGAGGCCGTATCCGACTGCGAGGTCACGGCAGTTTCCGCGTTCGTCACCGCGGAGAACGCCGCCTCGCTCATCCCCGAAGGGGTATCGGCCGTTATCGACGCCGTGGACAACGTGACCGCGAAGATCGCCCTGATACTGGAATGCCAAAGGAGGGGCGTACCCGTGTTCTCCTCCATGGGGGCGGGCAACCGTTTGGACCCGACGGCCGTGCGGATCGCGGACGTTTACAAGACCTCGATCGATCCGCTTGCCCGCGTAATGCGGCGCGAGCTGAAAAGGCGCGGCGTTAAAAGGCTCACCGTTGCGTACTCCGTCGAGGAACCGAAGGAGCCCCTTATCGAAGCTCCCGATCCCGAAATGAAAAAGAACGCGCCCGCGTCCGTTCCGTTCGTCCCGGCCGTATTCGGCCTGACGCTCGCCTCCGCCGCGGTATACTCAATACTTGAAAAGGAAAAGGAAATCTGATATGAAAGATCTCGGTACAAGAGGGATATTGAGAAGGGCGCTGGCCATGATAATGGCCGCCGCGCTGCTTCTTCCCTGCGGGGCCGCCCTCGCCAAGGGCGGATACCTCCCCGCAAAAATCAGGAAGGAGGAGGCAGCTAAGCCGTCCGACGAACCGTCGACTCCCGTTTACGAGGGCCGCGGCATAATCATGACCGACTTCACCGATCCTCTTCGCGGGATAAATTCGCTCTCAGACGTTAGGGCCCCCGCCGTGACCGAAGATTTCAGCACGATAAGGGTGCTCATCACAACGGGCGGCGTTTCCTACGTCAACCTCGCGCTCTGCGGAGAATACTATCTGCCGGAAAACAACATCCTGCTTTCGGGCAGCGCCGACACGCCTATCAATATCAAAATCAGCGCCTCCGGCAGCACGGTCACTATCACGAACGTCGATACGGAAGAACTGCTCGCCTCCGGCGAAGCCGTGGAGCTGCTCCGCGTTTACAACGATTATCAGGCGGGCTACGCCACGCTCACTCACACCACGAATCAATACACACAGGGCGCCAGCTACCTCGGCAACTTTACTTTCAAGGCCGATTCGGGCAAGGTAAAGCTGATAAACACCGTGCCGATGGCGTATTACCTCTTCGGCATTATCGGTTACGAGCTCTCCCCCTCCTCAAAGCCCGAGGCGCTGAAGGCGCAGGCGATCGCCGCCAAGACATTCGGCATATTCTTCATGAACGCCTCCGCCGAGTACGACGTGCAGGACGGCTGGACGAGCTCCATGTATCAGGGCTACCGCGGCTATAAGGAGGATCGCCTTTCCACCATGCAGTACTGCCTGGGCGTTATCGGGCAGACCATCGCTTACAACAACAAATTCATCCCCGCCTTCTACGGGCATACCGACGGCGGCGAGACGGCGCTTCCCTCGCAGATATTCAACGCGAACGACACCCGCTATGACGGCGGCTTCTCGGTCGAGCTCGACGATATCGAGTTCAACAATTATGCGCCGAGCAAGCAGCTCATCAACGTGACATTCGGAGGCACGGGCGACAGCAGCCGTTTCCGCGATTTCATACTGAGCAAGATAAACGATCTCAACTCCGTATCGGCTGCGAACCTCGTTTCCATTGACGAGCTTTACGCCTTCGAGCCTCTTGCAGGGACTCAGCGCAACATGCAGAAGCTCCACGTCACGGCGACCGTTTCCTGGCAGACGGAGGTGCCCGATCCCACTCCCACGCCGGAGCCCACTCCCGATCCCACGGAAGCGCCCACGGAGGCGCCCTCCGAGGAGCCGACGGGTGATCCCACCGAGGATCCGGGGGATACGAACAGCCGCGCAATCATCACCGTGACGCAGCAGTTCACTTTCGAGTGTCCGATAAAGCAGCTCCGCACCTACGCGCTTACCGACGTTGACGGCAGCGGCGACGATTACTCCTCCTCCAAATACGTCTTCACCAAAAACTTCAAGCTCTTCTGGGGCAAAACGAAGACCAACGGCTACACGCTGATACTCTCGAGGAACGGCAACGGCATAGGCCTCTCGCAGATAGGCGCTAACATCAGGGCGAACCCCAGCACCTACGCGCAGAACTATCTGGAGATACTCGCGTTCTACTATCCGAATTTCAACATGATAAGCATCACGGAGATCGCGCCCTCCGATCTGCCGACTCCGACCGTCGCTCCGCCCGAGATAGTCGCTTACGGCGTCTGCACGGACAACAACACCAATTTCCGCATGGGGCCCTCGACGAGCTATCCCAGCATGGGCAAGGTGCAGGCGAACGAGCATCTTGACATAGTCGGCGCGTGCGTGAACGGCTGGTACAAGGCCATCTGGAACGGCAAGATCGGCTACATAATAATGGATTATTCCAAGATAATAATGTTCCCCGCCCCCCGAAACGGCGTATTCACGCTGATCGACGGAACTGCCAGAATAAACTGCAACCTCCGTCAGGAGCCCTTTGAGAGGGAGACCAACATTATAACGAGGATCCCTAAGGACACGCCTATCACCTGCTGGGCCAAGGTGGGCAAATTCTATTACGTCACCACCGGCAACGGCTACGCGGGCTTTATGCATCAGGACGTGCTCACGCTGGGCGATCCATACGAATACCTGGGCATGGCGAGCCTTCTCGTGAAGGAATACCCGCTGCTGCCCCCGCCCTTCTCCTCGCTTAAGCCCTCCGTTCCGAAGCCCGGAGCCTCCAAGCAGAGGGAGCGCGGCTGATAACGCCTATGGCAGGTCTGTCGGGATGAGGTTCAGCATATCCTCCTCGTTCGCGACGTTCGTATAGACCTGAGGCACCCTGCCTACCACCACCGTCTCGCATACGGGGACGGTGGTTTTTATTTGTGCCGTTCTTTCGGCTCCCGCAATTATCATCCTGACCGAGGCCTCGAATACGAGATCGACGGAAAAGAGGCTTTGATTTATACCCGCGGAAGAGAGGCGCGATACCACGCGAAAGCCGACGTTTCCCATTGGCTCGAACCTGACCTTGAGCTTCGGCCCCGTTCCCGAAAGGAGCGCCGCGCCGCTGACGGTGCCGAGCTCGATATCTGCTCCCTGCCTGCCCATGGATGAGATCTTCTCCTGCGCGGACATGACGGCTCTTGAAGCGATATCGTTGAGGCTTGCCGTGTCCGCCGTTATGATGAAGCTCTCCTCCCCCGTCTTCGTGATCGAAAGAAGGCCGCGGTCCTCGCCCGCCTCGGAAAGCTCCGCCACGGCCTCCGCAAGCGCGCGCTGTGAAAGCTCCCTCACCCTCTCCTCCGCTATCGAGGCAAAATCGGCCTTCAGGCTCGAATTCAAAGAGATCAGCAGAAAAAGGACGAGGCCAGCCGCGGCAAGCCAAATTACGCGCCTTGCCCTTCTTCGGTTCGCCGCGCTCAGCATATCCATGCTCCAAGGCTTCCTCTTTCGCATAAGCACGTCGCTGTTCATGGTTTATGCTATGCCGCGCGAAGCCTTCCGCGTGCGAAAATGCAAAGCGGAATTTACATTATTTTTACAAAAGCAACCAACAATTCCGATGACAAGCGGCCTGCCGGTATGATATAATATCCCCAACAAAACGAACGGAGGTGTTCCAATGATAAAACAAAGCATTGCCGAAGCCGTCCTTAACGAAGCGTTGAAGACGGGCGGCGATTACTCCGAGCTGTTCATGCAGGACAGCGAGTTCAACACCATACAGACCGTTAACGGGCACGTCGAGCAGGCCTCCTATCAGCGCAAGGCCGGCGCCGGCGTCAGGGTATTGAAGGGCACTCGCTGCGCCTACGCCTACACCGCCGACACGAGCGACGAAGCCATTATGGAGACCGCGCGCGCGGCGGCCGCCGCGATAGACGGCGTCGCCGAGTTTGAGACCAAGTCCTTCGAATACAGGAAGGGCGGCGCTCCCTATGAGCGCAGGTTCGGCACGGTCACGAACGACGAGCGCGTGGCTCTGCTCCGCGAGGGCTCCGAGGCGGCTAAGGCCTATTCGGACGAGATAACCCAGGTCGTCGGCAGGTATCTGGACGCGGATCACCGCATTATGGTCTGCAATTCCAACGGTATATGGGCGGAGGACAGGCGTCCGCGCACCCGCATTTTCATCCAGTCCGTCGCCATGAAGGACGGTGTCGCGCAGACCGGCGCGGCCTCCCCCGGGCGCGGCATGGGCTTTGAGTTCTACCGCGGCGTCGATATGAAGGAGCTCGGCAGGAAGGCCTCCAAGCAGGCGGTCACTATGCTGCACGCTCCCGAATGCCCGGCCGGCGCGGTCCCCGTCGTCATCGAAAGCGGTTTCGGCGGCGTCATACTGCACGAGGCCTGCGTTCACGGCCTTGAGGCGACCTCCGTCGGCAGGGGCAATTCCGTATTCTGCGGCAAGCTCGGCCAGAGGATCGCCAGCCCGATAGTCAACGCGGTCGACGACGGCACGCTCCCCGGCGAGTGGGGCAGCATCGCCTATGACGACGAGGGCACACCCTCTCAGAGGAATCTGCTCATCGAGAACGGCATACTGAAGACCTACCTCGTCGATCTTCTTGGCTCCCGCAGGATGGATGGCCACCCGCTGACCGGCTCCTCGAGGAGGGAGGATTACACCTACGCACCGACCTCCCGCATGACGAACACCTTCTTCGCGGACGGCAAGGACGATCCCGAAGAAATGATCCGCACAATGGGCGAGGGCCTGTTCGCCGCGAAGATGGGCGGCGGCTCGGTCAATCCCCTCACCGGTGAATTCAATTTCGCAGTATCCGAGGGCTACTGGGTGCGCGACGGCAAGATAATCTCCCCCGTCAGGGGCGCGACGCTTATCGGCATGGGCGCGGACGTGCTCATGAAGATAGACAGGATAGGCAGCGGAATAGTGCTCGAGCCGGGCATGTGCGGCTCGCTCTCCGGCAGCGTTCCCACCAACGTGGGCCAGCCGAGGATCCGCGTTTCCGAGATGACCGTCGGCGGCAAAGGAGGTAAGTTATAATGTTGAGTTTTGAAGAATACAAAGCGCTTGCCTTCGAGGCGGCGACGAAAAAGGGCTGCAGCGCCGCTGAGGTCTACTTCACCGACGGCGAGCAGTTTTCCGCAAACGTATTGGGCGGTCAGCTTGACGAATACTCCGTGGAGCATTCCTTCGGCCTGAACCTGAGGGTGCAGTTCGACGGGAAGGACGGCTACGCCTACACCGAGGTGCTGGACGATCCCGAGGCGCTCGTTGAAAGGGCCGTCGACAACGCCCGTTCCTCCGAGTCCCCCGACGTGCATCCCATGCAGGGCAAATGCGAATACGAAAAGGTCGCTCCTCCCGAGACGAAAGTAATAAAAATGTCTCCCGCCGAAAAGATCGCGTACGCGGCCGAGCTTGAAAAGCAGTTCCTCGCCTCCGATCCCCGCGCAAAGCGCGCGCAGTACAGCGCGATACAGACGGCTAAAAACACCGTTCGCCTGCACAATACGCTCGGGCTCGAGGCCGACACCACCAGGGAATCCGCCTTCGCGATACTCGGCACCATACTGGAGCAGGACGGCGTTCTGAGAGACGCGTTCGTCGTCAAGGAAGGCGACGAGCTCCTCGATAAGGACGCCATGATAAAGGAAGGCATCGAGAAGACCGTCGAGCAGTTCGGCGCCTCCCCCGTGCCCTCCGGCGAATACCGCGTTATGATCCGCAACGAAGCCATGGCGAGCATGCTTGCCGCGTTCTCCTCCATGTTCTCCGCGGATTCCGCCCAGAAGGGCCTCAGCCTGCTTGCGGGCATGGAGGGCAAAGCCATCGCCGCCGAATGCGTAACGCTGATGGACGATCCCTTCTACGCCGAGAACCCCCGCGCCTTCGACGCAGAGGGCGTTCCCTCCGTGACCAAGAAGGTCATCGAGAACGGCGTCCTGACCACGCTCCTTCACAATCTGAAGACCGCGGCCAAGGCGGGCGTCGCCTCTACCTCCAACGCGGGCAGGAGCGCGTCCGGCCCGGTGGGCGTTTCCCCCAGCAATTTCTTCATCAAAAAAGGCGAGGCCTCCTATGAAGAGATGATAAAGAAGCTTGAAAACGGTCTCATAATCACGGACGTCAGCGGTCTGCACGCGGGCCTCAACCCCGTAAGCGGCGACTTCTCGCTGATAGCCAAGGGCCTGCTCGTCAAGGACGGCGAGATCGTCCGCAGCGTCGATCAGATCACCGTCGCGGGAAACTTCATCACCATGATGAAAGCCGTCACCGCCGTCGGCGCAGACCTCAAGTTCGGCATGCCGATGGGCGCGAGGGTGGGTTCGCCCTCCGTGATAGTGGAAAAGCTGATGGTATCCGGTTCCTGATTTGAATGGGTTTTGGCGAAAGCCGGGAAAGGCCGAAGATGAATGATAAACTGATCGAAAGAAGCGTGCTCTTTACGAGCAGCCGCGATGCGCTGGACGGCGTGTTCACAATGGCGGACAGCTTTATAAAATCCTGCTGCGCGCTGGAGCTCGCTATGGACGGCGCCGAGGTGAGCGACGAAAAGCTGAGGGAATGCCGCAATATCTTCCGGTATGAGATAGGCGTATTCGCCCATCTTCGCAATATCGGGCCGCTCGTGATAACGCGCATGGCGGCGTCCTCCGATCCCGAAGGGGAGCTGAAGAAGATCAACGCCGCGTACTCCGCCCTTCGCGAACGGTTCCGCGGTTCGGATTTCCTCTGCATAGCCGCATACTTTTTAAGCCGCGCGGCGGGTGAGGAGTCGTTCGCGGCGCTCGCGGCGAAAGCCAGGGAGCAGTACGACGCATTCAAGGCCAAGCATCGCTTCCGCATGGCGGAGTACGATCATCCGGTCTGCCTCCTGCTGGCGCTAAGAGGCGCGGATCCGGCGGCCGCCGCCGAGGATGCGGACGAATGCTTCCGCCTGTTCCGCGAAAAACCCGCTTTCCGCTGCACCTGGGCGCTTGCGGAGAACCTCTCCCTCTGCCCCTCCGCTCCCAACGAGAAGACCGAGGCCTTCCGTGCGCTCCGCGGCGAGCTTCGCGCCGCCCGCATTTCGACGAGCTTCACGTACGAGCTTGCTTCTCTCGCAATGCTTGCCGACAGGGGGAACGAGCTTTCCGCCGCCGTCTCCGCGATCGACGGCTGGCTCTCCGAGAACAAGAAATTCAAGGGCTTCCGGATCGAGAAGGACGAAAGGCTCATGCTCTCGTTCATGCTTGCCGAGCCCTCGATGGAGCTGATGACGCTTGCGCTGACCGGGCATTTCCGCAAGAGGCACGAGCGCAGCTCCTCCGCTTCGGCCGCGGCGGCCATGAGCGTTCCTCATTAACAGCAAAAAGAAAAAGACGCCTTGGGTTTACTTCCCGGGGCGTCTTTTTTTCAGCTCAAAAGCGTCCATATCCCGTTCACAGCGGAGCACAGAACCACGCCGAGCAGAACGGGTATCAGCGCCGCGGCGAGCGTCCATACGCGGCTCTTCGTTTCCCGCCGTATCGAAAGGAGCGTCGTCGCGCAGGGGGAATGGAACAGCACGAGCAGCAGCATGCAGACCGCCGTTTTCGCGCTCCACCCGTTTGCGAAAAGCGCCGCGCCGACCGCCGCCGAGCCGACTCCTGTGAGCGTTCCGCCGCCCGAATAGATCATTATGAGCAGCGGGAGCACCAGCTCGTTCGCGGGCAGCCCCAGAAGGAACGCGAGCAGCACCGCCCCGTCGACGCCCATCAGCCTGCCTGCGGGGTCAAGGAACGCGGCGATCCCCATTATGGGCGGGGTATTGCCGCAGTTTGCGAGCACCCATATCACGATCCCCGCGGGAAACGCGACGGCGCACGCGCGGCCGAGCACAAAGAGCGTCCTGTCGAGCGCCGATCTTATGATTATCTGCCCTATGCGCGGCTTTCGAAACGGCGGAAGCTCCAGTATGAACGAAGACGGCTTGCCGGAGAGGAGCGTCATTGACAGCAGTTTTGAAACGAGGAGCGTCATTGCAAGGCTCAAAAGTATCAGCCCCGTAAGCCCGAGCGCGCGGAGCGCGCCTCCCCCCGCCCCAGCGAAGAGCACGGCGAGCAGGGCGGCAAGCGTGGGGAATCTGCCGTTGCACGGGATGAGCGAATTCGTCAGTATTGCTACGGTCCTCTCACGCGGGCTCTCAATTATTCTGCATCCGACCACGCCTGCCGCGTTGCATCCGAACCCCATGCACATCGTCAGCGCCTGCTTCCCGCAGGAGCCGCATTTGCAGAAGCTCCTGTCAAGGTTGAACGCGATCCTCGGCAGAAGACCGAGATCCTCCAAAAGCGTGAACAGCGGAAAGAATATCGCCATGGGCGGGAGCATGACCGAAACGACGGTCATGAGCGTAGCGAGCCCGCCGTCGCAGAACGCCAGCACGAGCTTTTCCGGCAGAGCGGAATTAAGAAGCGCCGTCCTCACCCGCAGAAGGGCGCCTTCGAAAGCGCTCCCCAGCAGGCGCGATGGCAGATTCGCGCCCTCCATCGTGAGGAAAAATACGAGCGCAAGGAGCAGCAGCATTACTATTAGGCTCGTGTATCTGCCCGTCAGAAACCTGTCGAGCTTCATCTGCTTTGCGCCGACAGTGTCCTTGTCCCGCTCCGTGACCTCTTCCGCGATCCGTTCGGCCTCCCTCCACATGGGCCGGGGCTCGGCTTTTTCAAAGCGTTTTTTGCCCTTTGCGGCCCTTTTGATGGCTTTCGCAAGCTCCCCGAGCCCCTTTTTATTTGCCGCGCTCGTGGGCACAGCCTCCACGCCGAGTATTTCGGAAAGGCGCACGGTATCCACGCGCACGCCCTTCTTCGCGGCTTCGTCGGTCAGGTTCACGCAGACGACCGCGTTCCCCGTGACGGCAAGCGTCTGCAGGACCATGTTGAGGCTGCGCTCCATGCACGAAGCGTCGCAGACGATGACGACGCAGTCCGCCTCGCCGCTCATAACGAAGTCCCTCGTCAGCTCCTCCTCGGGCGAGGTGGGGACGAGCGAATAGCACCCGGGCAGATCGACGAGCGCGAACCGCTCCCCGCCCTCCCGCATTATGCCGACGGCGCGGTCGACGGTCTTGCCCGTCCAGTTGCCGGTATGACGATTGAGGCCTGTCAGCGCGTTGAATACGGTGCTCTTGCCGACGTTCGGGCTGCCTATGAGCGCGATAACGGGGCAATCCGCCCTTTCACGGTCAAGACTGCGCCCGTTCCCCTCCCTTGCTCTTGTCAGGCCCATTCCCCGCGCCCCCTTACGATGACGTTCACGGCGTCGCTCCGCCTTAATGCCACGACCGAACCCCGCAAGGAATACGCGGTGGGGTCTCCCGACGGCGCGCGAAAGAGGCTGACGACTTCCGCCCCCTCCGTAAAGCCCACGCCCTCGAGCCTGAGCTTCGCCGGGCAGGGCTCCACCCTTATTACACGGCAGAAGCCGTGGAGCGGAAGCTCCGATAAGGCAAATTCGTTCATCGTTCCCTCCGAAAAGCTGTTCGTTCCATAATATGCTCCCGCAGGGCCCGTCTGTTAACAGCAGGCGCGCAAAAAAGAAGAGCCAGTTCAATACCGGCTCTTCACTTGATCAATTGTACGGAGCGGACTCTGTTTCCCGCTTTTGCTTTACATTCCCGCGCCGATGATCAGACCTACGGCGATGAACACTATGCCGACCGCTATGAAGGGCATGAAGATCAGGTTGCCCTTGGCGCGCTTCTCATTCTTTTCGGTGCTGAAATCGTAGAGCGAATCATACTTTTTACCGCGCAATCTTGAGAACGAGTAGGCAAACGTGTCAAACGCGCCGTAATGCGCTACCAGTATCAGCATCCCGATAAGGAACGTGATGGCTCCGGACGTCGTGAAGGCGTCCACGTAGCAGATCCTCATATCGAAGCCCTTGACCACCAGATTGATCAATACGAACGCGGTGGCTATTGCAAAGGCGACGATGTACGCCTTCGGAGAATGCAGGAATAGCTTTTTGAAAAGCAGTTTCACTTAGTCGACCAGTTCCTTCTTGTAAGCCTCGAGCTCGGCCTCATTGCAGAGAACGAAGTGATCGGGCTTGATCTCCCTGAGATCGGGAAGATCGCCGTTGGAATAATCGTGAGCCGTGGCGGGATTGTAGGTTATCCTCTGACGCTTGCGCTCAGACCTGGGATTGGGCTTGGGGATAGCCGAGAGCAGCGACCTTGTGTAAGGATGGAGAGGATTCTTGAACAACTCGTCACTGGGAGCCTTCTCAACGACCTTGCCGAAGTACATAACGACGATGGTATCGCAGAAGTACTTGACGACGGAGAGGTCATGAGCGATGAAGATGATCGAAAGATTCAGGTTCTTCTTCAGCTCGTTGAGCAGGTTGATGACCTGAGCACGGATCGAAACGTCGAGTGCGGAGATAGGCTCGTCGCAGATCAGGAGCTTGGGGTTCATGATGAGCGCACGGGCGATACCGATACGCTGACGCTGACCGCCGGAGAACTCGTGCGGGTAGCGGGACGCGTGCTCGGATACCAGACCGACCGTCTCAAGAACTTCAACGACCTTTTTGTGGTTTTCCGCCTTGTTGTGGTGACCCTGGATCTGCAGACCCTCCTGAATGATATCCTCAACGGTCATCCTGGGATCGAGCGAGTCGATAGGATCCTGGAATATCATCTGGATCTCGTTGAGAAGCTTCTGGCTGACGTTCGCGTTATCGTACTTGATCTGCTTGATCTTTTCCTTCTGCTCGGCAACGTGCTTTTTCAGATCCTCGTTGAGCACGGCGATCTGCTTTTCGATCTCGGGAGAATTGCCCTGCTTGCGAAGCTCATCGATCTTCTCCATGGTGTGGATCTTCGACCACTTGATCTCCTTCTTGTTCCAACGGGTACCGCCGCTGATGCGGACACCGCGGTAGTAGATGGAGCCGGAGGTGATGTCGTACAGACGGATTATGCAGCGGCCGGTAGTGGTCTTGCCGCAGCCGGACTCGCCGACGATACCGAGGCACTCGCCTTCCCTGAGGTCGAAGGAAACGTTGGAGACCGCTTTGAGCTTCTGGCGGTTGACGCCCTTGCCGAAGAAGAAGAACTGCTTCAGATGCCTGACGGAAAGAATGATCTTCTGGTCGCGAAGCTCGGGCTTCTGCTTGACATTGGGGTTGACCTTGTTCGCACGATTGAACTCGGCAAGGCTCTGCTGATTCGCGTTGTTGAGGACTTCTTCAGAGACTTTAGCTCCATTGATTTCGTTACTCATTGCTATCCTCCTCCAAAGAAATTCTGATACGCTCGCTTACGATCTTGGGCATCTCGACCTTAGGCGCCTTGGGATCCAGCAGCCACGTTGCGGCATAATGCGTGTCGCTCACCTTGAAGTAAGGCGGCTGCTCGCGGAAGTCGATGTTCATTGCGTACTTGCTGCGCAGGGCAAATGCATCGCCCTTGGGCGGGTAGATCATGTTGGGCGGCGTACCGGGTATAGCTTCCAGCCTCTCCTTACTGTCAACGTCGGGGATACTGGAGAGCAGAGCCCAGGTGTACGGATGCCTGGGATCGTAGAAGATCTCATCGGCGGTGCCGTACTCAACGATCTTGCCGGCGTACATGACCGCGACGCGGTCAGCCATGTTGGCGACGACGCCGAGGTCGTGGGTGATGAAGATACAGGAGAGGTTACGCTCGGCCTTGATCCTGTTGATGAGCTCGAGAATCTGAGCCTGGATGGTAACGTCAAGAGCGGTGGTGGGCTCGTCGCAAATGAGGATCTCGGGCGAAGCGGTGAGCGCGATAGCGATAACTATACGCTGACGCATACCGCCTGAGAACTCAAACGGGTACTGATTGTAGCGCCTTTCGGGTTCGGCGATACCGACCTCACGCATGATCTCGAGGGCCCTCTTTTTGGCCTCGGCCTTGGTGATCTTGAGCTTGCCTTCGAAGGCTTCCTCTTCAGCGGCAATCTCGGCCTTTACGGCTTCGCGCTCCTCCTTCGTGGATGCGGCCTTCAGCTTGCGCTTGAGCTCGGCCTCCGTCTTCTTATGTGCCTTTGTCACCTCAGCCTTGTACTCGGCGACCTGCTTCTTGGCCTTCTTCTCGGTAACGTCGAGAACGGCCTTCAACTCCTTGGCCTTGTCCATGTACTTGGCCTTGGTCTGCTTTACGAAGTCCTTATAGCCGGCCTTCTTCTCTTTGATGAGCTTTTCGTTGGCGGCCTTCTCTTCCTTCGTCATCTTGAAGGCCTTGGCCTTGCAGTCTGCAACGAAAGCGTCGATGGACTTCTTCTCGGTGTTGATCTCAATGTTCATCTTGGCCAGCGTGTTCTTATAGCGGATGAGGTCATCGCTGATAATGTCGCTGTACATGAGCTTGAGCTTGTCGTTGTTGATCAGGGTAGCCTCGGTGATCTGCTTGCCGATCTTGACGATCGGGTTCAGCGAGGAAAGAGGATCCTGGAAGATCATGCCGATCTTGTGGCCGCGGATCTTATAGAATTCTTCCTCGGAGACCTCGAGGAGGTTCTCACCGCGGTAGATGATGTTGCCGCCGGCGATAATGGCATTATTCGACAGGATACCCATTATAGCCTTGGAGGTAACGGATTTACCGGAACCGGACTCGCCGACTATACAGAGCGTCTCGCCCTGATAGAGGTCGAACGAAACGTCGCGGACCGCCTGAACTATACCGTTATCCGTCTTGAAATTGACGACCAGGTTATTGACGGACAATACTTTCTCTCTGTCTGCCATTATTAATCACTTCCTTTCAGGGACGGGTTGAAGGCATCCCTCAGACCGTTGCCGAAGAGGTTGAACGAGATCATCATCAATGCGATTATGATCGCGGGGAAGATGACGAGGTTCGGGTAAATGCCGAGGTACTGCTGGTTGTTAGCCATCATGATACCGAAGGACTGTTTGCCCTGCAGACCGAGGTTCAGGTAAGCCAGCGTTGCTTCGGAGAAGATGACCCTGGGGATCATCAGAACGCTGCCGGTAATGATCGTACCCATGGCGTTGGGCAGGATGTGCTTCAGTATGAGCCTGAAGTCTGAAGAGCCCAGCGTACGGGATGCGAGAACGTACTCTCTTCCTTTGAAGCGGTAGAACTGAGTACGTGTTGTTGCTGAAGTTCCCATCCATCCTGTCATACACAACGCCAGGAAGAATGTGAAGAAGTTGTTGCCCAAATGCAGTATGCACAACGTCATGACGACTATCCACGGAACGCCGCCGAGGATCTCGCAGAAACGCTCCATCAACAGGTCGACGTTGCCTCCGAAGTAACCGGAGATCGCGCCCCAGAGAAGGCCGAACAGGAAGCAGAACGCCGCGGTGCAGACGCCGAGTATCAGGGACGTCCTGAGGCCGGCGAACGCGCGCTTGAAGAGGTCGAAACCGGAGACGTCGGTGCCAAGGATGAACTTGGGCATCTCGGTATAACCCATCTTGCGGTAGTTCCAACCGCGGGCTGTGATACTCGAAAGCTTGCCGGTAACGCCGAGGACCGTCTGGCTCTCAACGGAGTCGACCGGGCACTCGTCGCTGAGCCTTACGAAGGACTCGGGGCCCACCTTGGGATCGTAGGTGCACCAGCCGTCTGCGATCCACTGATCGAGCTCGGTCTTGGTGTAGGTAACGAGATCCGCGTCGCCGTATGTGAGCATGTAGGTATCGAGAACGTAATCGCAGTAGTAGAGCGAAGAACCGTGGATACCCTTACGGCCGGAACAAGCCCAGTAACCGGGATCTTCCTTATCGGCGATATTGATCATCGCGGTCGCGTCGTCGAAGGAGGCGGCTTCGAGAGCTTCCTTATTGGAAACGTTCTCATTGCTGCCGAAGAGCACCTTCTCAACAAGGATGTACTGCCTTGCGCCGACGGCGGACTTGACGTCGAACACGAGCTGTCCGGTAACAGAGGTCAGGCCGCGCGCGGCAAGCGCTTCACTGATGTTGAAGGAGATCTTGCTGTAATTTTTGCTGAAGTCGCGGATCATGATCCAGTCAGCTTCAGACTCGCCGGTTTTGATGTAAACACGGTATGTGCCGAGAACGGCCTTGCCCTTGGGCTGCTCTTCAGCGGGTTCGCCATCGGGATTCTGCTCACCCTCTGCGGGTTGCTCACCTTCTGCGGGTTGCTCACCTTCTGCGGGCTCCTCACCCTCGACGGGTTCGCCGATATCCTCGGGGTTCTCGTCGATCGAGGTGTCGCTGGAGAAGACGATCTCAACGGTGTAATTGCCGTTAGCGTCGAACGTCAAGTTCTTGGAGATCATGTAAACGTCGTTGTTGGCGATCTCGGAGTCGGTCTCTATGACGATGGCGCCGCCTTCACCGAAGGGGCTCCTTACGTCAACGAGCTCGGGCTCGGGATATACGTAGATATCCGTAAGAGATCTCTTGATCGCCGCAACGGAATATTTATCGGAAAGGGCGGGAACGCCGGCTTCCGTGTTGAACACGATGTGAGTGTACTTACGGGTGCCGTCCCAGAAGCCCTTCTCGACAGTGCCCTTGCCGTTGGCGCTCTGACCGATCACGATATTATCCGGGTCGATCTTCACCTTCGGCTCGAAGAGCTTCGGAGCAAGGAATTTCTCGGAAGAGTTGACCTGAGTGATATTGTGCGGCGATACGATGGGAACGATGATCGCGCACAGTATCAGTATCGCAAGGATTATGGCGCCGATGACCGAGGATTTGTTCTTGCAGAAACGCTTGAACGCGTCCTTCATGAACGTTGTGGCCTTGGTTTCGAACTTCTTATCCTGGATCCTCATGCCTTCCTGGACGAGAACGAAATCGTCGGCTTTGAACTCAATGGGGTTCTTATTCATATCTGCCATTACTTCTTCGCCCCCATTCTGATTCGAGGATCAATGAATCCGTAGGAAAGGTCGGTTACAACGCCGGCGAGCAAAGCGATGGTTGTGAATATCGCCATATCGACGAAGAGGATGTCGTAATCCTTGTAGTTCAGCGAAAGAACGAACAGTTTGCCGATGCCGGGGATGCCGTACAGGGACTCAAGTATCATGGAGCCGCCGAGGATGCCGATGAACTCCGCCAGTATGGAGGGGAAAATCGGAACCATGGCGTTCTTCAGAGCGTGGCGTACGATAGCCTGGCGCCTCGTCAAGCCCTTGGTGCGGGCAAGGAGCAGGTATTCGCTCTCCATGACCTCACAGAGCTCAGCACGGGTGAACCTGCAGTAACCGCAGATCGGAGCGAAGGACAAGCAGAATACGGGGATAATGTAACCCTTGATCTTTGTCCACGTGGACGCTGTGTCGGGAGGCCAGGTCGATGGCAGCCAGCCTAAGTTGTATGCGAAGATCCTCAGAACAAATGATATCAAAACGAAGCTCGGTATAGCTATGAATATCATGACAATCGTAGAGATGATATGGTCGGTTATCGAGTTTTTCTTCAGCGCCGCCCAGATACCGAGAAGTAATCCGACCGGGACTGCCCAAACCGACGACAGGATATTCAAACGGATCGAATAACCGATCCTCTTCATTATGATCGTAGATGCTTTAACGTTGGGTTGATATGTTTTGCTTACGCCCCAATCCCATCTGGTGATGATGTTTTTCAACCAGTTCACATACTGCTTGAGAACAGGAACCTGGTAGTAGTAATTGGAGCGACCGTGAAATGCGGGAGACTTGTACAATAATTTGCCGAGTTCAGGCATCTCTTGTTCATACCTGCCGACATACCCCAGATTGTACTGCTTATCGAAGTATGCGATCTGGATGGGATCACCGCCGAGAGGTCTCTCGTACGGGAGAAGTTTTACAAGGATATATGTCAGCGAAAGAATAATAAAGGTGGTGAGAAAAGCAAGCCCAATCCTCTTTAGGACGTATTTTCCCATAGCGATCCCCTTTCATGTGGAGTTTCAACTGAGAAGCGAAGGGCCGGCGGGGCCGGCCCATCGCTTTCCATTAAGAGTCTATTCTGATTTGAAGATTATTCAACAACGAAGTTATCGTTTACAGAATAGTAGAGGCCGGACTGCTCAGTACCATCGAATACCATGGTGTAGTAGAAGTCGAAGCCGGTCTGGCCTTCGGGGTTCTCGGAGGTGCCGCTGCCGGTAGCATAGTCAGCCGCGATATCAGCGTTGACCGTGAAGGTTACGAGATATTCGCCGTTGCCCTTGTCCTCAACATTGAAGGAACCGCAGGCGGGATCGCTGAGGTAGCACTCAACATACTGCTTGTCGCCATTGTAGTAACGCTCGTAGTTGCAGCAAGCGATATCATCAACGGTGATGGTGGTGATGTCGGGCAGGGTGGCCTTGATCAGGAACTGACCGGAGTAGGAACCGTCGTCGTTCTTGACGATGTTGGTGTACTCGAAGGAGAGGGAAACTTCGTTCTTGCCCTCGGAGACGATCGCCTTACCGTTGACCGCGTTGTACAGAGCGTCGAAGGAGTAGCGCTTGCCTTCATATACGATGGGGTAAGCATCGGGATCGTTGGTGTCAACGCCCCAGTTGAGGGTGAAGCCGCCGGAGATCTCCTGATCGGAGGAGAGAACGCTGACGAAGCCGATAGGATCGAGGGGGTTACCGGAGATGGAACCGAAGCCGATATCGAACTGACCGAGCATCATCTTGTCGTAGTAAACATCGTCCCATTCGTTGCCTACCCAGAAGTCAACGGAGAGCTGATATACGCCGCCGCAGACGCTCTCATCATTGAAAGCAGTCTCGAGGAAGTTCTTGATCTCGTTGTGGAACTGCTCTTCCTGAGTGGGACGCATCCAAGCGATCTCAATGTGGATAACAGTGGGGTTCTCCTTGGTGCCGGGGGTGTAAGCGCCCTCCGCCTCAAGCTCGGTAAGAGCTACGCGGAAGTACTCACGAGCAAGCTCAAGGGAGTAGCCGTAACCGTCGGTATCCTCTATCAGACCCTCGATGGCCTTCTTATGAGCATCGGTGGTGGAGTAGGAAATACCGTTCTCGGGATCGGACATGTAGTTGGAAGAGAGGTAATCGACCGCGGGGATGGAACC
The DNA here is from genome assembly GCA_024698505.1 of Clostridiales bacterium. Taxonomy (GTDB): domain Bacteria; phylum Bacillota; class Clostridia; order Christensenellales; family CAG-138; genus UBA3857. The sequence goes on along the minus strand of JAILRE010000054.1, from coordinate 14,771 downwards.
ACGGGCGTTAGCGAAGGTGAGCCTGTCGATGGAGAGGCTGAGAGCCTTCACGAAGTGATTGTTGCCGAGGCAGGGCTTGACCTCCCAGTAAGCATCCTTCTGGGTCTGGGTGACGACGCCCTCTTCACCGAACAGATACTCCCAAGTCTCCTCGTTGGTAGCATTGACGTTGAGCTTGAAGTTGGAGTCACCGGTGGTGTTGCGGGTGCGAGGATCGTTGCGGTACTCGTTCAGGTACTCCTGGGGAATACCGGAGGCGTCGAAGTGGCCGGCGATGAACTCGTTGAAGCCGGCGGTGGTGTCTTCCTGCGCGGCGGGGAAGATCTTCACGTGGACGCCGGGGATGGCATACTTGGTGTCAGTGTAAACGTAGTTGGGGTTCTTACCGTAAACGATCTGCATATCGGAATCCCACTGCTCAAGAGCATAGGCGCCAAGAGCAAGAGAGTTGTCAACGGGGGACTCGGTAGCATCCTTGTTGAAGCTGAGATAGTTCTCAACGCCAACGAGGTTGATGAACTCTTCGGGAACGGGCATGTACAGGCTGGAAGCGATGTAGTACATGCAGTAGAACTGGGTCTGCTCCTCGGTGAAGGTGACCTCGAAGTAGGACTTGCCGCCCTCCTCATAGGTCTTGATACCTACGTTCGCCCAAGCGGCCTCATCGAAGCCGTTCTCGGTGGCATTGTAGAAGTCCTTAGCGCCGGCGATAGCACCGGACTTGGTGTTGGCGAGCTCGGAGCCGCGGTAGAGAGCATTCTGCTGGGTGAGCAGGAGCTTGAACGCGTACTCGTAGTCCTCGAGAGCAACGGGCCTGTTGTTGAAGGCAGCCCTGTCAGCCATCGTGGAGTTGGTGGTGTACTTCAGACCGTCAGCACCGGTGCGGACCTGGAACTTCCAGGTGGTGCAGGCGCCGTCGCCGTCGTCATCGTTAACGGCAACGGGCTTCTCCATAGCGAGCTCGGGAACCCAATCGTAACCGTCCTTGGTCTCGTTCATGAAGTTGGTGAAGAAGGAAGCGGCAATGTAGGCGTAGAGATCGCCGACCTGGGAGCCCTGATCGTTCAGGTAGTTGACAGTACCGGGATCGTTGGCTTCGAAGATGTGATAGTACCTCTTCCAAGCGGGGTTGGCCTCATACTCGAGGTCCTCGGTGATGTTACCTTCGGGGAGAATACCGAAGCCGTAGCCTACGATGAAGTTCTCGGTGCCGAGGGTTACACGGGGGTTGTACATGACGTAACCGCCGTTCTCAAACAGGGAGATACCGGTGATGCCGGTGGTAACGGCGAAGCGCTCAAGGATACCGAGGATGTCAGTCCTTTCGGCGTTGCTCAGCTTCTTATAGGAAACGAGTCCGTCGAAAGTGGGAACTGCATCGAGGATAGCCTGGTAGGCGCCGGCATACGCGGTGCGAACTTCGGCGACGGTGCCGGCGAAATCGATCGCCTGCTTGCCGGCGGCCATAGCCTCATCAACAGCACCTGCGGTGTCCCCGAGCTGATCCTTAATGGTGGCATAAAGGAAGTCGAGGTCGTGCTTGATGTAAGCCTTGTAGTCGTCCCTCTCGATGTACTTGCCGTCCCAATCAGCCATGGGGGGCAGAGTTACTTCGGGAGCTGCAGTTTCTTGCTCGGGTGCTTTGGTGGGATCAACGGGCTTGGGATCCGGGGTCTTCTTACAACCCGCGAGGATACCAACTACCATGATCAGAGCCAGAAGCAAAGCAAAGATCTTCTTCATAGTCTTTCCTCCTATTATGTTTGTTCTCTTATAGAGAATCTTGATTATGTACAGTCCGCAAAGCAGAATATACCCTGATTGTGAACTGTATACGCTTATTATAGAGGACGCTGTCAAAAAAGTCAATACTTTTATGCCTTGACGCAGTATTTTTTTGAATCGCCGACATCCCCGTATCAAACGGCATTGAAGGCGTTCCTTCCTATTAATAATACAAAACGAAATACAGCGTTATCACGGCGTTTTTTTACAACAGTTCCCTCCCGCCGGGTCCCGCGGTTTTATATATGCCTCCACGGGCGTTTATAGACCTTATCGCCTATTTTGCCGATATACAGCAGGGGCTAAAGGAGAGTCTTTTGCCCCGTCCGCGCCGGAAGCGGGGATATTCCATGTTGACACGGAGCATGGTTTGGGATAAAATCAGTATGGGGTTATATATACCCTTGAGGCAAGTAAGGAATGGATAAGAAATACAGGCTCCCAATATGCATAGGCGCGGCGGTACTCGGGCTCGCTTTTTCGGTGTTCTCCCACATACTGCTTATCCCCGTGCTCGCGCTCGCGGGATACATGGCCGCCTGCTGGGGGGCAGCGTATCTCATTCCCGTGGAAGCGGCCGCGGCGGCGGGCATGCTGCTCTGGTTCGGGCCCGATCCCGGGGCGATCGCGCTGCTCTGCTCCTTCCTGCTCTGCCCCGTCATACTGACGGTCTATTATAAAAAGAAGCTTCCCCACAGATACGCGGTGCTTGCGCTCGCGGTCATACTCTGCCTGGGGAACTATCTCTCCGTATCGCTCGAGCCCATGCTGAAGGGCGATCCGCCCTACGCGGCGGTGGTCGAATCATGGGAGACCGTGATACTGCCTTCGCTTTCGAAGATCGCGGGCGACGCTTCCGCGCTCGACAGCGTCTCCGCGATAATACCCGACGTGCTGATGCCGGGTACGATACTCCTTTCGGAGGGGCTTGCGCTGGCGCTCGTGCTCTTCTTCAAGCTCTGCCACAGGATATTCCGCACGGAGCCCCGCAAGATGGCGAAGTTCTCCGCGTGGAGGCTGCCTAAGACCGCCATACCCGGGTGCCTGATAATGGCCGTGGGTATCGCTCTCGTCTACATACTGCGAGCGGCGCAGGCGAACGCCATAGCGTTCTCCATTATAATAATGATAGCTTCGCTCTTCTCGATACAGGGGCTTTCGTACCTCTTCTTCGTGTTCGAGATAGGCAAAGCCGGCGGCGGCGTGAGAGTGGTGCTCTTTGCGATGGTGCTGTTCACGTTCCCCTACAGCCTGATATTCCTTTCGTTCCTCGGCATCAGGGAGCAGATACAGAAGCGCAGGGCGGCGATAATAAAGTACCTTGACGCCACGAAAGAGATGAGCCGCCTTGAAAAGCGGGCGGACGAATACGCCAAGTACGGCTACATTCGGGAGACCGAGGAAGACGACGAAAAGAAGGACGGCGGCGACGCCGGACAAAACGAGTAAACCATCCAAGGAGGTTCGATAGATGAAGGTATTGTTACAGCAGGACGTTAAGGGCGCCGGCAAGGCGGGCGACATCGTGAACGTCAGCGACGGTTACGCGCGCAATTTCCTTATCCCCAAGAAGCTGGCCGTCCCCGCGGACGCGGGCAACATCAACGCGGCCACCATCAAGAAGGCGGCCGAGAAGCACCGCATCGAGGTACAGCGCAGGAACGCGAAGGAGCTCGCCTCCGGCATGAGCGATCTGACCGTCCGCGTTTACGCCAAGGCGGGCGAAAACGGCAGGCTCTTCGGCTCCGTCACCGGCAAGGAGATAGCCGAGGCGCTGAAGGCGCAGTACGACATCTCCCTTGACAAGAAGAAGATCCGCATCCCCGAGCCCATAAAGTCCACGGGCATCACCACGGTGAGCGCGCATATGTTCGAGCAGACCGACGCCAAGTTCAAGGTAGAGGTCATTGCGATAGAAGAAAACTAAACCGAAAGAGAATCCCATGAGCGAAGAAGCACTGAACCTGCCATACAGCGAGGAAGCCGAAAAGGCCGTGCTGGGAAGCATACTGCTTTCCCCGAGAACGGCCGAGGGCGCCCTTGAAAAGCTGACCCCCGAGGATTTCTGGAGCCTCCGCAACCGCGACGTTTTCGCCGCGATGAAGTATATCTGGGACAGGGGCGGCTCCATAGACGTCGTCACCGTTATGGACGCGCTTGAAAAGCTCGGCAAGCAGGAATCCTCCGGCGGGCTCGATTACATTACCGAGCTCTCCGTATTCACGCCGACCGCGATGAACGTGGAGCATTACGTCGCCATTGTCGAGGAGGAGAGCGTACGCCGCCGTCTGATAAAGGTCTGCACGGACGTCGCGCAGGACGCGCGCACCGGCACCAAGGAGACCGACCGCATGATCGACGACGCGGAACGCCGCATATTCGAGATAGCCGTCCGCGCCACGGACGAATCGATAGAGGCCATCGCTCCCATCTACGGCAGAGTTTACCGCAGGATAGGCGAGCTTATGAAGATGGAGGGCCGCAACACGGGCATTTCCACGGGCTTCATCGATCTTGACACGCTGACCTCCGGCCTTCAGAAGAGCGACCTTATCATCATCGCAGGCCGCCCCGCGAGCGGCAAATCGACGCTGGCGCTGAACATGGCCGCGCACGCCGCCCTGCACGAGGGCGCGACGGTAGCCGTGTTCAATCTGGAAATGAGCAAGGATCAGCTCGTTTCGAGGATAATGGCAACGGAGACGGGCGTTCCCCTTTACAATATCCGCACGGGCACCGTGAACGGGGACGAGCTGCTTGAGATAGCGAAGGGCTTTACCAAAATTGGCGACGCGCAGCTTCTGATAGACGACACGCCCGGCATTTCCGTAGCGGAGCTTCGCTCGAGGTGCCGCAGGATAAAGGCCCGCCAGGGGCTCGATCTCGTTATCGTCGACTATCTGCAGCTCATGCAGGCGACGGGAAGGGCCGAATCCAGGGTGCAGGCGGTCTCCGAGATGACGAGGAACCTCAAAATACTGGCGAGGGAGCTTGACGTTCCGCTCGTAGTGCTCTCCCAGCTCTCCCGCGAGCCGGACAAGCGCTCCGACCATACGCCCCTTATGAGCGACCTGCGTGAGAGCGGCTCCATCGAGCAGGACGCGGACATCATTATGATGCTCTACCGCCCCGCCGCGTACACGGATACCGAGGAGTACCGCACCGGGGACAACACGGCGTATCTGCACGTCGTCAAACACAGGAACGGCGAGACGCGAAGGATCGACCTGACCTGGGTGCCCGAGCTCACCAAGTTCGCCAACTGCAGCCACATGGAAGAGAATCGATAATGCTTTCGATCGGCCCCCTTGAAAAAGGGGGCTTTTTTTGCGAAAAGGGATTGTAATGGAGCCTTCGCGGTAGTATAATGGCTTTGCTTCGGGGCAGGGTGAATATCCCTACCGGCAGTAACAGTCTGCGAGCAGCGGCTTCGGCCGCTTCCGAATCGGTGGAATCCCGATACCGACGGTAAGAGTCCGGATGAGAGAAGCGGTACGAAAATGGAAGGCCTCCTTTTGCGCTCCGCTTTAACGGGGCAATAATATCAAGGAGGTTTTTTATTATGGAAAAACTGAAACAGACGCTTTTGAGCGCAAAGGAAAACCTGAGCTTTCTGCTCATATGCCTCGCCATTTCGGCGGGAGTGTTCCTTATCGCTTACCTTTTCGAAAGGCTCTTCGTCAAGCAGCGCAAGCGCTTTTCGGATACGCATTACATCACATATACGGCGCTCTTCTCCGCAATGGCGGGCGCTCTGATGCTTCTTGAGATACCGCTTTTCTTCGCGCCGGGATTCTACAAGCTGGATCTTTCCGAGCTGCCCGTTATGATCTGCACCTTCTATCTGGGGCCCGTCGCGGGAGCCGTTTCGGAATTCTTCAAGATCGTGATAAAGCTGATAATAAAGGGCACCTCCACCGCTTTCGTGGGCGATTTCGCGAACTTCGCCGTCGGCTGCACGTTCGTGCTCCCCGCGAGCATGATCTATCACGCGAGGCCCGGCAGGAAGACGGCCCTCGTAGGGCTCATCTGCGGCACGCTCATCATGACCGTGTTCGGCAGCGCGTTCAACGCCCTCTATCTGATACCGAAATTCGCCAAGCTCTTCCATATGGAGCTGGACGCCATTGTCGCGATGGGCACGGCGGTAAACAAGCACATCACCACTCTCCCGAAGCTCATCCTCTTCGCGGTAGTGCCCTTTAATCTCCTTAAGGGCGTGCTGATATCCGTCACGACCTTCCTGCTCTACAAAAGGATATCGCCCCTCATGCATAAGGGCGACGCGCTGCGGCAAAGAAAAGGCGTATAAAACGGCGCATAAAAAGCGCGGTGTATTACACACCGCGTTTTTTTGTCCTTATTCAAGCCCCGCCCTTACCGCGTTCAGCGATCGGTTGAGCTTTATAAAATCCACCGTACCGTCGGGCCTGACGGACGTGGATTCCACGGTCGCCCAGCCTTCGTAGTTCCTCGCCTTCACGGCCTTGAAGAAGGAATCGAAATCCACGTGGCCCTCGCCTATGTGGCGCACCTTCAGATCGTTGAAGTCCCGAAGCCCGCCGCCGTAATCGTTGACGTGCAGATGCTTCACCCTTCCGTCCCACAGTCTTTCGCAGGCGAGCGTCTGCGGGAGCTCGAGATGGAATTCGGCCATCTTGGTGTCGATCGTGAACGCCGCGTCCGGGTAAGCGTCCATTATGGAGTTTAAGTGGACGAGGGGCGTTTTGCCGCCGCAGATGACGTTCTCGACGGTCAGCAGCACGCCGTGTTTTTCGGCAGCGCGCATGTATTCGCCGAGTTCGTTTATGTTCCTGTCGATATGCCTGTCCGAGGCGGGGCCGCCCCAGAGATGGAGCACCATGAGCTCCGCGCCAAGCCTTTCTGCGATAATGCAGTTGTTTTTGAACCTCTCCCCCGCCTCGCGGATCTCGTCATCCGCGCCGCGGCTCAAAAGCTCGCCTATGCTCTTATCGGCGTGGAGCACGGGGATGTTGACGTTCTGCTCCCTTTTGAAGCGCTCAACCTTGGCGACCTGCTCGAAAAGACGCCCGTCCCACGAGGGGTAGATCATGAATTCGAGACCGTCCGCCTCGATATGCGGAAAGAACCCCCGCAGCAAGCCGGGATCGCGGCCGTTGAATCTTGTTATCAGCGCTCCTGTGGAGCAGAGCACGCCCTTCAGCATAGTCCTTTTCCCTTGTTTTTTCTTTTTCATATTATAATACGGCCGCCCCTTATTATCAACACCCCCTCGCGGCCGCCTCAATATATTGTTTTACGCTCATTCTGCGCGGGAGCGTTTTAATTCGGAATGTGGTATAATTGACGCAAAATAAAAGATCGGACGGTAAATGATGGAAACCAATACGAAAAACGCAAAAGAACGGGGCCTCAGACGGTACGCCTCCTTCGTGAAGGGCTACGGCGTGCCGACCGTGCTGACCCCCGTATTCATGGTGTTCGAGGTCGCGCTCGAGGTGCTTATCCCGCTCCTTATGGCGGCGATAGTGGACGGCGGCCTTTACGGGCAGGAGGATTTCCTGCTCAGGTCGGTCATCCCCGCGAGCCTCAGGACGGGCAGCATGCAGCTTATTTTCACGCTCGGCGGGCTTATGGTGCTCGCGGCGCTGCTCTCGCTCGCCTGCGGCATGCTGGGAGCGAGGACGGCCTCCGTCGCCGCGATGGGCTTTGCGAAGAACCTTCGCCGCGCCATATTCGAAAAGATACAGTCCTTCTCCTTCGCGAACACGGATAAGTTCTCCACCTCGTCGCTGATCGTCAGGACGACCACCGACGTGACGATGATCCAGAACACCTTCATGCAGATAATAAGGATATTCGTAAGGGCTCCCATGATGATGATTTTCGCCGCGATAATGGCGTTCAACATCAATTCGCGGCTCTCGTGGATATTCGTGATCGCGATACCCTTCCTTCTGGCGACCATGCTCGTACTCATCTCGATGGGGCATCCGCGCTTCCTCACGATGCTGAAAAAGACCGACGCTATGAACACCTCCGTGCAGGAGAACCTCATAGCTATGCGCGTCGTGAAGGCGTTCGTCCGCGAGGACTACGAAAAGCAGAAGTTCCATTCCTCCGCCACAGACCTCAAAAAGGCGCAGATACACGCGCAGAAGATATTCTCCTGGGCGCCGGCTCTGCAGCTGTTCATAATGTTCACCTGCACGGTGATACTGCTGGCCCTCGGCGGATTTGAAATAATCCGCTACAAGACCTTCGGCCCGGGCGAGCTGACGAGCCTTATGACCTACACGACGCAGATAATAAGCTCGCTCGCGATGGTCTCCTTCTTCGTGGTCACCGTATCCATGGCGAGGGCGTCCGTCACCCGCGTGAACGAGGTGCTCGACGAGGAGCTGGACATCATCGGCGCCGATTCCCCCCTGAAGGTGACGAACGGCGAGATCGAGTTCCGCCACGTCGATTTCAGCTATACGAAGGATCCGGGCAATCTGACGCTCTCCGACGTGAATCTCAGGATCCGCTCCGGCGAGACGATAGGCGTTATAGGCGGCACGGGCGAGGGCAAGAGCTCCCTCGTTCAGCTGATCCCCCGCTTCTACGACGCTCTGAACGGCGAGGTTTTGATCTCCGGGCACAACGTGAAGGAGTATTCCCTCTACGAGCTTCGCGAGGGGGTATCCATGGTGCTTCAGAAGAACATGCTCTTCTCCGGCTCCATAAAGGACAATCTCCGCTGGGGCTGCGCCGACGCCTCCGACGAGGATATCGTCGCCGCCTGCAAAATGGCCTGCGCTCACGACTTCATAATGGGCTTCGAAAAGGGCTACGATACCGACCTCGGCCAGGGCGGCTGCAACGTTTCCGGCGGGCAGAAGCAGAGGCTCTGCATAGCGCGTGCGCTGCTCAAAAAGCCGAAGATACTGATACTGGACGACTCCACCAGCGCGGTCGACACCGCAACGGACGAGAAGATACGAAAGGCCTTCCGCGAATACATACCCGGAACGACCAAAATAATAATCGCGCAGAGGATCGCCTCCATTATGATGAGCGACCGCATTATCGTTATGGATAAGGGGCGCATCTCCGACGTCGGCACGCACGCCGAGCTGATGGAGAGGAGCGAGATCTACCGCGAGGTATTCGAATCCCAGATGAAAGGAGAGGATGAATAATGGCCAAGCAGAGCGAAATAATCGCCAACCATAAGGGCAAGCGCCGTCCCGATAATCCCTTCAAGACGATAGCGCGCCTCCTCTCCTATTATAAGAACTGCATGTGGGCGCTTATAATCGCCGTGGTCTGCATACTGCTCTACTCGGCGGCGACGATAGCCGCGGGCTATATGCTGGATCCCCTCGTCAAGGTGCTCGAATCCGCCCTTTCCGACAAGGCGGGCATTCACATGGACGAGCAGATAGCCAAGTACACGGTGCTCCTCATCTACATGGCGGTACTGTATTTTGCCGGAGTAATAACGAATTTCGGCCTTAACCGCCTCATGCTCCAATGCACGGCGACGGTCATGGCGAAGCTCCGCACCGACCTCTTCGACCGCATGCAGGAGCTTCCCGTCGGCTTCTTCGACAGCCACACCCACGGCGAGCTGATGAGCTATTACACGAACGACGTCGACGCCATAAGGGAGATGCTGAACAACAGCGTTACCCAGCTTCTGATATCGACGGCGTCCCTCACGGGCGTTGTGATAGCGATGATCTCCCTCTCCGCGCCGCTGTTCCTCATTGTATTGGTGCTCGGCACGCTCGTCGTGCTGATAACCAAATTCATCGCCTCCAGATCGGGCAAAAACTTCGTCCATCAGCAGAAGGCGCTGGCGAAGGTCAACGGCTACATCGAGGAGATGATGGAGGGCCAGCGCGTCGTCAAGGCCTTCAACCACGAGGAAAAGGTCATGACCGATTTCGACGAAATGAACGAGGAGCTGCGCCATGTTGCGACGAGAGCGAGCACCCTCGCCTCCATAATGGGGCCGATCATGAACAATCTCTCGCACATATTCTATGCGCTGACGACAACGATAGGCGTGCTCTTCGCCGCAAACGGCGAGCTCATAGCCTCGCTCTCGAAAAACTCAAGCTTCGATTGGACCAAAATCGGCGTCGAGGGCTCGGTGCTGATAACGTTCCTGTCGTTCATAAGGCAGTTCTCCAACCGCGTTTCGGAGATCTCCCAGCAGTTCAACTACATACTGCTTGCGCTTGCGGGCGCGGAGCGCGTGTTCAAGCTTATGGATATGCCCCCCGAGATCGACGATGGCGCCGTCACCCTCGAAACCGGGGAGGACGGCTCGAAGGTCTGGCGCGTCATCTCCAAGGAAGGCGAAATTACTAAGATACCCCTCGTCGGCAAGATCGAGCTCCACGACGTCGATTTCAGCTACGACGGAAACAAGCTCGTGCTAGAGGACGTGACGCTCTACGCCAAGAAGGGGCAGAAGATAGCCTTCGTCGGCTCCACCGGAGCTGGCAAGACGACGATTACGAACCTCATCAACCGCTTCTATGACGTGAACGACGGCGAGATAACCTACGACGGTATCGATATCCGCAATATCAAAAAGGACGATCTTCGCGGAACGCTCGGCATGGTATTGCAGGACACGCATCTTTTCACCGGCACCGTGATGGAGAACATTAGGTACGGCAAGCTCGACGCCACGGACGAGGACTGCATTGCCGCGGCGAAGATCGCCAACGCAGATTACTTCATTTCGCATCTGCCCGAGGGATACCGTACGATGCTCTATTCCGACGGCGCAAATCTTTCGCAGGGGCAGCGCCAGCTTATCGCGATAGCGAGGGCGGCGGTCGCCTCCCCCACCGTGCTGATACTCGACGAGGCCACGAGCTCCATCGACACCCGCACCGAGAAGCTGATCGAGAGCGGCATGGATAAGCTTATGGAGGGCCGCACGGTGTTCGTAATCGCGCACAGGCTCTCGACGGTAAGGAACTCCAACGCGATAATGGTGCTTGAGCACGGCAGGATAATCGAGCGCGGCGACCACGAGGATCTCCTGCGCCAGCAGGGCGAATACTACAAGCTCTACACCGGCGCGTTCGAGCTGTCCTAAAAGGAGGGCAACGTGTTCCGATCCGCATCGATAACGATCAACGACTTACCCGTCATCTCGACCAAGGAACAGCTTGAAAAAGCCGTTTCCGAGCTGGGCTTTCTCCCCTTTTTCGACAGCGGGATAAGGGGCTTTTCCCTGAAGGATCACATCGATCCCGCCGTTTGGTTCGCGGACGGCGTGGACGGCCCGTGGGAATGGAAGACGGAAGTCGGCGTCTACGGCAAGCTGATGCGCGGCAAGGCCGTTTTCATGGCGCCCGAATGGTACGGGCTGCTCGCCTGTTACAGGAGGGACGGCTACGATTTCGAGGGCATGTATGAGGACGGTTTCCTCCCTCACGCCTCCCTTCCGATCATGAACGAGCTCGAAAAGGGCAGCGTCCTCTCGACCGAGCTTCGAAGGCGCACGGGCATGGAGGGCAAGGGCTCTGGCTTTGACGGGATAGTAAACCTGCTCCAGATGAAATGCTTCGTGCTGCCCGTCAGCTTCGAATACGCTTTCGACCGAAGGGGCCTCCCCTACGGCTGGGGCCTCGCAAGATACGCGCTTTCCGATACGAAATACGGCTCTTTCATCGATGCCGCGGAAAAAGAGTTCTCCCCCGCCGAGGCGAAGGAGCTGCTGATAGGAAGAGTCATGGAGCTCTGCCCCGAGGCCTCGAGAAAGCAGGCCGAAAGGCTGATAAAATGATGCCGAAAAATATTATTAAATAAACGGTGAGGGCGATCACGCTCTCACCGTTTTTCTGTTTTTTTGTTCTCGCTTACCAGGTCTCGTCCCTGAGATTCTGCATGGCCTGCTTTGCGGTCTGCACCTCCTGGCTCTGCGCGTCCTTCGGGTTATACATATTGCGCCTGCGCATCTCTTCGAACACGCTGAACTGATCCTCGGAGCACTCGGTCATGTTGCGGATGAGTATCCTGCGAAGCTCGGGGCACGAGGCCTCGGTACAGCCTCCCGCGTAGTTCTTGGTCAGTTCCTTTTCGGTATGCAGGAGATCCGTAAGAAGCTCCCTCTCGTTCAGGTTTTCGCTGCCGTTCATATCGTTCATATTGACCTCCGTTACTGTTTTGATCCGAGATAGTTCTGCAGAGCGTCGAAATGCTGTCTGTGATGCTCCGCGTGCGACGCCGCCATCGACTGCAGGGCGGGATCGTTGAACCTTGAAGCGTAGACCTTGCATTTCTTGTAGGCCAGGGCTTCGGAATACATCTCGTCCTGAACGGTCGTAAGGTCGCCGCCCTTGATCTTTGAGCTTTGGCCGCCGTCCATGAACCACGGCTTGTTGTTGTTTTGCTGCATAAACGCCTCCTGAATAAAAGATTGTAGGCTTAGTTTCGGCAGAAGCTTCTTTTTTTATTCAACAAAAACAAAATCAAGGCATGAAAAAAGCCCGGAAAGGGGATGCCTTTCGGGCTTTTATTGCTGTTATCTGCTTCAGATGAGCTCGATGAGAGCCATCTCAGCGGCGTCACCGCGGCGGGGACCGAGCTTCATAATACGGGTGTAACCGCCGTTCCTGCCCTCATACTTGGGGGCAAGCTCGTTGAAGAGCTTCTCAACAACGGGATAGTTGGCAGCGGTGCGGGCGCGGAAATCGGCCTTCTTTTCCTTGTGCTGCTGAACTTCGGTGATGTTGTAGAGATAAGCCATGATGAGCTTCCTGGCATGGAGCTTGGAAGGCAGATCCTTATTGGAGGTCTTCTCTACTTCAACTTCCTGCTTCTTATCGTTGAGCGTCTTAACGGTCTTGGTGACGGTTTCGGTATTTTTATACTCAGCCACGGCCAGAGCGATGAGCTTCTCGACAATGGGACGGAGCTCCTTGGCGCGGGTCTCGGTAGTAACGAGCTTGCCGTTCCAAAGAAGAGCGGTCGCCATATTGCGGAACATAGCGTCACGCTGATCGGTGGGCTTGTTGAGCTTACGGTTAGGCATATCTTTTTCCTCCTATATTAATTAAGAAAATCAATCGTCGCTTTCTCTGAGAGCGAGTCCCAGGCCGGCCAGCTTCTGCTGGACTTCCTCGAGGGACTTACGGCCGAGGTTGCGAACCTTCATCATCTCTTCCTCGTTACGCTCGACCAGCTCCGCAACGGAGTTGATTCCGGCGCGCTTTAGGCAGTTGTAAGATCTGACGGAGAGATCCAGCTCTTCGATGGGGGTCTCGAGCAGCTTGGACTTATCGTCCGCGCTCTTCTCCTCAAAGATGGTGTCGCGCTGGCTGTCCTCGGTGAGATTGATGAACAGGCTCAGATGCTCGGTCATAATGTTGGCTGCCTTGGAGACAGCCTCCTCGGGACGGATGGCTCCGGAGGTCCAAACCTCGAGCGTAAGCTGATCGAAGTCGGTGGTGTTGCCGACGCGGGTATCATCTACGCGGAAGTTGACCTTGGTTATCGGTGTGAAGATGGAATCAACGGCTATTTCACCGATAGCCATACCGGGCTTCTTGTTCTTATCGGCTGAAACGTATCCACGCCCCTGATCGAGAACGATCTCCATGTTGAGACGGGCATTTTCGCCCAGAGTGGCGATGTGCAGATCGGGATTGACGATCTCTACGTCGGCGTCGGCGATGATATCGCCGGCCTTGACCTCGCCTTCGCCCGTGGCGTCAATAATGACGCGCCTGGCGCCCTCGCCGTAGATCTTCGTGCGGAGCTCCTTGAGGTTGAGGATTATCTCGGTGACGTCCTCTTTTACGCCCTCAATGGTGGAAAACTCGTGAAGCACGCCTTCGATCTTAACGGAGGTTGCAGCGACGCCGGGAAGTGAGCTTAAAAGCACACGACGCAGACAGTTGCCGAGAGTCGTTCCGAAGCCGCGCTCCAAGGGCTTGACTTCGAATCTGCCGTACCTTTCGGTAAGCTCTACGCACTCAATTTTGGGTCTTTCAATTTCCAACATCAAACTCTCCCCTCTCTTTCATTAAGCGTACAGGGTATTGCTCCACAGGGGAGCAACGGGTTTCAACTCATTACCTGGAATAGTGCTCAACAATGAGATGCTCCTCAATGATGACGTCGATATCGTCACGCTCGGGCATGGCGACTACCGTACCCTTGAGGTTCTCCGCATCGAGGGTGAGCCACTTGGGCATCTTGCCGTCGGCGCCCTGCTCACGGATGGCTTTGAAGCACTCCATGTCGCGGCTGCTGTTGCGGACGGAGATGACCTGACCGGGCTTTACGATGTAGGAGGGGATATCGACCTTCTTACCGTCGACGGTGATGTGGCCGTGTACAACGAGCTGACGGGCCTGCGCGCGGCTTGCGCCGAAAGCAAGACGGTAAACCACGTTGTCCAGACGGCGCTCGCACAGAGCGAGAAGGTTGTCACCGGTTACGCCGTGCATGTTGGTGGCCATTTCATAGTACTTCCTGAACTGGGACTCGAGCACGCCGTACATCCTGCGGACCTTCTGCTTCTCACGAAGCTGGATGCCGTAGTTGGACTGCTTGCGCTGACGAGCCTGACCATGCTGTCCGGGAGGGGTGGGGCGCTTTGTGAAAGCGCACTTTGCGCTGTAGCAGCGCTCGCCCTTGAGGAAGAGCTTGCAGCCTTCCCTGCGGCACTGCCTGCAAACGGAATCAGTATATCTTGCCATAATCGTTTGCCTCCTTATACTCTCCTGCGCTTGGGAGGACGGCAACCGTTATGGGGGATGGGCGTTACGTCTTTGATCATGTTGATCTCAAGACCTGCAGCCTGCAGAGAACGGATTGCGGACTCACGACCTGCGCCGGGACCCTTTACATAAACTTCTACAACACGCATGCCATGCTCCATGGAAGCCTTGGCAGCCTGCTCCGCAGCCATCTGAGCCGCGAAGGGAGTGCTCTTCCTGGAACCGCGGAAGCCGCAGCCGCCGGCGGAAGCCCAGGAGATCGCG